>CAYQUE010000025.1:18609-25283 GCA_964420615.1 uncultured Alteromonadaceae bacterium | reverse complement strand
TCGAGATCGAGCTTGGCCTGCTCAATCTCGCCCTTGATTTGCGCGGTACCCTGGACCGCCGCTTTTTCCGCCAACCAGATTTCCTCGAGATCCGCGTATTCGCGCTCGATCACCTCGATCTGACTATCCAGCTGCGCCAACTCCTTTATCGCGGCGGCGGACTCGTCTTTTTTGACTGCCTCGCGTTCAATCTTGAGCTGAATCAGGCGTCGCTCCAGTCGATCCATCGACTCGGGTTTGGAGTCGATTTCCATACGGATACGGCTCGCCGCCTCATCGATCAAGTCAATCGCTTTATCGGGCAACTGCCGGTCGGTGATATAGCGCTGGCTCAGCTTCGCCGCCGCAATAATGGCGCTATCAGTAATATCCACGCTGTGGTGCACCTCATAGCGCTCCTTTAGGCCACGCAGAATCGCGATGGTGTCTTCCTCGCTGGGCTCGTCTACCAGTACTTTTTGGAACCGACGCTCGAGTGCCGCGTCCTTCTCAACGTATTGGCGATACTCATTGAGGGTCGTAGCGCCGACGCAGTGGAGCTCTCCCCGGGCCAGTGCCGGCTTGAGCATGTTGCCCGCATCCATCGAGCCCTCGGCCTTACCCGCACCCACCATGGTGTGCAGCTCGTCAACGAAAAGGATGATGCGCCCCTCTTCCCTGGTCAGCGCGTTAAGAACAGCCTTGAGACGCTCCTCAAAGTCACCGCGGAATTTTGCCCCAGCAAGCAGCGCGCCCAAATCGAGGGCGAGTATGCGTTTGTCCTTGAGTCCCTCGGGGACCTCGCCATTGACCACTCGCTGCGCCAGCCCCTCGATGATCGCGGTCTTACCCACACCCGGCTCGCCAATGAGTACCGGATTATTCTTTGTGCGTCGCTGCAGCACCTGTATCGTGCGGCGAATCTCTTCGTCCCGGCCGATCACCGGATCAAGTTTGCCAGCGGCGGCACGCTCCGTCAGATCGACGGTGTATTTTTCCAGTGCCTGCCGTGTCTCCTCGGATTCTGCGCTGTTGACCGTGTCACCCCCCCGGGCAGCCTCAATCGCGCCACCCAGCGCCGCCTGAGTCACGCCGACCTCTTTGAATAGCGCGGCGGTAGCCTTGTTATCCACCATCGCCAACAGCACGGCATCCACCGATATAAACGCATCCCCCGCCCGCTGCGATAACTTGTCGGCGTGATTCAACAGCCGCTGTGTTTCCGGGCTGACGGCAATATCGGCCGCACCAGATACCGTCGGCAAACCCGCCAACGCTGCCTCTGTGACTGTCTCAAGCTGATCAGTTGAGGCGCCCGCAGCGCGCAACAGCGCGCGCGCAGGGGAGCCCGGTGCTGCCAGCATCGCTTTTAAAATGTGCGCGGGTTCGATGGTCGGATGGTCGCGCCCAAGGGCGAGCGACTGGGCGTCACCGAGTGCCGCCTGTAAAGAATGGGTTAGCTTATCCATGCGCATTGCTCTCTCCTTGATCCCGCTATCGCGCGGGTTAGCATCGTCATAGAAGAGATATGGGGTGCAATCCCCCCTTTTCAAGTGGGGTTATTGGCGCCGCGCTCGGCAACCTGACGCATTTGAGAGTGCCGCGTCTTATTCACGCCAGACGAGCGTCGCCATCCGCCCGGTCGCGGCGCCATCACGTCGATAAGAGTAAAACTGCGTGGCCGATCCCACGGTGCAGTCGTCACCCCCGCCCACTCGCTCAACGCCAGCCCGCGCCAGTGTAACGCGCGCCAGTGCCGGCAGATCCGCCATCCAGTGCCCCTCGCGTGCAGAAGATGGGGTGAATCCATCCCGAGCCGCGCACCCGAGACGCGCGACAAACGCGTCGCGCACTTCGGGTCCGACCTCATAGGCTGCGGCGCTAATCGACGGGCCCAGCCAAGCGACGAGGGCTGACGCCGGGACCGGCATCGCCGTCACTAAAGACTCCAACACGCCACCGGCGAGCCCGCGCCAGCCCGCATGCGCGATGCCGACGCAACTGGCGTCTCTCGATACCATGACAACAGGCAGGCAATCGGCAGTGAGCACCGCCAACGGCCGCCGCGACGCACTCGTCCACTGGGCGTCCGCGATTGTTGTGCCGTCGTGCTCGTTCGCTTCGACTGTCTCGACACCGTGTACCTGCGTCAACCACTGGATCGGTGAGCAACCAATGGCCGACTGCAACCGACTCCGATTCTCCAGCACTCGCTGAGTCTCGTCACCCACATTTAGCCCGAGATTCAGCGTATTGAAGGGCGCATCACTCACGCCGCCCGAGCGGGTGGTCACGCGCACCGCGACACCCTCGACACCCAGATCGGGAGCCATGAGCTCCAGTGCGCCGCTCACGCGGGATCCTCCGCCTCCAAGCAGGCGAGCAGCGCGCTCATGTCATCGGGGATCGGCGTCGCTAATTGGACCAGAGCCCCCGAATTGGGATGCTGAAACGCCAGCTCACGCGCGTGCAGCGCCTGCCGGGGAAAACCCTCCAGCGCTTGCAACAACGCATCGCTGGCGCCAGCCGGGCGGGTGGCGCGACCCCCATAGAGCGGGTCACCCACCAACGGATGCTTGCGCCAGGCCAGATGCACCCGAATCTGATGAGTTCTTCCCGACTCAAGGCTCACCGAGAGATGCGTGTGGGCACCATAGCGCTGCGCGATGCGGTAATGCGTGAGTGCAGGCTTACCGTCGGGCACCACGGCCATCTTGATGCGAGATGTTGGATGCCGGCCAATGGGCGCATCGATGGTCCCCCCGCCCGAGAACGTCCCGCGGCAAATCGCACTATAAACGCGACTCACGGATCGATCCGCCAACTGAGCGACGAGTGACTTGTGTGCCAGCGGTGAGCGTGCCGCCAACATAATCCCCGAGGTGTCTTTATCCAGCCGATGCACGATGCCGCCCCGGGGTAAGGCGGCCATTTCCGGAGCGTAAGCCAATAACCGGTTGACCAGCGTTCCGCTCGCGTGCCCTGCCGCGGGGTGCACGACCAGACCAGCGGGTTTATTGAGCACCAGCACATGCTCGTCTTCAAAGAGAATATCGAGGGGTAGCGCCTCGGGCAGCCACTCAACCCGGTCCTCTCTTTCAGGGCTTAGCTGCAGCTGGTCATCGAGTACCACTTTATCGCGGGGTTTTGCCTGAGCCCCGTTTAGCAACAAGCGCCCCGCTTTGATCCATTCCGACAGCCGGCTTCTCGAGTATTCCGCAAACAGGACCGCCGCCGCCGCATCCAGCCGCGCCCCATGCAGGGCCTCGGAGACCGGCGCCACGCGGACATCCTCCGCGTCAAAAAGTTCCTCTTCCAAGCGCTGTGACTCCCGGACGGTTGCGTTTACACTACGGTCCCGGAATGTACCACGGTGGACATCGGATTTTGGCCCTCCCACAACAGCTGGCGCGTGCGCTATTGATCTTGTTGGTGTTATCGACCGCGGGTTGCTCGTGGTTTGGCGACGACGACGAATTAGTTGCCGATTCAGGCGAACAACAACTGTATCGCGAGGCCCAGCGGCACCTGAAAAACGAGAATTTCAGCCTGGCGGTGCGCAGCCTGCAGATGCTGGAAAGCCGATACCCCTTTGGGCGGTACGCCGAGCAAGCGCAGCTTGAGCTCATTTATGCGCACTACGGCGCGTATGAGTTTGAGGCAGCAACCGAAGCCGCGAACCGCTTTATTCGGTTACACCCGCGA
Source organism: uncultured Alteromonadaceae bacterium (assembly GCA_964420615.1). GTDB lineage: Bacteria > Pseudomonadota > Gammaproteobacteria > Pseudomonadales > Halieaceae > Luminiphilus. Next base: position 21,599 of record CAYQUE010000025.1, on the reverse strand, counting down.
CACCCCAATGTAGACTATGCGTTTTACATGAAGGGCTTGGCGGCCTATGACCTTGAGCCCGGGTTTTTCTCGCGCTTTATCCCCTCGGATGACACCAAACGCGACGTGAGCCACATCAGGGTTGCGTTCGCTGAGTTCTCCCAGCTCCTCGCGCGCTACCCCGACAGCGCTTATGCGCCTGACGCGCGGTTACGCATGATCCATATGCGCAACATGCTCGCGCGGCACGAGATCCATGTAGCCAATTACTATTTCCGACGGGGCGCTTACATGGCGGCACTTAACCGCGGCAAGTATGTCGTCGAACACATGCAGCAAACGCCCAGCGTTGCGGATGGACTGGCAATTATGGCGCAAGCTTATCTGTTGCTGGGAATCACAGACCTCGCCGAAGATTCGATCGATGTGCTCTGCCAGAACTACCCCGATCACCCCAACCTGACCGACGGCTGCACCTTCGACAGCGTCTACACCATGGATGGCCTGCAGCGTTCGTGGATTAATCAGGCCACCTTGGGGCTCTTTGATCCCCCTAAGCCGCCCCAGTTTAACTACCGCCCTAAGTCCTGAGGCATTACTGGGGAGACCGCCACGCCCAGGTAATGGGATAGCGCCGGTCACGCCCAAAAGCACGCCTCGAAATACGCACGCCCACAGGCGCTTGGCGGCGCTTGTATTCGTTCAGGTCAACGAGCCTCACCACCCGCTGCACATCCTCGGGCTTGAACCCTGCGGCAATCAGATCCTCGCGCGAGGCATCTTGCTCCACATATCGCTCGATGATCTGATCGAGAATCTCATAGGGGGGTAGGCTGTCTTCGTCTTTCTGGTCGGGCGCGAGTTCCGCCGATGGGGGTCGCGTGATGACTCGCTCGGGAATGCAGGCACTGATCGTATTGCGATAACGGGCCAGCGCGTAGACCAGCATTTTTGGACAGTCCTTTAAGACGTCGAATCCTCCGGCCATATCGCCATAGAGCGTGGAGTACCCCACGGCGAGCTCGCTTTTATTGCCTGTGGTCAGCACCAATAAATTGCGTTTATTGGAGATCGACATCAGTAACACGCCACGACAGCGCGCCTGGAGATTTTCCTCGGTGATATTCGGTGGCAGCCCCGCGAATTCGTCAGCCAGCGTCGCCATGAAGGCCTCGTAGAGAGGCTCTATCGAGAGGTTACTGAACCGCACACCCAGAGTCCGCGCCTGGGTCTCGGCATCCTCAATACTCATCGAAGCGGTGTAGCGAAAAGGCATCATGATCGCTTCGACGCGATCTGCGCCCAGCGCATCGACCGCCACCGCGAGCGTCACCGCGGAATCGATACCCCCGGATAACCCCAACACCACACCGGGAAAACCATTTTTATCGACGTAATCACGCATCCCCAGCACCAGGGCCTGCCAGACCGCCTCGAGATCACCCACCGGGTTGGCCATCTCACCGGCCACCAGCGCACCCTCCGCGTCAATCTCGGCAATTAAAAATGTCTCTTCACAGGTGGTGGCGAGCGTTTGTACCGCACCCGCCGCGTCGACCGCGAAGGAGCCACCGTCAAAAACCAACTCATCCTGGCCACCGACCTGATTCACATATAGCACGGGTATTTGCAGTGAACGACCGCGGTCAGATACCAAAGCGATGCGCTCAGCCTGCTTGCCGCGATGAAAGGGGGACGCGTTAAGATTAATCAGCACCTGTGCCCCGGCCGCGCGCGCGCTGGCCGCTGGGTCGGGGTGCCAGATATCCTCGCAAATGGTCAGACCAAAGCGCATACCCTCAAGCGTAAATACGCAGGAGGCATTGCCCGCCTCGAAATACCGCTTCTCGTCAAACACCTGATAATTCGGCAAACGCTGCTTGTCGTAGGTCGCGACTTGCTCACCACCCCGAATCACTGCGGCGCTGTTAAAAAGCTGTGCCCCCTCGGCTCGCGGATATCCCACCACGACCGCCAGAGACGCCGGGAGCTCTCGGCGGAGGCGCTGTAGTGCTGACTCCGCGCGTGCAATGAGATCTGCGCGTAGCAATAGATCCTCGGGTGGATAGCCGGTCAACGTCAGCTCCGGAAAAACCACCATCTGCACGCCTGCAGCGAATTGTTGCGCACAGATGTCCGCGACGCGTTGCGCGTTGCCTTCAATATCGCCTACCAGCGTATTGATCTGTGCCATACAGATTTTCATCGGTTACTCCCACGAACCACGTCCGATACGCTCACATTCCTCACGAGCACAGGCCATAACCAGAGACAAATGTCCGCATCACCTGAATAATCGAATTTTAGGTCCTGACTGATATAGTCGTCACTATGACTATCGATGTTACAACCCAAGGGGCAGCAAACTCGCATGGAGTCTATCCCCAAAGACGAGCCGGCGAAGAATTGGCGAAGCTGCTGCTCGTGTACAACAGTTACCGGCTAACTGTCAGCCTAATACTACTCGGCCTTGCCGTAGCGCACCATATCGGCCTTTTGGACATGCGCGGATTCCAGTCAGAGATCGGCTGGGTGGCGGGCTGTTGGCTCTTGAGCACAATGGCCGTCGGAGCGCTTGGCCCCACCTTGGCAAATCATCCGGATGGCGCTACCGCAGTTATCCTATTTGATCTCGTCGTAATTACGTTTTTTGTTCAGTATGGGTCTGAACTCAACGCCGGGTTAAAGCTTCTGTATCTCGTCACAACTGCCGCCGGCGCCGTTTTGATCCCGAGTAGCATGACGGTTACCGGCGTTGCTGCGATAGCCACCATCGCCGTGCTCTTTGACAGCGCTTATCTCGTACAGCGCGGAACCATCGCGACCAACGAACTGTTGTCCGCCGCGCTACTGGGGACGATGATCTTCCTCATCTCGTTGGTCATTCAAAAAATTGTCCAGCGTTTGTCAGTGATGGAAAAGATAGCTGAAGTCGCCTCAACGCAAGTAGCCTCACTGGAAGAACTGAATCAACAAATAATCACTCATATGACGACAGGGGTGTGCAGAAT
>CAYQUE010000025.1:0-18509 GCA_964420615.1 uncultured Alteromonadaceae bacterium | reverse complement strand
CAAAACCTGAAGCTAAATTCACTTGGCAAACTCACTGCGAGCATCGCGCACGAAATTAGAAACCCGCTAGCAGCGATAAGCCATGCCTCTCAGTTGATGAGGGAATCCGTCACAGAAAAGACAGAGCAAGAGGCTTTATGGAAAATCATTATCAGTAACACGCAAAGGGTGAACGCAATCATCGAAAACGTGCTGCAACTGAGCAGACGACTCCCTACTGACCTTCAATCAATAGATTTAGAAGCTTGGCTTCGCCTTTTCATACCGGAGTACGAGTACGGCTGTGAGCCAGAGATTAATGTGGAGTATGTTGTGGAGGGCTCGGTGGATAAAGTCTCGTTCGATCCGAGCAATCTCCGACGCGTCCTCACTAACCTGCTAGATAACGCCTTAAGACACGCGGCGGAAAATACAGATGAGTGCAGAGTGTTGCTAAAACTGTCAACAAATTCGACTCGGCGCTTTGCGTATATCGATGTTCTCGACTCTGGCGCCGGCGTCGACGAACAAAACGTATCCAGACTGTTTGAACCATTCTTTACCACCGCCCAAGCCGGAAGCGGGCTGGGTCTGTACATTTGCAGAGAGCTGTGCGCGAGCAATGGGGCAAACCTTACATATGATAAAACGCTTGGGGGCTGGACCCGATTTAGAGTGACCATTCCGATCAAGGAATCAGATCAATGAAACGCGCCATGGTATTGCTGGTCGATGATGAACCCGATCTGCTAACACTCCTACAAATGACCTTATCGAAAATGAATATCGATACAGAAACGGCGACGAGCTTGGCTGAGGCGAGGGCGTCACTTAAAAGCAGCATGCCCTCACTATGTTTAACAGATATGAAGTTGCCGGACGGCAACGGGCTGGATCTCATTGCCGACATTCAGAGGCAATACCCAGGACTCCCGGTGGCGATGATGACGGCTCACGGCAATGTAGATACTGCTATCGAGGCACTGAAATTGGGAGCCTTCGACTTTGTCAGTAAACCTGTGGCACTTGATCGCCTTCGCAACATCGTGACTCAAGCACTGAAGCTATCGTCACTGACAAGCCAAGCGACAACACAAGAGACCTTAATTGGTGAAACGCCGGCAATAAAGGCTCTCAAAGAAGACATCGGCCGTGTCGCACGAAGCCAAGCGCCAATTCATATTCATGGCGAATCGGGTGTTGGCAAAGAGGTTGTCGCAAGAAAAATTCATAACTCTGGCCCACGTAGCAATGGCCCATTTCTTGCCATCAATTGCGGGGCGATCCCCTCCGAATTGGTCGAAAGTGAACTTTTTGGGCACCGGAAAGGTGCTTTTACGGGAGCGGCCACGGAGAAAATTGGGATTTTTCAAGCAGCCAGTGGCGGCACGTTGTTGCTCGACGAAATAGGTGATCTCCCGCTACCTGTGCAGGTGAAACTACTCCGAGCGGTTCAGGAGAAAACCGTCCGCCCGGTAGGGTCTGAAAGTGAAATCTCCTTCGATGTCCGTCTCATCAGCGCGACTCACAAGAACCTCTCCTCGGAGGTGAGCGCTGGGCGCTTTAGAGATGATCTCTTCTACCGCATCAACGTTATCGGCCTGTTTGTTCCACCCCTGCGCGACAGACCTGACGATATTCCTCTGATAGCGAAGCATTTGGTAGCTCGGATAGGAGGAGCGTCGGGTATTAAAGGGTTAACAATCAGTTCAGAAGCCCTCGAGAAGCTCAAAGAGTACGACTTCCCCGGAAATATTCGCGAACTGGAAAACATTCTGGCGCGCGCGAGCGCACTACTTGATGGCACCTGTATCGAAGCTTCGGATATAGAGATTGGCTCAGTCACCATACTCGCGGAACACGCAGGTTTAGCAGATCCGGTCTCACAGGCGGACTCTGACAAGAGAACTAGCGATGGCCGGCTACCCGAAAACCTCGATTCACACCTTGCCAGCATTGAGCGGAACATTTTGGAAGAGGCTCTGCAAACCCACCGCTGGAATCGAACGTCAGCGGCCAAATCTCTGGGAATCACGCTGAGGAGCCTACGCTATCGACTGAAGAAACTCGGTATCGAGGATTAGCCCTCGCTTACGAAGGGCAGTGCCCCCAATCTTTGGCGATGCGGGGTCTTCCTAGTCGGTTCACGACCACCGACCAATTGCGGCCCACCGCGCAGACCGACAGCGTCAGATTCCGTTGACCCAAACCATTGGCATCCCATTCGATACTGCCCGTAACACGCTCGGTGCCGGCACGATTGCGTATCGCGACCCCCTCAGGCGGTGTCCATATACGCAGCACCGGGTCTGCGTCCGCTGACTCGCGCCACGCCATAATGCTCTGGCCAAAATCTCCGCCACACTTGACCGCACCACCTGCGGTGGCTGACACGGGGCAGACCGTCACGGGCACGCCCTCCCGGAGCGCACGGGTCCGCGCGAACTGCAGCGCGCTATAGAGTTGATGCGCCGCCGCCCGCGCCCGGGCATCCGCTAGCTGATCATGAAACGCGGGCACCCCAACTGCCATCAAAACCGCCAGAATTGCCAGCGTTATTAGGCACTCGAGTAGCGTGAGACCGCGTGCGCGGCGATATCGAGGCGTCACCATGACCGGAGCTTACGAAGTGAGTGGCGCGGGCAACAGATCCTTGGGCAAAGGGGAATGACTCAATCGAGACACTGGAGACGCGGCTACAGGGTCGCGCTGCGGGTGCGCACTGGCAACACTGACTCGAGCAGTCAGTCTTCGATGGTGACCGAGGGGATACGCAGCGCCTTCGGTAACGAAAAGGTGATGTTCTCCTCTCGACCGTCCAGATTGCGCACCGCCAGTCCACCGTGCGCCTGCAATCGATCGATCACCTGCTTTACCAGCAACTCGGGCGCCGATGCGCCCGCCGTCACCCCGACCGCCCGCGCGCCGGACAACCAGGCGCTATCGATCATCGTGGCATCATCAATCAAATAAGCGTTGGCCCCACATCGCTCCGCGAGCTCACGTAAACGATTGGAATTGGAAGAGTTGGTCGAACCCACCACCAACACCAGATCCACTTCGTTAGCCAGTGATTTCACTGCATCCTGCCGATTTTGCGTGGCGTAACAAATATCGTCCTTGCGCGGCCCCTGAATCTCGGGGAACCGGTCGCGCAACGCGTCGATAACCTTGGCGGTGTCATCGACCGACAAGGTCGTCTGGGTCACAAAGGCGAGTGAAGACGGATCACGAACTTCTAGCGCCGCAGCCTGCGTCTCATCCTCAACCAGGTAAATAGCGCCGCCCTGGCTGGTGTCGTAGCGGCCCATCGTGCCCTCGACTTCGGGGTGACCGGCGTGTCCAATCAACACACACTCGCGCCCCGCGGCACTAAAGGCGGCAACTTCCACATGGACTTTGGTGACCAGTGGACACGTGGCGTCAAAGACCTTGAGCCCGCGGTCCTCAGCCTCATCCTGTACCGCTCGGGACACCCCATGAGCGCTGAAAATCACAATCGCATCATCGGGCACCTCGTGGAGCTCATCGACAAAGACCGCGCCACGCGTTTTCAAATCATCGACCACGTGGCGGTTGTGCACGACTTCATGGCGTACATAGACCGGCCCCCCAAATACCTCAAGCGCGCGGTTCACAATGTCGATTGCCCGATCAACGCCAGCACAAAAACCGCGGGGGTTAGCCAGTACGATGTCCATCAATGCAGTTCCGCCGGTTCAACGCGTGCGATACGCACCCTGAAGTGAATAGTACGCCCGGACAGTGGGTGATTGAAATCGACCGTCACGGACTCATCATTCACCGCCGCGATCATGCCAGGCACCTCCCCTCCCGCGGCATCGGCAAAGGAAAATAGCATCCCGGGCTCCAGCGGGGCATCGCTGTCAAAATCTGCTCGCGGCATGGATTGAATATTGTCGTCCTGAGGATCCCCGAAACCCTCCTCCGGCGGAATTCTGAATTCCGCTTCGTCCCCCGCACGCATACCCAGCAAACGGCGCTCAAAACCCGGCAATAGCGACCCGTCTCCCATCACGAAACTGACCGGATCGCTGCCAAAGTTGGAGTCCACCTCCTCACCAGACTCCAGCAATAGGGCAAAATTCAGCGTGACGCGGGTGTTCGCTTCGATTTCGAGGTTCATAGGCTCAGGATACGGACTCTTGCTCATCGAGGGTAGCGCGCCCAAAAAAAGCGATGACTAGCCACAGAATCGCTCCCAGGGTAATGGCGGAATCCGCTAGGTTAAAAGCCGGCCAATACCATTGCTGATAATGCAGCGATATAAAGTCCACCACGTGGCCCAGTAACACCCGGTCGATCAAATTGCCGACACCGCCGCCAAGAATCAAACCCAAAGGCAACACCAACGAACGATCTCCCGGCGCTAGGCGGGTCAACCAAACCACAATGAACAGACTGACCGCCGCCGCGACAAGGGCAAGGAACCATCGCTGCCAGCCGCCGGCGTCAGCGAGAAAGCTAAATGCGGCGCCCGTGTTATAGGTGAGCATCCAGTCGAACCAAGTGGTCACCGCTTCGGGGCGTCTAAACGCCAGCTCGGCGACCGCGATCTGTTTGGTCCATTGATCAAGCGCGACTACGACCACAGCCACGAGCACTGCAGTCCAAGGCTGATGCCATAGCGGCCGTGTTGGCTGATCAGGCAAACAGGCGCACCTCACCCGGGCCATCGATGTTGGTAATACAGCGACCACACAGTGTCGGGTGATTATCATGGTCTCCGACGTCCTCTCGACGATGCCAGCAACGCTCGCACTTCTCAGCCGCGGCGGGGGCTACCCCAACCCGCAGGTCGATACCTTCAGCGATCATTGCCCCGGCGGGCGCTTCATCGAGAGCGGCGACCTGCGCTTCTGATGTAATCAGTACAAATCGCAGCTCATCACCGAGACTGCGCAGCTGGCCGGCGAGCTCAGGCGCTGCATACAAAGTCACCGCGGCGTCGAGGGACCCTCGCAAGGCGCCCTGCTCACGCGCCAACTCCAGCGCTTTGTTCACTTGCTGGCGAACCACCATCATCTCGCCCCAGAAGGCGCTATTGAGTGTTCCGTCTTGCTCAGGCGGCGGTAACGCGTCATACCACTCGGTTAGAAACACCGATGCCGTGCGCGGGCCCGGCATGTTTTCCCAAATTTCTTCAGCGGTGAAACTCAGAATGGGCGCGATCCAGCGACATAACGCCTCGGCGAGATGATATAGACTCGTTTGCGCTGAGCGGCGCGCCAGAGAATCGGCACCGGTGGTGTATTGACGGTCCTTAATAATGTCGAGATAGAACCCCCCCAATTCACCACTGCAGAAATTGTGCACCCGATGATAAACATGGTGAAACTGGTACTCGCCATAAGCCGCGCGCACTGCGGTTTGCAGGTCATGCGCCTGCCCGATAATCCATCGGTCCAGCGGCAGTAAATCCTGAAGCGGCAGGGCATCTTTGATCGGATCAAAGCCCGCCAGATTCGCGAGCAGAAAGCGCGCAGTGTTGCGAATACGCCGATAGGCATCGGCAGTGCGCTTGAAAATCTCGTCAGAGGCCGAGATTTCATTACGATAATCCGCAGCGGAAACATACAACCTCAGCACATCTGCGCCGAGATCCTGCATGGCTTTGTTTGCCGGAATGATATTGCCCAGTGACTTGGACATTTTGCGGCCCTCACCATCGACGGTGAAGCCATGGGTCAGGACACTGCGGTATGGCGCAGCATTGTGGGCACCAATCGCGGTCAGCAAAGATGACTGGAACCAGCCACGATGCTGATCGGAGCCCTCGAGGTACAAATCGGCTGGCCAGCTCAGGCCATCGCGCTGCCGCAGCACGCAGTCGTGGGTAACACCCGAATCAAACCAAACATCGAGCGTATCGGTGACCTTGTCATAGACCGCCGCGTCCTCGCCCAACAGTTCTTGGGGATCGAGTTCAAACCAAGCCTCGATACCCCTGCCCTCGATACGCGCCGCAACGGATTCCATGAGTGCTTGCGTATCCGGGTGAATCTCTCCCGTAACCTTGTGGACAAAAAGCGCAATGGGTACTCCCCAAGTACGCTGGCGCGAGATACACCAGTCCGGTCTCTCGGCGAGCATACTGTCGATGCGGGCGCGACCCCACTCGGGCACCCAATGCACACCCTCGACCGCGCCTTTGGCGGCCGCCAGCAATCCGTTGCCGGTCATGCTGATAAACCACTGCGGCGTCGCCCGAAAGATAATCGGCGTTTTGTGTCGCCAACAGTGTGGATAACTGTGCTGAAAGGGCTGATGGCACAAGAGCACACCGCGATCGGCAAGCGCCGCAACGATGTCGTCATTGGCCTTGAAGATATGCTGACCGGCAAACACCGGTGTATCCGGGTGATAGACGCCATTACCCCCCACCGGATTGTAGACCTCCAGATCGTAACGCCGACCCATCTCGAAGTCCTCCAGCCCGTGCGCGGGGGCTGTATGCACGCAACCCGTACCCGTTTCCGTGGTCACGTGATCACCCAACACAATGGGGACGGGCGCCTCACTGAAAGGCGGCTGCAACATCAAACCCTCGAGGTTGGCACCCGTTGCACGTCCGACCACTTCGACCGCCTCTCCGCCGAAACGCGCCGCACAGGATTCCGCCAAGGCCTCCGCGACCAAAACCCCGCGCTCGCCGAGTCGAATAACGACATAGTCCAGATCTGCCGCCAGTGCGACAGCGCGGTTAGCGGGCAGTGTCCAGGGCGTCGTGGTCCAAATCGCGAGATCGAGCTGTTGAAGCCCCTCGCAATTCAGTCTTTTTGCCGCCTCGACGACATCGATAAAGGGAAACGCCACATCGACGGCAGAGGAGCGTTTGTCTTGATATTCGACCTCCGCCTCGGCCAACGCCGAGCCACAATCGAGGCACCAGTGCACCGGTTTGAACCCTCGATGCAAATGTCCCCGATCAACAATCTTTGCGAGCGCCCGAACAATGTTCGCCTCGAACTGAAAATCCATGGTCAGGTAGGGGTTGTCCCAATCGCCAAAGACACCCATGCGGACAAAATCTGCCTTCTGGGCTTCGACCTGCTTACTGGCGTAGTCGCGACAATGCTGGCGAAACTCCGCGGCCGTCACTTTTTGCCCGGGCTTTCCGACCTTCTTCTCGACATTGAGCTCGATCGGCAGTCCGTGGCAATCCCAGCCGGGCACATAGGGCGCGTTGAAGCCCGACAGGGTTTTGGATTTAACGATGATGTCCTTGAGGATCTTGTTGATCGCATGCCCGACGTGGAGCTCGCCGTTGGCATAGGGAGGGCCGTCGTGGAGGATAAACGTCGGCTTACCCTCCCCCGCCGCCCGCATCTGGGCGTACAGGTTCATATCCGCCCACGCTCGCAGGCGATCCGGCTCGCGTTGTGCCAGATTCGCCTTCATTGGGAAATCCGTCTCCGGCAGGTTCAAGGTGCTTTTGTAGTCACTCATGGTTTATCCGTTGTCTACCAGCCACTGCCTCGCAGCCGCCTTATCTGCCGCTATGCCCGATTTGAGGGCGTCCAACGACGGGAATTTCTGTTCTTCGCGCAGTTTATGAAGAAACCGCACGGTCAAGCGCTCACCGTACAAATCCGGTGCTCCGTACAGCACATGCACTTCGAGAGTCGCCTCAAGGCTTTCCCCAATCGTCGGCTTAACGCCGACATTCGCGACGCCGTGTGCGCCCTCTAGATGCGCGCCATACACCTTGACCACATAGACGCCGTGAAGCGGCGAACGTATCCGGTGGAGCGCGATATTGGCCGTGGGTGTATCGAGTTGTCGGCCCAACTTTTGACCATGCTGCACCCGCCCCGCCATCTCGAACGGTCGCCCCAGCAAATCTGCGGCAGCGCTAAAATCAGCTTCGTGCAGCGCGGCACGAATCCGTGTACTGCTGACGCGTGCCCCCGCCAGCTCATAGGTCGGCGTCGGAGCGACAGCATAGCCAAATTCATCCGCCAGTGCGCGGACATATTCCAGGTCGCCCTCTCGCCGATTGCCAAAGCGAAAATCATCGCCAAATGCCAAATAACGGACGCCCAGCCCTTCCACAAACACCTGTTCGACAAACGCCCGCGCGCTCAACTGCCGCAGGCGTTCGTTAAAGGGGAGACACAACACTTGATCCACCCCACAAGCCTCCAACAGCGGCCATTTATCGCGCAGCGTCGTGATGCGTGGCGGCGCCTCGAGCGGGCGCAAGACCTCCCGCGGCAGCGGTTCGAAGGTGACCACCGTGGTGGCGACACCCAGCTTGTCAGCCTCGGCCTTGAGATGCGCAAGTACGGCTTGATGGCCGAGATGAACGCCATCGAAGGCACCGATCGTGACGGCACTGCCACGATGCTGCACTCGCAAACTGTGTCTGCCGCGGATGAGCTCCATCCCCGCATCGCTTCCTGACCGACGAAAGCCACAGTATACCGGTCAGCACCCTGCAGATCAGCCGAGGTGCGAGCGCAGAACGCGCGTGGGTCGTGGGGCTAGCGCCGCAGATCCGCCGGGCGCACGCCAAGGCTCCAGAGCGCCGCGAGGAATACCCCGAGACCGCCCACACACAAACCCATTAGACGCGCCGCGCGGAGGTGCCATTCCCAACTCGCCCAGAGGGCGGTATCCGGCATCCACCAAATCAGCGCAATCACCATGGCCGTAGTTGCCAGACCCAGCTTCAAAACCCATCCGCCGGGAATCACGTGCTCCACCAACACCGCCTCTCGGCGCAGACCGCGATACAGCAACAGCGCGTTGAGCCATGCCGAGAGACTGGTGGCGAGGGCCAGACCCACATGCCCCAAGTTGAACCACCACATCAGGGGAAACACCAACGCGACGTTGAGTAGCATGTTGGCGACCATCGCCATGATGCCGATGCGCACCGGGGTTTTCATATCCTCACGAGCGTAAAAGCCAGGCGCGAGTACTTTGACCAGCATAAAGGCGCCCAGACCCAGTGTATAAGCACGGAGGCTGGCGGCGGCCATCATTCGGTCTCTGGCGCTGAATTCGCCGTATTGGAACAACGTCGCCAACACTGGCTCTGCCAAGACCGCCAAAGCCAGCGTCGCGGGAATCGCGATGAGCAACACGCTGCGAATCGCCCATGCAATGGTGTCGGCAAAAGCCGGATCGTCAGCGCGCGCGCGCTGCCCGGAAAGCGTGGGCAATATCACCGTGGCGATCGCGATGGCAAATACGCCCAGGGGGAGCTCAGTCAAGCGGTCGGAATAATACAGCCAGGACACACTCCCGCTGGGTAGCAGCGATGCTAGCACCGTATCCAGTAACAGATTGACCTGGCTCACTGACACGCCAAAAAGCGCCGGAATCATCAGCGTGAGAATGCGTTTGACGCCGTCATGCCGTGGCTCCCAGCGCGGTCGCGGCACCAACCCCAGCCCCGCCAGCGCCGGCACCTGAAAGAGGAGCTGGGCAAAGCCCGCCACCAACACCCCGAGCGCCAATGCGACAACCGGCTCTTCGAACCCTGGCGCCAGCCAGACTGCCGCCGCGATCAGCGATAAGTTGAGCAATACCGGGGTCAGTGCCGGAACCGCGAAGCGCTGGTAACTATTGAGAATCGCGCCGGCGAATCCAGTCAGGGAAATCAGCAACAAATAGGGGAACGTGATTTTAATGAGGTCGCTGGTCAGCGCGAGCTTGGCGGGGTCACGCAAAAAGCCGGGCGCGAATACCGTGGCGACCAGCGGCGAAGCGAGAATGGTGAGTGTGGTTAGCAGCAATAGGGTGCCGCCGAGCACTCCCGCTACCCGATCGATAAGCGCTCGAACTGCCGCGCCCCCGCCCTTCTCTCGGGTATCCGCCAGTACTGGCACAAAGGCTTGCGCAAATGCACCCTCTGCAAACAAGCGGCGTAAAAAATTAGGGATCTTAAAGGCGACGAAGAAGGCATCCGCGTTGCTATTAGCCCCAATCAGATTCGCCAGCACCACGTCGCGCAGCAAACCCAGCACGCGAGACAACAGCGTCGCACTGCCAACCACCGCGCTCGAGCGCACTAAGGCGGGTGAATCATCACCGGGGGTAGTCATATTGGACTGCTGCGTGTCAGTCATCAGCTTCGCCGTGCGTCGTTGCCCAACGCGTCCCGAGTGCATCTGCGTGGCGCGCGAGCCACTGCAACGCAATCAGCGTATGGCCATTATTGATCTCACCGCGATCCAGCATCGCCAAAGCCTCTGCCCGCGGTAGTTGGTGCACCAGAATATCCTCGTGCTCACTTGCCAGACCCTGAACCGTGCCGGGCTGTGCTGTTAACGTCTCACCGATAAACAAACGGATCTGCTCCGAGCAGGCGCCGGCACTCGGATAAAACGCGGCGATGGATTCGAGGCGACCCAGCTGACAACCGGCCTCCTCTTCGGCCTCCCGATGCGCCAGGAGGGTGTCGCTCTCGCCCGGCTCAACGATGCCCGCAATCAATTCCAGCATCCAGGGGCTGTCATCGTCGCGCAGTGCACCAATGCGAAATTGCTCGATCAATATCACGGTATCCGAGACCGGATCCCAGGGCAGGACGCCCACCGCATCGCCGCGCTGGAAGATCTCTCGACGCATGGGTGCTGACCATCCGCCAGCAAAGCAGCGATGGCGGACGGTCAGGGTCTCTAACGAGAAATAACCCGCAAAGCTGATTTCCCGGCCTTGCACTTCGACATCCTCGGCCCCATAGCGGAGCCGAAACCGGGTCAAAACCGACGCTCCGTATACCAGCCGACGGGGGAGGCGTGCTCGTCCACCCGATCCGCAACGTCGAGTATCAAGGCAAACAATGCCATGCGCACCAATACCCCGTTGTCGCTTTGGCGGAATATCGCCAGATTGGGATTATCGTTGAGGTCGATATCGAGCTCCCGCGCGCCCTCGCGAGAATCTCGGGGGAGCGGATGCATGATGACGGTATTCGGCTCGCAATTGGCTGTGTAGACGCTTTGGTTGAGGCGGAAGCGACCCCGGTACAGATCCGCCTCTTCGCGGCTCGCAAACCGCTCCTCTTGAATCCGCGTGCTGTAGACAATATCTACGCCGGCGATCCCTTGCTCCAGCGAATCCGTTTCCAGAACCTCATGCCCCGCGGCGCGTAAACCCTCGACCACCTCAGCAGGCATCTTCAGCGCATCGGGAGAGACCAAACTGACGCGGAGATTCTTAAATAATGACAGCAGTTTCGACAGCGAGTGCACCGTCCGACCGTAGCGGAGATCACCGACCATAGCGATACGCAAGCCGTCGAGCCCACGATCCCGGCCGACGAGCTCAGATCGGATCGTAAAGAGATCCAGCAGGGCCTGACTCGGGTGCTCGTTGGCACCATCACCCCCGTTGATCACGGGAACGCGACTGGCGGCGGCAAACTCCGAGACTGAACCGTCTTCAGGGTGCCGCATCACAATGATGTCGGAGTAACCACTTAGCACGCGCGCGGTGTCGTAAAGCGACTCGCCCTTGGCGATGGCTGAGTGTTCAAAGCCGGTGGTTTCGCGCACTTCTCCGCCCAAAAGATTAAACGCACTGCCAAAACTGATGCGGGTACGGGTTGAGGGCTCAAAGAACATCGAGCCCAAAATCGCGCCTTCCAGTACTCGGGTAATCCGCTCGCGGTGGGCGTAGGGCCGCATCCGATCCGCGACGGTGAACAACTGCTCGACGTCGCTCCGCTCGAACTGGCCAATACTGAGGACATGACTACCTGCAAATTGCACGATACGCGCTCCGATCTCGGGGCCTCTCAGGGCTACTCGCCGGGGTCACTTGTGGGTCAAGCACACCGCCGGCTCTGGTAATGTCGTGACGCTTTCCCTCTCTGACGCGCATTGTAGCCTCGTTCATCCCTCCGCCGACAGCGCAGCCACCCAAGCCTCGAGGTGATCCAGCGCGCTGCGCGTCTCCTGGGTCATCATGGGGTTGGCTCGTTCCTCCGCAAGGGCCTGTCGGAACTGCGGCAAAGTAAAGTCCCCCTCGCGCCACTCACTTTCGCAGTGGGCTCGCCATTCGGCAGCCTCTTCACCGGACAGAGTCTCGGGATAATTGCGCGCGCGATAACGAAATAGCAACTCGGGCAAGCGTGCGTCGGCAAAGGGAAATGACTGCGCAGCAAGCGCGGCGGGGTCAGCGGCGATCACTTGCTCGCAAAGGCTCCGATCAGCATCGCTCACAAAGCCGTCATAGAGCATGTGATCGGGATCCGTCTTGGTTGCAAAGTCCCTCCCCTGCCAAACCTGCTGGAACTGATGGGTAAACGCGTCGCGATCGGCCGCCTTCCGCTCGCGCAAATGGGCTAGATTGGCGCGATGCCGATCACCATCCAGCTGAAGGCGCTCGGCCACCGGACCGGCCACCCTCTGCACGGGCAACAAAACCGGCGCGCGATTAAGGCGAATGGTCTTGAGCGGCGGTCGCTCAACGCCCTCGGGAAGATCCGCGCTGGGCGAGAACAACCGGGCCTTCAGCGTCTCGGGATCGAGATCCAGAAAGTCCTGAGCGTGCGCGAGGTCAACACAAATCACTTCACTGGCATTATCGGGGTGCCAGGCAACCGGCGCGATAACGGCCAGGTTGTGTCGCGCGGCGCCATACATACCGGAAACATGCACCAGCGGTGTGAGTTGCTGCACGTCGATTAAGCCAGTTACAGCGCGCTTCCCACGCTGTCGGTAGAGCGTATTGAAAAGTTCGGGGTTCGCCAGCTTGAGTATTTTTGCCAGTGCGATAGTGGCTAACACATCGGCGAGCGCGTCATGCGCCGCGCCGTGTTCAATGCCATTACTGGCCGTGAGATCCTCGAGCCGGAAGCTGACTTGACCATCATCTCGCAGCGGCCAATGAATCCCTTCGGGGCTGAGTGCATAGTAGGCGCGCGTGACATCGAGCAAATCCCACCGGCTGTTGCCGTTTTGCCACTCGCGAGCGTAGGGGTCGCGTAAATTACGCCACAGCGAGAAACGCGTGACCTCGTCATCGAATCGGATCGAGTTGTAACCAATGCCACAGGTATTGGGGCGCGCGAGCTCTGCGTGTATCTGCGCCATAAAGGCCGCTTCGGGCAGGCCCTTGTCAGTCGCGAGTTGCGGCGTAATACCGGTAACGCGAATCGCCGCCGGATGCGGGAGTCGATCGGGCGTGGGCCGTGCATAGAGAGTGAGTGGCTCACCAATGGGCGTGAAGTCACAGTCAGTGCGGATGCCGGCAAATTGCCAGGGTCGGTCTCGCGTCGGGTCGGCGCCCGAGGTTTCGTAATCGTGCCAATAAAACGTCTCAGATGAGCTCAAGCGCCTGCTCTTCAATCTGAGCTTTCCAGATCTTGGGGCCGGTAACATGCACAGATTCACCGAGGCTATCCACCGCCACGCTGACCGGCATGTCCTCGACCGTGAAGGCGTAGATTGCCTCCATGCCCAGATCTTCAAAGGCCACGACTTCCGCTTTGGTGACGGCTTTGGAAACGAGGTAAGCGGCGCCACCCACGGCCATTAGATACACGGCGCCGTGCTTTTTGATCGCCTCTACCGCCACCGGGCCGCGCTCCGCTTTACCTATCATGCCCGCCAACCCGGTCTGCTCGAGGATATAATCGGTGAACTTGTCCATCCGGGTGGCCGTGGTGGGGCCCGCGGGACCCACTGCCTCATCGCGCACGGGGTCAACCGGACCGACGTAGTAAATGAACTTACCGCGTAAATCCACGGGCAATGACTCACCCTGCTCAAGCATTTGGGTCATACGCTTATGCGCCGCATCGCGACCGGTCAACATGGTGCCCGACAGCAACAGCGTTTCACCCGGCGTCCACGAATGAATATCTTCGCGGGTCACCGTATCTAGATTCACCCTGCGGACCGACTCACCCGGCTCCCAGCTGATATCCGGCCACTGATCGAGATCCGGCGGCGTTTGCAGCGCCGGGCCATCACCCGTCAAGGTGAAGTGCGCGTGTCGAGTCGCCGCGCAATTGGGAATCATCGCCACGGGGAGTGACGCCGCATGGGTGGGATAGTCCTTGATTTTGACGTCGAGTACTGTCGTCAGACCGCCCAAGCCCTGCGCGCCGATACCGGTGCGATTGGCGGCATCCATGATCTCCAGACGCAACTCCTCAATCCGATTTTGCGGACCCCGCGCGCGCAGCTCGTGGATATCCACGGGCGCCATCAGCGATTCCTTGGCGAGCACCATCGCTTTTTCAGCGGTGCCGCCGATACCGATGCCCAAAATACCCGGTGGGCACCAACCCGCGCCCATCGTTGGGAGCGTCTTCACCACCCAGTCGACAATACTGTCGGAAGGGTTGAGCATCACCAGCTTTGATTTGTTCTCTGAGCCACCGCCTTTGGCGGCCACGTGCACGCTGACCGTATCGCCCGGCACCAAACGCGTGTGAATAACCGCGGGGGTATTGTCGCGCGTATTGCGGCGGGCGCCCGCGGGATCCTCGAGGATCGACGCGCGCAGCTTGTTATCAGGATGGTTGTAAGCACGCCGCACGCCCTCATTGATCATCTCTTCTAATGAGCGCTCTGCCTGCCATTGGACGGCCATGCCGACTTCGATAAAGACCGTGACGATCCCCGTGTCCTGACAAATCGGCCGATGCCCCATGGCGCACATCCGGGAGTTAATCAGGATCTGGGCCATCGCATCCTTGGCGGCAGGATTAAGCTCCATCTCCCAGGCGCGATGCACCGCTTGGACGAAATCGAGCGGGTGATAGTAGGAAATAAACTGCAGCGCGTCGGCGACGCTATCGATCAGATCCTGTTCCTTGATTACCGCCATATCGACTGTCCGTTACGATCCTGATTTCAACCTACGCATTACTGCATTGACGCCCCGTTGGCGGCCGCCAAATCCGCTTCCAACTTGGCGATACTGGCGTTGACCTGCCGCCTGAAGGCGTTAATCGATTCGATCCACTCGGCATTGCTCTCAACCTGTTTACGCAGCGCCGCGCGCTCCAAATTAGCCTTGTTAAGCCCGTCTGCAAGGCGCTCGACGTCCGTCTGCGCCTGCTGCGCAGAAGCTGCGAGCCGCTTAAGATCACCCGCCACCGCAGTCAATGCGGACAGCTCCGTTTTCATGGTTTGCAGCTGCTCTTGTTGCTGCTTGGTGGTGTTATTGAGCCCGGTAATCTGCTTTTCCTGCGTGACGGTGTTCTTATCGAGCCGGGTGAGTGACGCATTGCTGACCTTGCGGGCATCCCACAACTTACGCACTTCGGTATCCAATAACCGTAGTTGCGCACCCATCGCCGCCGCGGATTTATTCACCGTCTCGTCGGTATCGGATAGCAGCGCCTCAAGATCGGCTACGCGCGCCTGGGTTGCTTTTTGTTGGGTTTGTGCCGTATCGAGTGCGGTCTGCAGCTGCCAGGCCCAGGCGCAGGCAATGGCGGCAACCGCCAGCGCAATGGTCAGCACCAAGCGCGCCGTCAGGCCCATGGTGGTCTCGCCCCGAGGGGGCCGGGCGGGAATCGCACCGCGGGGCGCAGAACTCACCGCCTCGTCACGGTTTGCGGCAAAAGAGGGAATATCGTTGAGATCGTCTCGCGACATGATCGTCACTCAAAAACACAATGGATGAATTATATCGCGGTCGTCCGCGCCGCGCCCGTCAGGTCGGATTATTCCCGCTCTACGCTACGTAACGCTTGCCGTAATACCCCACCGTCGCTCGCGAGGTTATCCGGCACCATCAGCCCGAGTAGCGATGCCGCTACGGGATAAACATCGAGCTGGTGGGCCTCGGGGATCACCACCCCAGCGCGAAAATCCGGCCCCACAGCCACCAAAAAAGCCGCCATATCCTCAATCTCGGGGGGATAGCCATGCATCCCGTGCAAATCGGCGCCCTCTCCCCCGCCACGGCGGAACATGCGCGGCGGATCCGTCTCAATGATGACCTCCGCGACGGTAGGGTGATCGACATAATGCCTGTCGGCGAGGACCTCTCCCGGGACGCGCCAGAACCGACCTTCACTGGCGGCATCGAGCCTCTTGATCAGCGCATCGACATCGGCATCCGCATCGCGCCGGTAATACATGACCCGGGTACTGCCGTTGACCCGCTTGAACCCTCGCGGCCGGGGCAGTGTGTTGGTATCGATGAAGCGCGTCGGGTCGACAAGGGCCATGCCGTGGTCCGAAACGAGCATGAGGTTGATTTTCGCGCCCTCATCATTGAGCGTTTCGATGGCCTGCCACAGCACCTCAATCCACTGATCCACATCACGAATCGCCGCTAGTGTCTCCGAGGCATCGGGCCCGTGGGTGTGGCCCGCCGAATCCACCGCGGAGAAATACAGCGTGATCAGGTCGGGGCGCTCGGTCTCGGGTAACAATAACCATTCGATGGCCTGCTCTACGCGGTTCTGATGCGAGATGCGCCCATCATAAGCGCGGTAATCCGTAGGCAAGGTATTGGCAAAGGGGGCGTCAGACTCCGGCCAGAAGAAGGTCGACGCGCGCCCGCCCTGTTGCTCAACCAGCGTCCACAGGGGCACACCTGCCAGCCACGACGGATCCTTACGGCCATTGCCCATGTTGTAACAATCGGGTCGATCATTGCGGCAAAAGTAGTTATCGACAATGCCGTGCTCTGTAGGCCTGAGCCCCGTCGCCAGTGACAAGTGCCCCGGGAAGGTTTTTGAGGGGTAAACAGTGCGCAACTGCGTGACGCGGACGCCCTCGTCTGCCAGCGCCCTCATTTTTTGGGCCTCTGAGCGATCCAAAAAATCCCAGCGGAAGCCATCAATAGATACTAGGACAAGACTTTTGGCCGCCCCCCCGACTGGCAATAAAAAAAAGAATGCCAACCACACTCTCAATAGGCATTGCGGTATGTTTCGAGGACGGTGCGGCACGACCTACCTGCTATTTCATAACAAACCTTGTATGTTAAGGGCTTACTCATCCGCGAGATAGACCGACGCGCAATCGGCCACGACGCCTCGCCTTCAGTAACGGAACCGCATGCAGGCTTGCCCATGAATAGCCCCGAGTCAGCTTCAGAGCATCGCTACCCCGCGTTGACGGGGCTGCGCGGCTTTGCGGCTCTATGGGTGTTGTCCTACCACGCATGGGAAGCCGCGGGTCCCGCCGAACTGGTCTTGCAACTGCCCGTTCTCGGCTTAGTTGAATTTCATCCGATATTCGGCGTTGGCTGGGCTGGCGTCCAAGTCTTCTTCGCGCTCTCCGCTTTTCTACTCACACTGCCACTGGCCAGGGCCAGCCTCATTGACGCGGCGACGATGGCTGACAAGCGCAGCTTTTTCCTCAAACGATGGGTGCGCGTATTCCCCGCTTATTACCTGCAATTGTTGATTTTGCTATTAATCGCTTCATGGATTGACCTATCAGTGCCCACAGACAGCGCTGCTATATTTCACTTGCTGTCCATGAACTTTATGCCGGAGCCTTTAGGGTATGGATTGCGCAACTCCATTAATGGGGTCTGGTGGACACTACCCGTCGAGTTGTCGTTCTACCTTGCCCTGCCATTCCTAGCCCCTGTCGCACTGGGCAAGAATCGCTGGAAGGTATTCCTCGTGCTTGGACTGGTTATGCTGGGCTGGCGATATCAGGTGATACAGACCGCGCCGATGGATACAAAAGTTTTGTGGTTCTCTCAGTTACCGGGCTCCATCGACTCTTTCGCGATGGGTATGATTTGCGCGTACGTCTTCGCAAACTATGAAAATAGTTCACTGCAGCTAAAGTCAGCGGTCATGAGATACAGCGGATTGCTAATTGTAGCCGCGTCAATATTGATCATCGCCATGGTCTACTGGTTAGACTACATCTATTGGCTTTACCGGACTGACCATCTCATCAGCTACATCTGGACGCCGATGTTATGCCTCGGATTCAGCATACTGATCTTCTTTGCCGGGCTAGAGCATCCGCTACTTAACAAAGTCTTCGCAAACCGCTTTTTATTCCAACTCGGGGTTATAAGTTACGGTATCTATCTTTGGCACTTGCCGGTAGCGCGGTGGTTTGCCAAGACGACGTTCGTACAGGATGCGGATACCTATCTTTTCCCACACTATTTATTGGTTATGGTCATTGGCGCCACCTTGCTGGCCGCGCTATCCTGGTTTTTGGTCGAAAAACCCTGCATCCAATGGGTGCGTTCTTACCTCCAAAAACAAAAAAGCAGCCCGTAGGCCGCTTTCATATCGCTGGTCGCTCCAAACGAACAACAGAGTACCCAGTACCACCAGTATCAAAGCCAAGGCGCGGCGGACCGCTCCCATGGCGCTGCTCATATCCCGGGACCAGATGATGCCTGATACGGGCTCCAGCGCTTTTCACAATCGGGGTACTTGTCTCAACCCAATCTACCGAAATCGTAGAGCCCCAGCGGAATTCCAAGTCATGGTGATCAGGCGCAAACGGAGGAGCGCCCATAAAGCTTGCGGCGAGCGCCCGAGCCCACTCAAGCCAGGAAATCACCTGCATAAAAAAAGCAGCCCATGGGGCTGCTTTTTT
>CAYQUE010000024.1:7424-28610 GCA_964420615.1 uncultured Alteromonadaceae bacterium | reverse complement strand
CCATTATTGGTGAGGACTGCTCCATCACCCATCACGCGACGCTTCACGGCTGTGAGATTGGCGATCGCTGCTTGATTGGCATCAACGCTACCATCATGGACGGCGCAAAGATTGGTGAGAATTCGATTGTCGCGGGTCACACCATCATTACAGAGAACAAAGCATTCCCGCCGAATTCCATCATTGCCGGAGTGCCGGGTAAGGTTGTCGCCACGCGAGATTGCGGGGACGCTAATTTACTCAATGCCCGGTTCTACACCGCCTGCGCCGAGCAGTATCGGCAGGGTAACGATCTATTGCCGGACGATGCGCTGGCCCAGTTCGCGCCACTGGCGAAAGGCGGCAATTGACGCTAGCGGATACCCCGCAGTAGGGCGTTGATGGTTCTGAGGCCTAACCTGATGAGCGCACAGCTAAGGGACGACCGCGGATTGCCCTGTCGCCGCGAGCATGTCGCTGAGGCCGCCGGCATTTAGCGTGTTTGAAAACCCCTGGCCCCGCAACGCCGCCTCGGCTTTCTGGGAGCGATTTCCCGAGCGACAATAAAGCACGATGGATGTGTCGGGTGTTACCGCCCGGGAGCTCAAGCCGCTGACGATTGCGTCATGTGGCACGTTGATCGCGCCGGGGTAGTGGGCAGTCGCAAACTCTTCAGGTGTCCTTACGTCGACAATGAGCGCCCCTTGCTGAACGGCGCGCACGATGTCTGTGTGGGACGTAGACGGCGCTTCACAGGCCGCCAATAGCATTGCTAGCAATGTCAGTATGACCCGGCGCATAGAAACTCCTGCCTCTGTCTCTGTTATTGAGGCAGGAGTTTAGCAGTGCGGGCTCTCGCCGGGGCGAGGCATTCAGGCGATAGCCGGCTTGCTCGACGAAGCGGGTTTGGTTGTGTCGGCGTTCTCGAAAATCCAGTCACGCGCGGCCGTCAATGCCGCGAGTCGGTCCTCGAAGCGATTCCCCTCGGGCAAGTGCTCGTTGACCCCCAGCCCTTCAAGGCTGTTCAGCACGTCGTCGTTGATACCACAAACGTAAAGATGCTTGCCGGCGTGCGCGGCGTCTACGGCGATGGTTTCTACCGCGCGTGCTGCCGATACATCCATAAATGGCACACGACCAAAGTCGAGAACGAGCGAGGTATGGTGCTTGGGACTGATGCGCTCTCGCACATGGTGGCCAAGATCTGCAGCCGCACCGAAGCTGAGCGGTCCGCCAAAATCGAAATAAGTCAGCCGGTCGCCACACTCCTGCAGTATTGCAGTCTCTCTATCGGCGAGCCCATCAGCGGAGTCGTCGCCATTGCCAGCGGCGGCCGACAGTTGCGAGTCAGCGACCTGTTTCACGAAGGCGACAGCGGCGACGACGACACCGGCGACAACCGCCGTGATGAGGTCGACGAACACCGTCAGGCTGAGCACCATGACCATCAGCGCAAGATCAAAGCGGGGGCCTCGATGTGCGCGCTTCAAATAGGAGAAGTCGATAATGTCGTAACCGACCTTCACCAGGATGCCCGCCAGCACAGCATGTGGAATCTTGGACGCGAGTGGCGCCAGGACAACGACGACGGCTAGCAGAAGCACGCTGTGCAACATGCCCGAAATTTTGGTCACCCCCCCGGTGCGGATATTGACGACCGTTCGCATGGTCGCCCCTGCGCCGGGGATACCGCCGAAGAATCCGGCTGCCATATTGCCGACGCCCTGGCCTATGAGCTCCCGGTTCGAGTGATGTCGCGTACGCGTCATGTTGTCCGCGACGAGCGAAGTCAGCAGGCTGTCGATCGCACCCAGGATCGCGAGGATCAGCGCAGCCTCAAACACAATCAGCAATGTGCCGCTGGTAAAGGTGGGCATAATAAATTCCGGCAGCCCGGTGGGGATTGCCCCGAGCACTGGTACGTCGCTCAGCCAGAGGCTGACGACCGTTCCGGTAATCAACGCGGCCAGAGGTCCGGGTAAATAGCGGCCCCAGCTCGCCGGCCAGGTGAACACCATCAGGAGTGTGAGCAGTCCCACGCCGAGTGCACCGATATTGGGATCCATCACGGCGGCGGGCACTTCCATCAAGGCGGGAATAGTGCCACCCCCTTCTGGTTCGTGACCAAATAAGCGGGCCAGCTGAAGGGCGATGATGATGCAGCCAATGCCACTCATAAATCCTGACACGACGGGATAGGGCACCAGGCGGATGTACTGCCCGAATCCGAGAACGCCGAACACAATCTGGATGACGCCGGCGAGTACTACAGTGGCGAATACCAGCGAAATGTCGCCGCTGAGCGAAGCAAATACGCCGGCAAACACAACGATCATCGGGCCAGTCGGCCCTGATATTTGCGAGGGCGTTCCGCCGAACAGCGCGGCGAAAAACCCAACCAAAATAGCGCCGTAGACACCTGCAATCGGGCCAGCACCAGAGGCTTCGCCAAAAGCGAGCGCAAGGGGGAGTGCGACCACACCGGCGGTCAGTCCGCCGAAAATGTCGCCGCGTAAATGAGAAAAATCAAAAAAACGGGTCACAGACAACTCCTTCCGTGGGTATCTGGGTTAAGCCAAGAGGCTGGCGTAGTGGTCGGCGAAGGACAAGAACGCGCCTTGTTCTTCGTCATAGGCCGTCACATCGCCCGTGGCGATGTGATAGACCCATCCATGCAAGCCGATCGTCCCTTCGCTGAGTTTTTCAGCGACGCTCGCGTGGGTCTTAAGATGCTCAAGTTGCAGTAGCACGTTGGCTTCCGTCACCTTCAATAGGGCGTCCGGGCAACCACTGTCGGCGGCAGATACCCCGGCGGTCGCTTCTTCGGCAAAGCTGAGCCAATGCTTAACGCTGGGGAGGTGAGCCACCGCGTCTGGGTTCATGGCGCCTTTCATCGCGCCACAGTCAGTGTGGCCCATGACGACAATATCCTTAACGCCCAACACCGCGACAGCAAACTCGATCGACGCGGTCACGCCACCGGTGTAGCCAGGCATTGGCGGAACGATGTTCCCTGCATTGCGGCACACGAACAGGTCGCCAGGGGCCGTAGAGGTGACGAGATTAGGGTTGATGCGCGAGTCAGCACAGGTCACCAGCAGGACCTCGGGCGACTGCGAATTCGCCAGTTCATCAAACAAATGCTGGTGCTCTGGATGGTCTTCGAGCTGGTAATTCATGATGCCCTGGACAATTGCTTTCATGCGGTCACGGTTCCTTTTTGGGTGTTTCTTGAGGATTGGTGCGCTTTATACGTGATAGATAAATGAAGGACCACATAAATATGTGATAGTATTTTTCTATACCTCGTGGGCGGCCGCGTCGCCTCACGAGTATCGCTCCAGGCGCTATTCCATTGGTGCGCTGTGGGGCGTCCCTCGGTACCCATGCAGGTGAATGACTATGTCTACCTCAGATTCGCTGTCGCTCAGACAAATTCGTTATTTTCAGGCGATCGCCGAGGCGGGGAGTTTTAGGAGGGCGGCTGACCGATTGGGGGTCACCCAGCCCACCTTGACGGTGCAAATTGCGTCCCTAGAGGAAGCGCTGGGGACCGTGCTTTTTGAGCGGCAACGCAGCGGTGTTCAGATGACGCCGGTAGCGCGGGATCTGCTGCCCAGAGCCAGACGCATTGCCGAGGAGCTCAAGGGTTTTGTCGATGAGGCTCGGGGGTTAGGCGGCCAAACGACCTACCGGCTCGGCGTCACGCCGACGCTTGGCCCATACGTGTTACCGAGGATCTTGCCTGCCTTACACCGACAGTTTGAGGACCTGAGACTCTACGTGCGCGAGGCGATCCCCGCTCAGTTGGGGCTGGATTTAAAGTCCTCGGTACATGATGTGATTCTGACCACCTTACCCCTGCAAGGTGAAGAGCTGGAGATCGCCCCGTTGTTTAGGGAGTCTTTGAAACTAGCGGTGCCGCTTGAGCACCCGTTGGCACAGAAGCCGGTCATATCAGCAGAGGATCTCGTTGGTGAAGCGGTACTCGCGATCGACGAACAGCATCTTTATCACCGCCAGGTCAGCGCCCTGTGCGAGAGTCTCGGCGCTACTGTGAACCGAGACTACGAGGGAACGTCGTTGGATACGCTCAGGCAGATGGTGGTGATGGGCATGGGCATTACCTTTCTGCCGGCGCTATATGTGGCAAGTGAGATCGCTGAGTCGGACACGCTGCGCGTCACGGACGTCAAGGGCGTTAATTT
The DNA here is from genome assembly GCA_964420615.1 of uncultured Alteromonadaceae bacterium. GTDB lineage: Bacteria > Pseudomonadota > Gammaproteobacteria > Pseudomonadales > Halieaceae > Luminiphilus. The sequence goes on along the minus strand of CAYQUE010000024.1, from coordinate 24,423 downwards.
TAGCCGCGACCACGCATTGGCGTGGCGGAGACGGTCGCCGTCGCGCGTCGCGTTTCGTCAGTTGGCCGATGCCATCAAGACGATCGTCGCCAGTCAACTTTCCACCGAGGTGGTGGTCATCGCAGACCGATAGCGCTGAGACTCGCTCACACGCTCAGCGCCGCGCGCAAGTTTGACCCGAATCACTCGCATAAACGCGCGCAATCGCGCACAATGCGGCCCCCTTAGCAACCAACCCTCTGCTATGCATCGCATCAAGACCTACAACACCATTTCTTCCAAAGGCCTCAACTGTTTCGAGCGTGAGCAATATGAAGTGGGCCAGGATATTGGTCACCCAGACGCGCTGCTGCTGCGTAGCCATAAACTGCAGGAAGACGAAGTCTTGAGTTCGGTCACTGCGATTGCTCGAGCGGGTGCGGGTGTTAACAATATTCCGCTTGCGCACTGCAGCGCGCGCGGCATTCCCGTTTTCAATACTCCCGGTGCCAACGCGAATGCGGTGAAAGAGTTGGTGGCAGCCGCCATGTTGCTCGCCTCTCGGGATATCGTGGGTGGGATCGCTTTTGCAGAGGCTCAGGACGCGTCCATGTCCGCGCAGGCGATGGGCGCGCTTATGGAGCAGGAGAAGAAGCGATTTTCGGGCGCCGAGCTTGCCGGCAAAACGCTGGGCGTGGTTGGTTTGGGTGCTATCGGGAGCCTGGTGGCGAGGCTCGGACTCGACTTTGGTATGCATGTTGTTGGTTTTGATCCAGCCTTGTCGGTCGAGGCTGCCTGGCGCTTACCCAGCGAAGTACAGCGTATGGAGAACGTACAGTCGTTGTTCAGTCGCAGTGATTTTGTGAGCCTGCACCTGCCGGTACTCGATAGCACGCGCGGTTTGATCAATGCCGAGATGATGGAACATTTCCGCAAGGGCAGCTGTTTGTTGAACTTTGCCCGAGAAGAAATTGTATCGATTGACGCGATCGTCGCCGCGCTCGAGAGTGGGCGCTTGCGCAAGTATGTTTCCGATTTTCCTAACCCCGCGTTACTGGGCAGGAGCAACGCAATCATGATGCCGCACATTGGCGCCAGCACAGCTGAAGCCGAGGAAAACTGCGCGGTGATGGCGGCCAATCAACTCAAGGCTTTTCTCGAGGACGGCAATATCCGCAATTCCGTCAACTTCCCTGCTATTGAGTTGGAGCGGACCACCGAATATCGACTCACCATCTCAAACCGCAACCAGCCCGGTATGTTGAGCCATATTCTGACTCTGATTGGAGACGCGGGGCTGAACGTGGCTGATCTGCTTAACAAGAGTGTCGGTGACATTGCCTACAACATCATCGATATCGAGGGTATGCCCCAGCCAGAATTGCTCGATGAGATTCGCAGCCTTGATGGCGTGATTAACCTGCGGGTGATTGGCGGCTGATAGTACCTGGACGTATGGCCCATCAGCTGGCCATCGTTTCATGGGTCTGATACGTGACGCCCGCTCACGTATAGTGACGGCCCGACAGCTGATGAGGCGAGCCTGAGCGCGCGCCGCAGTTTGCGAGATCACAACCATGAATTTTGTCTCAGATAATCAAGCGGGTGCGCACCCCGCGGTGCTCGCGGCCATCGCAGAGGCGTCTCATGGCGCCACCCCGGGCTATGGCGAGGATGCGCTGACAAAGGCGGCCGAGGTGGCGGTGCAGTCAGTGTTTGACGTCGATTGTGCCGTTTTCTTTGTCACGACCGGAACCGCGGCCAATGCACTGGCGCTCAGCACATTGTGCCCCCCTTGGGGCGCTATTTACTGTCATCAGGGTGCGCACATCCAGAATGATGAGAATACGGCGGTGGAGTTATATACCGGCGGCGCCCGCATGGTCGGGATTCCCGGTGAGGGGGGCAAACCCGATCCGAACCTGATGCGCCAGCATATGCAAACAGCGACAGTTCACGGTGTGCACAATGCCAAACCCGCTGCGATCAGTTTGTCTAACGTCACCGAATCTGGGACGGTCTACTCGCCATCCGATATCCGTGCCTACGCAGATTTGGCGACTGACTATGGATTGGCCTTGCATATGGACGGTGCGCGATTTGCGAACGCCGTCATCGCCACCGGCGCGAGTCCCGCGGCACTGACCTGGCAAGCTGGCGTGGATTGTCTGAGTTTCGGCCTGACCAAAAATGGGGGGATTGCCACAGAAGCCGTCGTGCTCTTTGACACAACGCTGGCGGATCAGTTTGCTTATCGCCGAAAGAGAGCGGGGCACCTTTGGTCCAAGCAGCGTTTCCTCGCCGCGCAGTGGCTGGCGCTGTTGACTGACAATTTATGGTTGGACAACGCACGCCACGCCAACGCCATGGCTCAGCAGTTGGCGGCCGGTTTCACTGTGCGCAGTGATTGCGCCTTACCCTGGCCGGTTGAAGCTAACGAGCTTTTTCCCGTTATACCTGCCGCAGTGCGGAGCGTCCTGCGAGACGCGGGACTCGAGTTTTATGATTGGCCCGCTTTGCCGGACATGACGCGCTTTGTGACCCACTCCGGCACTGAGGATTTTGAGATCGAACGCGCGTTATCGGCGATCGCCTCCGCTTAGGTAGCCTACGTCATGTCGATTTATCCCCGTGATGGGGTTCAGTAACGATCAATCGCCGTGGGCCAGCGCGTGCCGCTAGCCACCCTGCAAGGCTTCCCTGTAGGCGGACGGTGTCTGCCCCGTCCAGCGCTTAAAGGCGCGAGAAAAAGACGCCTGCTCGCTGAATCCGCAGCAGTAGCTGATCTCTGACAGGCTGACAGTACGATCCGCGAGCAGGCTCTCGGCGAGCTCAGCGCGTGTTTGATCGAGTAAGGTACGAAATCGCGTGCCTTCCGCTTCAATGCGACGTTGAAAAGTACGTAGGCTCAAGTTTTGTGACGCGGCGGCTTCCTCTTCGGTCAGGGTTTTATCGGGAAGGTGATCGAGGATCGACATCTTGAGCGTGGCGAGCAGATTGTTCTCGCGGATCGCTCGTACGAGTGACGCCAGCATGGGCTCATTTTTCGTGAGGATATCGATATTGCTGGTGGAAATCGGTGCCTCTAATACGGCCTTGGGTAGCACTAAGGTGGCTTCTTTGGCCGAGAACACTACGGGGGCTCCAAAGACTTCCCGATAGGCAGATTCGGCCCCATGAGCCTTGCCAGTGAAAGAGACACTGACAATGTCTCCGAGATAGCCGGTGATATCGCGGATGCCCCCGAGTAGCACTGCGAACAAAAAAACCTGAATGACATGCTCGGCATCGGCGTCTTGCACAATGGCTTTTTTGATGACGATATGATCGCGCTGCTCAATGATCGTGAGTGGTTCCACAGTGGCGACCAGCGCCTGATAGCGACTCAGGCGACGCAGTGCTTCGATACCCGTCTCGGAGGCGATAGCGGTAATGCCCAATACATGGGTGTCGGTGATCCGGTGAAAGCGCGCCAGATCCAGACCCAGGTTGGTTCCTGGCAGCGCCTGAACAAGCTGGGTTATCACGTGGCCTAAGCTGGCAGCGGAAACGCGTGCTCGCGGGTCAGTGAGTAACGCCGCATCAATACCGGCCGCGCTCAGCATTGCTTCGGTGTTGAGTTGCCGCGCGGTCATGAGCCGCACGATGACGCGCAGATCGCTGGCGAGAATAGACTGCTCCATAATCAACGCACCCCCTCATTGATGTGGATGGTATTTACGCAGCATCACCGCTCGGGCGAATTCGCGCGCGCTGGTGAGAGGATATGTCAGAGGATGAGAGGGTAAAACCCACCCGATTGACCGATCACGTCAATCACATGGCGGGCATGAGTACTCAGCGAGCCTGCATGTCTGCTTAGTTACCCAAGACCTGAGCGGATCCTGAGTGCGAGGGGAGGCGATAGTGAGCTCACCCCGGCGATAGTGTCGGGGTGGCGTGTATGGGGCGGGGTTAAAAATCAGTTCTGGATGTGGAAGACGTTACCCTCATCGGTCACTGCGACGATGCTCCCGTCTGTCAGTACGCGGACGTCTCTGACGCGCCCTGACACCTCGGGGAAGATCGCCTCGTCCTCGGTGATGGCATTGTCAATGAGTCGTAGGCGTCGCAATTCGCCATTGATGAGCGAGCCGAGTAGCAGATCGCCTTGCAACTCGGGGAACTGAGCGCCTCGGTAAATAGCGAGGCCCGACGGACCGATGCTGGGCACGTAATAAGTCAGTGGTTGCTCCATGCCTTCTGCCTCGGTGAACGGCGAGATCACCGCACCACTGTAGTCAACGCCATAGGTGATGGCAGGCCAGCCGTAGTTACGACCGGCAACAATGTGATTGAGCTCATCACCACCCTTGGGGCCGTGCTCGTGCATGAGAATCCGATCGGTGGCGGCGTCGTAGAGCAGTCCCTGAGGGTTGCGGTGGCCGTAGCTGTAAACGCGCGGGGCCCGCTCTGGAAACGGATTGTCTGCCGGCGCCGATCCATCCGCATTGACCCTTAATAACTTTCCTAATTCCCAATCCAGATCCTGGGCGCGCTCGCGATATTTAAATCCTTCGCCGACGCTCAACAGCAAGGTGCCGTCGGGCAGAAACGCCATTTTGCCACCGTAGTGGGCAGGCCCCTCTTTGTCTGGCGCTACCTCGAGAATGGTTTCGAGTCCGGTCAGCGCGGTCCCGGATAAAATGCCTCTGACGACTGTCGTACGATTGGCCGACGAGTCACCGCCGGCATAGCTCAGATAAACCAGATTGTTAGTGGCAAACTCAGGGTGCGGCAGGACTTCGAGCAGGCCGCCCTGATTGGCATAGTAAACCGCGGGTATCCCCGTGATTGGCGAGACCTCACCGTTTCGCGCAAGCATCAGTAGCCGACCGGTCTTTTCGCTGACTAACAGCTGCCCGCTAGGTAATTCGGCGACGGACCAGGGTTTGTCTAATCCGGTGGCGAGTGTGTTGACCTCATATGCCCCGGCGCCAATCGCGCAGGTCAGCGTCAAGGTCACCATCAACAAGAGTCGATGACAAAGGGTAGTGGGCAACATAGAACGTCTCTTTTTTATTGAGCCATACGAGTTACGTAAGCGTACCATCAGTGGATTGCGCGGCGCTCGTGCTGGCAGGTCGAGGCTGACCTCGTTGGGCAGGCTTTAAGCGAGTCGGCGTTGCAAGAAAGGCGGCTCTATGCGGCGGTCGCTGTGGAGAGGAGAAAAGCATGCGAATGACGTTAGCCATGATTGCCGGGGTACTGGTAGCTTTTGTGTTGGGGTCGGTAATAGGCACCCAGATGATCCTGCACTCGGTGCAGTCAATGGGGCTTCAAGTGAGTTGGGCAATGCGCGCAGAGAGTACGATGAATGACCTCATCGGATTGGCGGGGACATTACTGCCAATCATCGCGATCGCATTGATACCGGCGTGGCTCATTGTCGCCTGGCTCACTCGCAAATCAGACTCGGCGTGGGAGGCATGGATTTTTGTCACAGTGGGTGCGGCGTGCGTGGCTTGCGTCTATCCCGCAATGAACCTCGCATTTGGCGTAGATGTGTATGCTCCGGCTCGCACCTTGGCGGGCGTCCTGAGCCAGGCGGCGGCAGCGGGTCTCGGCGGGCTGTGCGTCGCGACGCTTCGAAAGCGGCCTCGCTAGCGACGCCCTCGTCGAGCCGCAGTGCATGGCATTTTCTACCCCCGGTACCCGCGTCTGGATAATGCGCTGTACCCAAGCACATCTAGCAGGAGTTAAGTAACGGTGCCCCCTAGGCAGGTATTCATCTATATCGCGAGCTTTTTGCTGATTGCAGTGCTGGTCTCGCTGCTTCTCGAGACGCTGTTTTAGAGGCGCTGTTTGTAGAAGGCGCCGCTCTAGCCCAGTGCCGGTGATGCGAGCGCAGCTCCTCCAGCCACGGTAGGGACCGCGGCGCGAGGTAGCGACGGCATTGCAACGAGACTCCTGACTCAACCCCTTTGCTAGAAACGCCGCTTTTCGTAGCGCCTATTCGCGCTTGTGAACGATCTATTCTCAATGTCGCTGGACCTCGACGCGCGAGGTAAGGCAGGATGTTTCTGCGTTGATTAACAAGGAGTCGGCAGCCATGAGAGAAGCGGTTGAGCGCATCGTCAATGCCATTGCGACATCTTTTCTCGGCAATCGGAGTCAGGTTGAGCTCGCACTGGCATGTCTTTTGGCCGGTGGTCACCTGTTAATAGAAGACTTGCCGGGTCTGGGGAAGACTACCTTGGCACGCGCTCTTGCGCGGGCACTGGGGCTCGAGCATACCCGGCTGCAGTTCACCTCTGATCTGCAACCCGGGGATATTCTCGGATTGTCGGTGTTTGATCAGCGACAGGCCGCCTTTGTATTTCAGCCGGGCCCAATTTTCACACAGGTACTGCTGGCCGACGAAATTAATCGTGCGACACCCAGAACCCAAAGCGCATTGCTGGAGGCCATGGCCGAAGCGAAGGTATCGATAGATGGGGAAACTAGAGTGTTGCCCCAACCCTTTTTCGTGATCGCAACACAAAATCCGGCTTTTCAGTCCGGAACCTACCCACTGCCCGAGTCGCAGCTCGACCGATTTCTGATGAGGTTGTCTCTGGGCTTTCCTGAATCCGACGCGGAGCGGTCATTGTTGCAGCGATCAGATGCGACACCGGAAGTCGCCGCTGTCGTTGACAACAGCTGGTTACAAGATGCCCTCGTGCGTGTTCGAGCGGTCTTTGTGGGCGACAGTGTGCTCGATTACATACAGCGTCTCATAGCGCATACGCGGACAAGTGCCGACTTTCGAGTTGGCTTGTCTCCGCGGGGTGGTATGGCATTGGTGGCCGCTGCTCGGGCAATGGCGGCAATTGCGGGTCGCGACCATCTATTGCCTGAGGACGTTCAGTCGGTGGCGGTGCCAGTCATCGCACACCGTATCCAGTCTGCGGCGACGTTTACGGGCGATCACGAAGATTTGGTCAACGGGATGCTCGAGCGGATCGATTGTGTCGGGAGGGGTGATTAGTCCGGGTGCTGAAAATTTTTAGACAGTGGCAAAAGCAGTGGCTTGCCCGACGGTTTCCACCGGTGCCATCCATCGTGCTCAACCAGCGCCGTCTTTTTATATTTCCAACTCGGATGGGCTTTCTGTTTTTGCTCAGCTTGTTTCTCATGCTGTTGATGGCGATCAACTATCAGAGCAATCTCATCTATGCGCTGACTTTCTGGCTGGGTACATTATTTGTCGTCGCCATTCACGTCACCCACGCTAACCTGTCCGGTTTGGAGGTAACGGCCCTCCGCGCTGAACCTTGTTTCGCGGGTGAGCTAGCTGTCTTTCAGATCCGTCTTGTTTCTGGCGGGAGGTCACGTCAGGGCATCAGATTGGGCTGGTCGGAAAAGCGTTCGCCCGAGACCGCGCAAAATCCGGAGCGCCGAGATGCCTATGTGGATATCGCCGCCAACGATGCCGCGGAGATCGCTCTGCATTATCCGGCCCTGCGGCGGGGTTGGTGTTATCCGGACCGGCTGCGGATCGAGGCGACTTTCCCGCTGGGTTTGTTGCGTTGCTGGAGTTTTATCATGCTTGATCAGCGAGCATTGGTTTGGCCAGCGCCGGTATCGATATCCACGCTGTTACCCGTTGCTGATGCCAGCGATCAGCGGTCGAGAGTTGCTCTGATTGCCGAAGAACGAGACCTGGCGGGGCACCGCCACTATCGGATTGGAGATCCAGCCAGCGCGATTGATTGGCGTTCTCTCGCGAGAGGGCAACCATTGTCAGTCGAGCAATACTTTACGCCGACAGCTTCGCCGCGGTGGCTCGATTGGGATGCTATTCCCTCGGCAGATCCTGAGCGGAAGCTCAGTGAGCTTTGCGGGCTCGCCTTGCAAGCTGCCAAGGACCGAAGTGCCTTTGGCCTGAAGCTTCCCGGGCACGTGCTGGAAGTTGGGTTGGGGCAGGAGCAGCTAGAACAGGTTCTGACCCTATTAGCATTGTTTCGTTTGGCGGATCGAGCGCCAATCCTGTGAGCCGAGTTTTCTTGTCTCGCAGTGACTTGCGCTGGTTGATTGTTGGCCACGGACTGATAGTCCTGCCGCACCTGCTTCAGATTCCCCTTTGGGTGGTACTGGCGACCGTGTTCACCGGCGCATGGCGTCTGCTCTTGTTACGGCGTCGCAGATTGCCAGGATGGCCGTTGCGCATGATGCTCGCAGCCGGGGCTGTGGTAGGAATTGGAATAAGTTTCGGTACATGGGTGGGGTTAGAGCCCATGATTGCGGTGCTACTGGTTGCGGCGGCACTGAAGATCTTGGAGTGTAATACGCTCCGTGACGCGCACATACTGATTTGCCTCGACTTTTTTATCGTGGCGACGCACTTCCTATTTTATCAGTCTCCGGTGATGTCGGTATTTGTCCTCGCCTCTGTGGCTGCGCTGCTTCTCTGCTTGATAAAGCTGTCACTGGGCGCTCAATCGAGTCTCACCAAACGTCACATGGGTTTAGTGTTGCGCATGTTGTTCTGGTCAGCCCCACTCATGGCCACTTTATTTTTGACTTTCCCACGCATCGATCCATTGTGGGCGGTGCCCACCATGGGAAGCGGGGGCGCGACGGGTATGGACGATCGTCTTTCGCCTGGAAGTCTTTCTCGTATCGCGCGCTCTGACCAGGTTGCTTTCCGTGTGAGGTTTGATGAGGCGCCGCCGCCGAGAAGCGAATGGTATTGGCGCGGGATGGTGCTCGATCGCTTTGAGGATAATGCGTGGACAACTACGCCTCGGCGAGAGATCCCCTCTGAGGAGCGGAAGCCTCCGCGCTCGGAACCCCGTTCGCAGGGGCTGCACTACGAGCTGTTGCAGCCACCGACACACCAGCCTTGGTTATTTGCGTTGCCATATGCACAAACCTCAGATCCGCGAGTCGCCGAGGCCAGCGCTTTTCATCTGGTGGCTCGGAAACCGATGGATGTGCTGCACCGAATCGAGGTGGTTAGTTCTGGGAATGTGGTCATGCAGCAGGAATTGTCTCCCTGGTGGCGGGCCCATGAACTGGCGTTGCCAGCGAGCCGGAACCCTCAGTCGCGTGCCTACGTTGAGTCGCTGCGGGAAGAACTGAAAACGGATGAAGCATTGATTTCGGCAATCTTGGACCGGTTCAGCAGAGAGGCTTTTTACTACACCTTATCACCGCCACTGATATCCGAGCGTGATTTCGTCGATGAGTTTCTATTTGAAGTCAAACGCGGGTTCTGTGAGCACTACGCTTACGCCTTCGTCGTATTGATGCGTCAGGCGGGTATCCCGGCCCGAATCGTTGGCGGGTACCACGGCGGGGAGCTGAATCCCGCCACCGGGACCGTGGTGGTCAGGCAGCTCGACGCGCATGCGTGGGTGGAAGTTTGGCTACCGCAGCGCGGGTGGTTACGGGTAGATCCAACTGCCGCGGTGGCGCCAAACCGGATCGAATTGGGCGTCGAGGATGCTTTGGCAGACGAGCCACTCTGGCTGTCCGAGAGTGGGCTCTCGTCCTATCGATTCAGACATTATGTGGTCATTGATTGGCTGCGGTGGCGTTACGATGATTTTGCCTGGCGCTGGCAGCGATCGGTCGTGGGTTTTGATCAGCGGCAAAATCTTCGTGCTGTGTCTGGTTGGCTCGCACGCTGGGGAGGGCTCAGTCTCGAGATCGCCGCCGCGGCGATCTGGGTGGGAGTGCTGGCATTGTTGTACATACTGGGAACTCGGAGTGCTCGTCGTACGCCACGCTCCATCATCGAACGACGTTACCTAGCGCTGTGCCGCCGATTGACCCGGCACGGCGTCCAGCGACAGCATGGTGAGTCGGCTGCTGCATTAAGAGACCGGGTACTTCCAATCCTCGGCGCTGAACACCCGTTGGTGCGGCAGCTCGAGGCGGTATATAGAGAGTTATATGGGTGTTCACTGATCGAGAGATAACCGTCTGGGCGTTGATGAAGAGAAAGTTATTGTGTGGCGGCGACGGTCGCTACCGCTTGCAGCACGTCCCCAAGGAGCGAATTCACGTCGGCCTGAGATTCATCCAGCGTGAGGCCCAGACGAACCACCACAAGTTCCTGCTCCGGTAGCACTACAACGAATTGGCCGGAGTTGCCGCCGGCATAAAATGCGGAGGGCGGTGCGTGGGGAAAAGCCCGGCGGTCGGTGTTGAGCCAAAAACCCAATCCATAGATCTCGCCGTTTATCGCAGTCCCCGGAGTCACTGCTTGCCTTTGCCACGCCTGACTGATCTTATCGCTGCGTCCATGCCAAGCATCCAGCCGCAGTTGCCCCATACGCGCCCAGTCATCTGCGGTGAGATAGGCGTAACTGGATCCGACCTGAATGCCGCTGGCATCAGGTTCAAGCACCATTTCGGCTAACCCTAGAGGCTGGGAAAAATTGCTACTCAACCAGTCGGTATAGGGCTCTTCCTCGAGGGATTGTTGCCAAATCAGCGAGGCGAGATTGATATCACCACTGGAATAAGCGAATCGCGTGCCCGGTGGGTCACGGTGCCCCGTGCGCGGCGCGGAGAGCCACATGGCGGGTTGTTGATAAAGCATGTCGGTAACGTCATCACCCGGGAAATAGCGCTCCGAAAAATCGAATCCGCTTGTCATCGAGAGTAAATGACCGAGGGTGAGCGTGGTGTCCACTCGCCCGATGATGGCGGCGTCCGAGCGCTGTTTTTCCAGAGCATCTATCACGGATGACTCCAAGGAGAGCTTCCCGCTGTCGACCTGATAGCCGATAAACGTTGCCATCAGGCTTTTGTTCATCGACCAACCCTGCATCGGGGTGCTCACCGTCACCGGATCTGCGTAGCGCGCGGCAATGCGTTGCCCTCGATGCAAGACAACGATGGCCAGCGTGTTGCGATTGCCCGTGATGGATTCGGCGAAGGCGTTGTCCAGAGCAGTGTCCAAGGCGCCAGTCAGCGCAGGGAGTGGTGGCGTGCTGTTGGGCTCGTCCGCCGCGGCGTCGGCGGAGGTGGCGTCAGGCCTTTGCGCGGCTGATATGTCCGTCAAAGTGCTCAGCGAGGTCCTCGAGGGCACCGGCAGTCCATATTCACCAGCCTGCTGCTGCACCAGTGTACAGCCGGTCTCTGGCTGATACTCAGCGACAACGCGCTGCCCCAGTAGTGACGCCGATACCGTCCCGGCACGCCGGTCGAACGAGTAGTTAAGCAACTGAGCAAAAGGACCCACGGTTGCAAGCCGCGGCAGCACATCCGTGTCTACAACGAACCGCTCGGGCAAGCGCGCCACGAAGACTCCTGAGCACAGCTGCTTGGCGGCGTAACCGGCGCCGACGAGTCCGGCATCCACAACAAAGATCGCCGCGCGCAGCAATAAAAGGATGCCGACTGCCGAGATGATCAGCGTAGGTAGCCGTCTCGGTCGCCGCGCCTTTGCGGCGCGCTGGTGCGCAGGGTCACGCTCTGTTGGCGTAGCGAATGACACGGGTTGGACTCCTGATGACGCGCTGGAACAGGGCGGGGAGTGTACTGCTATCGCCCCGCTGCCGCTGTCATAAATTTGAAACATTACTGTCACAAAAATGCAAAGTCACTGTCACGAAAGTGAAACCGAGATTGCAGATACTGCGCGCTCACCACTGATCTTTTCCCTTTAAGAGTCCGGAGTTTGACCCATGCGCAATATCCCGTCCCGACCCCGCTTTGTCCTGTACACGGGGCTATTATTGAGTGCGTTCACGCTGTCAGCCTCAGCGACCGACAAGGCGCTGCTGGATATCCTGTTGGGCAACGGCTTGATTACTCAGGACCAATACGAAGCACTGGTGCAGCAGGAGGAGATCACGACGGAGCAGGTCCTCTCGAGTGTTGCAGTCGCTGAGCCCCAGGCGGGTAACGCGAGCGCTGGCGAGGCGCGAGAGATGGAGTTGGCGCAGGTCACGGCTCTTGATGAGAACGTGCAGCGTGCGATCGACGAAGCGGTGGCCAGTGCGATAGAAGCTGAATCCTCGGTGATGGCGAGCTACGGGTCGAACGGGTTCCGATTCGAAAGCCGCGATGGCAACTGGCAAACCAATCTCCAGTGGCGCGCGCAAATGCGGTACAGCAATCCGTCGGGATCCGACCCCCGGCAAATCGCAAATTTTGAGGACTCAAGCGGGTCGAGTTTTGAGCAGCGCCGCCTGCGAATGAAAATCGGCGGCCACGGTTTCCAGCCGTGGATTAAATATTACTTCGAGGTGGATCTGCAGCCAGCGCGCGATGTCGACGCAGATCCCGTTTCTTCGGGTGCTCGAGTCATCGACTGGCGGGTTGATCTGGCCAAGTGGGACTGGGGTGGCATTCGTCTCGGGCAGTGGAAGGTGGACCTCAACCGGGAGCGCGTGGACTCCTCGGGCAGACAGCAGTTCGTTGAGCGTTCGATTGTTAACCGTATTTTCACGGTGGATCGTCAGGTGGGCATGCAGCTGCGAGGACATTTGTTCAAAGGCACGATGGCCGACATGCGTTATTACGCTGGTATCTTTAACGGTGAAGGGCGCGGTGTAAAAAATAACTCAACTGATCATCTGTATATGGGCCGCCTACAGTGGAACTTTCTGGGTCGTGACCTTGCCTGGAAGCAGACCGACGTAGAGTACACAGAGAAGCCAACGGGCTCCTTTGCCATTGCCGGCTTTACCAACACCGGGCCTTGCACGCGGTGGTCATCATCGGGTTGCGGCAACCTGGATGGCTTTGCCAAGCCCATTGTTGCGGCTGAGGATCAATTCAAAATTGAGCAAGCGGTCCAGGAGTTTGCGTTCAAGTACCGAGGCTTTTCGTTGCAGCAAGAGTGGCACCGCAAGTTTGTGACAGACCGTGTTGAGGGGACCGAGAGCGACCTCACCGGCTTCTATATTCAGTCAGGGTATTTCTTCCACAATCTGATCGACAGCTTCCCCGCGCCTCTCGAGCTCGCTGCACGGTACGCCTATGTTAGCGAGCCGAACAAGACGCTACGCAGTGTCTATAACGAACGGGAGGAGTTCACGCTGGGCGCGAACTGGTTCTTCTCCGGGCACAGCAACAAGATTACGGTTGATCTCTCGCACTTTACGCTGGACGACGGGTTGCTCGGCTCAAACCACTCCGACAACCGCTTCAGGATTCAATGGGATGTGTCCTTCTGAGGGGTGTCAGCGGGTAGCGCGGCTGAATCGCCCTGTTTTCCACAACAAGCACGGATATTCATTTGATTGTCACAATTCTTGGGTAGCGTAGTCACAGATCGCAAAGAGGCATCCTCATAATGGAAATCATCGCATCACACGGCTTTATTCTCCTCTCTCTTGCCTGCGTCTTTGGTCTGTTCATGGCCTGGGGCATCGGCGCGAATGACGTTGCCAACGCCATGGGGACGTCAGTCGGTTCGCGCGCGTTAACGCTCAAGCAAGCGATCCTCGTCGCGGCAGTGTTTGAGTTCGCGGGCGCGTATCTTGCCGGTGGTGAAGTAACTTCAACGATTCGCAAGGGCATCATCGACCCGGCAGTGCTCACCGATACCCCGGAGCTGCTGGTCTACGGCATGTTGTCTGCATTGCTTGCTGCCGCGACCTGGCTACTCATTGCCAGCATGCGAGGTTGGCCGGTATCAACGACCCACTCCATCGTCGGCGCGATTGTGGGTTTTGCCGCGGTTGGCATTTCTGTTGAGGCCGTCGCTTGGGGCAAGGTGGGCACCATCGCGGCCAGCTGGATCGTCTCACCGTTGCTCGCCGGCTCCATGTCCTTTGCACTATTTATCTCGGTGAAAAACCTGATCCTCGACCACGACAACACGTTCGAGCGAGCGCGCCAGTATGTGCCCGTTTATATGTGGATGGTGGGCTTCATGATCAGCATGGTCACCTTGCTGAAGGGCCTGAAGCACATTGGCGTCGACTTCGATATGGGGATGGGCTCTAAGTTCACTAACGCCATGGTGGTGTCCGCGCTGGTTGGTTTGGCGGTGGCGGTGATCGGCGCACTGCTTTTGCGGCGCATTAAGGTCACTGGGGATATCAATAGCGTCGAGAATGTTGAGAAGGTCTTCGGCATTCTCATGATCTTCACCGCGTGTGGCATGGCGTTCGCGCATGGCTCGAATGACGTTGCGAACGCAGTGGGTCCGCTGGCGGCGGTGGTCAGCACGGTGCAATCCGGCGGTGTCATTGGTGCCAAGTCAATTATGCCCTGGTGGGTTTTGGGCATTGGCGCTGCCGGTATCGTTGTGGGTCTGGCCACGTATGGTTGGCGCGTGATTCAAACGATCGGCAGAAAAATCACAGAGCTGACGCCGAGCCGCGGTTTTGCCGCAGAGCTCGCCGCGGCATCAACTGTCGTATTGGCGTCAGCGACGGGATTACCAATTTCAACGACCCATACGTTGGTGGGCGCAGTGTTGGGCGTTGGTCTTGCCAGAGGGGTAGAGGCCCTCCACTTGCCCACGATTGGCGCGATCATTACCTCCTGGGTAGTGACCTTGCCGGCAGGCGCGGGCCTGGCGGTGGTATTTTTCTACATACTGTCTGCCGTTTTCGGTTGATATAAGAACGGTGAGTGGGCAGTGCGTAATTAATAGGACAATCGATCACCGCGTGATCGGTATCCTGTCAGTGTGAATTAAAGGGGAAATAGAATGGCCGTGAAACCCGCGTTATCCGATGTGTTGAGCAGCTCGCCACTTGCGATTATGGAGCGGCACGCTGAGGCCTGCTTGAACTGTGTGAGCCGGCTTGAGGCTTACTTCGAGGCAGCGCAGTCGGGGCAATGGAAGAAAGCGGAGAAGATCCAGCTTGAAATAGCGCGTCTTGAGGGTATTGCTGATGACATCAAGATGGACGTGCGCCGGAACCTGCCGAGAGGGCTGTGGATGTCGGTTTCGCGAGCGGACCTCTTAGAGCTGGTGCGCGTGCAGGACAAGATGGCGAACGAAACCAAGGATATCGCGGGCTTGTCATTAGGGCGTGAGTTGGCGTTCCCGCAAAAACTCGAGAAGTCGCTATTCAAGTTTATCCATACGGTTCAAGAAGCGGCAGAAAAAGCGGTTGACGTTGTGACGGCAACGCGCGAACTCTCGCGAACCGCATTTGGATCGCGACAGGCCCAGGCCATTGTTTCCAAAAGCATGTTGGTTGAAAAACACGAGCGTCGCTCGGACGAACTGCAGTCGAAGCTACGCGCCAAATTGCGCGTGCATGAAGGGGATATTTCTCCGGTTGATGCCATTTTCCTCTACCAGTTGCTATCAAGCATTGGAGAGATCGCCGACCACGCCGAAAAAGTGTCTCACCGCGCGCAGATTATTGCCGCCAGTTAACGGCGGTTCGCGCGTGGCGAGTCGCTACGCGCGCTTTCTGAACTTAAGCGCGACCTTCTTGTAGCCGTGGGATGCAAAGCTAGGTAGGTGCGACAGGTCACTGCTCGCCTCGTCCAGTTCGATATCGGCCAGGCGAGCTAACAGCTCTTCGAATGCAATCCGCGCCTCGATTCGCGCCAGCTCCGCTCCTGCACAAAAGTGCGGCCCGAAGCCAAAGCCCATATGAGGTTTGGTGTTAGGGCGATCAATGTCGAAGCGTTCGGGGTTCGGAAACACTTCGGGGTCCCAGTTTGCCCCCGCCCACATCGGAATCACCATATCGCCTTTTTTCACGGCGATACCCTCGATCTCGTCATCCTGTGTTGCCCTGCGATAAGTGCACTGTATTGGTGGGTCCCAGCGCAGGGCTTCCTCGACCATGGCAGGTATATCGGCAGGGTTCGAGCGCAAGCGCGCCATTAGCGCCTCATCTTTCAGCAATACGAGCATGGCATTGCCAATGAGATTGGTGGTTGTTTCGTGACCCGCCAGCAGTATTTGGTCGATGATGGGCAGTAATTCCTCGGTCGTCAGCGGAGGCTCTCCGTCGACCTCGGTATTGACCATGATGCTCAGCAGGTCATCGGTGGGTTCGCGCCGTCGCTGCTCGATCCGCGGAACAAAATACTCGTGCAGCTCAACCACCGCGTGCGCGACTTCACGCCGCCGCTCATGGCTCAACATATCGATGTTGCCCGAGATCATCAGATCACCCCAGTGCTTGAACGTCCAGATATCAGCGCGATCAACACCGAGAATATCGGCGATTACGGTGACCGGAAGCGGAACGGCAAACTCGGGGATGAGATCAACAGAACCGCGATCAATAAACGCGTCGATTAATTGCGTAGTGATGTCGCGAATTTGCGGTTCCAATGCGCGCACACTGCGCGGGCTCAGCGCTTTACTGATCAACTTTCGGTGTCGGGTATGCTCGGGAGGGTCTGCCGTGAACAATGCGTTCACTATCGGGTGAGCGTTAGAGAGGATTTCCTCGACGTCATCCTGCACCGGTTCACTGTTGATGCCCATGTGGCGCGGTCCACGGTCATCTTCTGTTATTGCCGAGGAGTACACGCTGGTGTTTTTCGCGAGGGCTGCCAGTGTGTCGTAACCGGCTACAATCGTGCCGATGTTGGGATCCTGCCCAACGCCACCGGCCCTGTGCAGGGTTTGATACATCTTATAGGGGCATTCGATGTGGGCCGCGTCTCCCAGATCAATCTGACGTGTCTCGTTGTCACTCACTTTGGCACCTGCATCGCGATCATTGCGTGCCGCAAGTATAGGCAGGTCGAGGGACTCGGTGCCAATACCCTCGCGACGACCGCCGCAGATTATTCTTCGCTCAGATCCGCCAGCGAAATCGGCACAATAATCTCGTTGCGTCGCATAAACGGTAGGGTCCAAGGCGGGTTGTAGCGATTCAGAGTAGGTTCTCCACTGATCTCAATGCCTTCCTCGATGAGAAAGCGACGCAGTGTTTGCCATTGTGCGTCGGCTTTCTCGGCAGACACCCACCCGCTAAAACGGATGACCGCCGCGGTGTAGGTCGGTGCCTCACGAAAAACCACACGGGGGTCAGAAGGGTTGGGTAGATCCTCCAGCTGGTATTGCGCGGGCATCATAAAGGCCATCTCGTCAGCGCCTGAC
>CAYQUE010000024.1:2987-7324 GCA_964420615.1 uncultured Alteromonadaceae bacterium | reverse complement strand
ATCCTCCAGCTGGTATTGCGCGGGCATCATAAAGGCCATCTCGTCAGCGCCTGACATCGATTGCTGAACCGGCGCAGTCATGGCGATTTCCTGCTCGGTCTCGTTGCCACCAAAAATGTAGCCCGCCAGCACACGAAACCCCGCATTGTCGCTACCGTCCATTTCGGTCACGGCCATGATGCGCGGCGCGTAGGCGCGAATCTCAACATTGGGGTCTTCCCAAGCTCGCTGCACGGTGTAGGCGGGCTCCTCAATCGCCTGTGCGCTCGATAGGCATAGCGCCGTGATCAGCCCCGTTAAAACGGTGATGAGACGGAGCGTGAGGTGGGTATTCAGTGTCATCGCAGATGCCCGTATACGTTGTCCGAAGAGTTATCGATACGCCACAGCCGCGCACTGGATCAGCTATTTTTTGTTCCACTGAGAGCGCGTTACTATCCCAGACTGGATGTGTTGAGTGCGGGGGCGCCCATGAACAGTGATGACTCAGCGTCTGGTGCGGCCGGGAGCCGAGACGACGATAACCAGCGCCGTATGGCAATGGCCCGGGAAGGCCGCTATCGATTCAGCATTGAAGCGGTATTCGCCGAGGCGCGCGCCCTAGCGCAAGGATACAAGTGGCGCCTGAATATCGCTGTCTCTATTTATGTTGTGATCACCATGCTCATGGCGCTGCTGGTCGCGGGACTACAAGCTGTCGCTCCAGGGAGTGTGTTACTCGCGGTTATCGGTGAGCTGATCCACGCTTGGGTCACGCTACCCATCGCCATGGGGCTTTTCGTAATCACGCTGGATCGCGCTGGTGGCGGTGAGGTCGACAACGACTCCCTGTTTCGCTTCTTTAGCTTTGCGCCCCAGCTTTTGATCGCCGCCATTCTGATGACGCTCTTTATCCTTGTCGGTTACGTGCTGTTGATTGTGCCCGGGATCTATTTGTCGGTGGCCTATCTGTTTGCGCTCCCGCTGGTGGTAGAGAAGCGTATGCGATTCCTCGAGGCGTTGGAGACCTCGCGCAAGGCCATCACCGGATGTTGGTTCAGCGTCTTTGGGCTGTTACTGTTCCTGGCGATAGTGAATGCCGTCGCGGCGATCCCGCTGGGCATCGGCCTTATTTGGAGTGTGCCGTGGTCCATGCTGGCCATTGCGATTGTCTATCGCGACATGTTCGGCGTCACCGCGCCGTCCCGGGCGACTAAGCGAAAGTCAGCCCGCCGTGATGCGTCGGGGGCGCGCTGGGTGCGGGCTTAAGCATCCTCCGGCGCCGGCAGAGGGTCGCAAGTGCCCTCAGGCGTTGGCCCCGAGGACGGCGGTGGGTGTTGATCTGGCCAGCGCCCATTCCGCTTCGGTCATCTCGGCCTCGATATCGGCGAACAACGGCGTTGATAGATAGCGCTCTCCGGTATCGGGCAGCGTGCACAGAATCACCGAGCCGGGTTCGGCGCGTTGGGCGACCTCCAGTGCGGCCGCAAAAGTCGCGCCGCAAGAGATGCCGCAGAAGATCCCTTCCTTTTGTGCCAGTGCTTGCGCGGTTGCAAACGATACCTCAGCCGAAACGGGCACCACCTCGTCAATGTAGCCATTGTCGATCGCTTCCTGAGCCACTAAAGGGATGAAGTCCGGCGTCCAGCCCTGAATCATATGTGGTGACCACGCGGGATGGCTGCCGCTGGCGGCGCCGTCGGCTGTTCGTTCCTGCGCGCGACCGTCAGACAGTAGCGTCGCTGTATCGGGCTCGGTGGTGATAATTTTTGTCTCTGGTCTCTCGGCCCGCAGCACGCGCGCAACACCGGTGATGGTGCCCCCGGTGCCATAACCCGATACAAAGTAGTCCAATCGCTCGCCCTCAAAGGCAGCCATGATTTCGCGAGCGGTCGTCCGCTCGTGCACATTGGCATTGGCGGGGTTTTCAAATTGCCGTGCCATAAACCAGCCGTTGGCCTCGGCGAGCTCGCGGGCCTTGGCAACCATACCCATGCCCTTGGCTTCTTTTGGCGTGAGCACCACTTGGGCACCCAGAAAACGCATGAGCTTGCGCCGCTCAACGGAGAAGGTTTCTACCATGACCGATACAAACGGATAACCTTTGGCCGCACAGACCATCGCGAGGCCGATACCGGTGTTACCCGAGGTGGCTTCAATCACCGTTTGTCCCGGCTTGAGCTCGCCAGAGGCTTCGGCCGCTTCGATAATGCCCATCGCCAGCCGATCCTTGACGGAACTCAGTGGATTGAATGCCTCGAGCTTCGCCCACATCGTCACATGATCGGGCGCGAGTTGGTTGATTTTCACGATCGGGGTGTCGCCGACGGTCTGGACGATGTTGTCAAATTTGCCGCGCATAGGGGAATCCTTTGAACTGTTCTCGTTGTGTGGCCCTCAACTCTATCAGAGTCCTGCGTGATCAGAGGGGAGCGTGACTAGCGCCTTATGCGGGTGCCGCGCACGAGGCTCTTTATTCGTCGGTGGCGGGCAGCGGCATCGCTCTCACCCCTTTGAGCTGTTGCCACAGCGCGTTGATTTCATTCTCGCTGGTCTGGCGTTGGGCGACCCACTCGATGTGAGTCTCGGGGGTTTTCTCCGGCGCGATGCGAATGCCCCACAGGCCTTTAATGGCGTTGGGGAGCTGCGAGTAGCGCATGTCTACCACCACGGAGGTATCCCGGGCGTCGAGGGCGAGCCAGTCGTCTGAAAACCAGCGAAAACGCTCGATGTCTTGTGCTTGCTGACTCGTGGGATCGAGCGCCGGGAAATCCGCTTGGATATCCAGCTTGGCAACCGACGCGCCGGTGTAATAGGTCGTGTTCAGGCCCACGCGCACCGCGTCGACGAAATAGCGGCCGTCAACTTCGTAGATCATCTTCCACAGCAGTAGGTTCGCAAATCCGGGTTTGACCTCGAGTCTGACGGGCTCATGCCCCCGGCTGGCAACGATGGTTTCCGCAGCCGATAGCGCCCGCTGATGCTGAGCCAGTCCAAAGCTGAGATATAACAGTGCCCAGGCGAAGCCCGCTAGTGCGATTCGTGGCTGGTGTTTGACCGAAGCGACAATGACACAGACCACCAACGGCAGAGTAAACAGGGGGTCGATAACCGAGACGTTGTGCCAGGCAAAGCGCGCGGTGGTGAGCGGCCACAAGAGCTGGGTGCCGTAGGTCGTGCAGGCGTCGAGTAGCCCGTGCGTGCCATAACCCAATAGCGCAAATAGAAAGACGGATCGGAATGAGAGGTGTCGTCGCGCCAAGGGGAAAAATACGCAGGCGCAAATCAGGGCGCCGAGGGGGATAAATAGCAGCGAATGGGTGAACTGCCGGTGATACTCGAGAAACAGTAAGGGGTCCTCGTTGGACCGAATGAATACGTCAAGATCCGGCGCCATCCCCGCCAGCGCACCAATCCACAGCGCATGAACGACCGATGGGCCGGCGCTACGGGATTGCGCGGCCGCCGCACCGATGGCAGCTTGACTCAAGGGGTCCATGGATTGTTGGCTCCGGGCATCGCTATCGCGGCTGCCGGTAAATAAGTGAGAGCCCATGGTAGAGAATCGGGCGGCCCCCGCATACCTGCAGGGCAGGTAAAGACAGCACGGAGCGAAACGCCTGACGGCGGAGACCGCTTCACGTGATCCACCGCAGGTAGCCACGGTGAGTGCTGCACTGCGGGATGCGCAATGCGGTACCCTGTCGTACAACACTGATCGAGCAGAGCGGCCACGCCTTTTGTTGGTGAGCCAGCCGCCCTCGGTGACATCACGAGGTATCCGATGAGATTACAACGCCACCGTATCGCGCCGCTCGCAAAAGAAGACATCGCGCCAGACTTGCTGGCGTTGTTGGGGCCGAGGTTTGAGGCGATTCCAGTCCTCAATATTTTTCGTACGCTTGCCCGCGCACCTAAAGCCTTCAAGCGATTTATGGCCTGGGGGGGCTATATCTTGTCCGATGCCAACAGTTTGAGCCCGCGCGACCGTGAGTTGGTGATCCTGCGAACGGGCTTCAATTGGAAATCGGGCTACGAGTGGGCGCAACACGTACGCATCGGTTTGGAGTGCGGCCTGACTGAGGCTGAGATCGAGCGCATCAAGTCAGGGCCTGCGGCGGCCGATTGGAGCGACGCGGATCGCGCGTTGCTGCAGGCGACGGATGAGTTAACCACAGACGCGTTTATTGCGGATGCGACCTGGAGTGCGCTGAGCGGTTTTTCTGAAAAGCAGCGCATGGATTTGGTGATGACGGTAGGCCAGTACACGCAGGTATCAATGATGCTCAATAGTTTTGGTGTGCAGCTTGACGAGGACTTACGTCTTGACCCGGATTTGTGCGCAGGCGGTTGACCAG
>CAYQUE010000024.1:0-2887 GCA_964420615.1 uncultured Alteromonadaceae bacterium | reverse complement strand
GTGGCGCAATGTCGGACCGAGCTCAACGACCAACAGACTGCGCTCGGGGATTATATTTTTGCCCAGCGGGTCGCGCAGGATATCTGTGGCGCCAAAGGCGAGTCTGGCGATGTTAAGTAGGCACGATAAAAGCCAGCCGGGTCTGAGATGACTCGCGCGATAAGGCGCGAAGCGTCCAAGTTACCTCCGGCCTGCTCAGTCAAATAGCGCTAATACGTTCTCAGGGGGGCGACCGAGTGCGGCGCGCTTGCCGTGAATCACGACGGGCCGTTCAATCAGCACAGGATGTGCATGCATCGCTTCGAGTATTGCTTGATCACCACTGTCTTTACTGAGCCCCAGCGTCTTGAAGGCGGCTTCACCACGGCGCAGCCAGTCCCAAGCCGGAATGCCCAGCTGACCGAGGACTTTCGAGAGTGTCGCAGGGCTTGGGGTGTCCTCGAGATAGAGCTTGATGGTGACGTCCACGCCCTCAGCCTCCAGCAGCGCCAGTGTTTGCCGAGACTTTGAGCACCGCGGGTTGTGCCAGATCGTGGTCGTCATTGGGTGTTCTCCAAAAATTGAAAGTATGCCGCGCTTCGCAGACACTTGCGATAGACCCTGAGGCAAGAGGACGCAATGACCGCTGGAGCACCCCACGATGCGCTCGTGTTTACAAACGGTGACCTGACTTTTTCTGCGCAGGCCATGGGGGAGGGTCCGGTGGTGTTATGCCTGCATGGCTTTCCCGACAACGTAGACTCGTTTCGCCACCAGCTACCGGTGTTGGCCGCGCAGGGGTATCGCGTGATTTCGTTGGCGCTGCGCGGTTATGAGCCGGCTTCAATTCCAAAAGACGGTGATTACACGCTGGAGTCGATCGCGACCGATGTGATCGCTGTGCTGGATCAGCTTGACGCTGACCCGGTGCATTTAATCGGCCACGACTGGGGCGCGGCGATCGCCTACGTTGTCGCTGCTACCGCACCCGAGCGATTCAAGAGCCTCATCACCATGGCCGTGCCTCATGCTGGGCGTTTCGCGCGCGATGGGCTGCGCATTCCCAAGCAGCTCAGGCTGTCCTGGTATATGGGGTTTTTCAATATTCCGTGGGTATCGGATTGGGTCGTGAGCAGACAGCGCTATGCCTTTATACGCAAATTGTGGCGCGACTGGAGCCCTGGTTGGCAACCGGAATCCGGCGTACTCGAGCGCGTGATTGACACGCTCGCCCAACCGGGCGTGCGCGGTGCCGCCCTGGGTTACTACCGAGCGGCGTTGTCACTGCGCGCATTGTTGGTCTCGGCCGCTGACGCCCATTACCCGGTGCCCGTACCGACGCTCGCACTGACGGGCGAATTGGACGGTTGTATCGACAGCCAGGTGTTTGAGCGGTTAATGGTCCCGGTAGATTTCCCCGCGGGGATGACGTGCCAACGGGTGGCGGATGCGGGCCACTTTTTACATCAGGAGCAGCCCGCAGCCGTTAATGCACTGATGCTTGAATGGCTTGAGTCGATCGACGTGCTAAAGGGCATTGAGGGTCACGATGAGTGATCTGTCGCGATCGATGGTGACGCCGTCAGAGCGTCACCTTTTTGCATCGCGGCCTGCGGCTGTTGGTTACTCTTCTTTGGCAGCGTGCAGTGGCGCTTGACGCGACACTGACTCGCGCGAGTGCCGAGCACCTGCCGCTGCTGCTCGAACTCGTGGCGGAGTTTTGTGAGGTGGACCAGCATCCGTATGATCCAGCGCGCGTTGCTCTGGCGCTGGGCCCCTTGCTCGAAGACGACCAATATGGCGTGGTGTATCTGGTCAATGAGCACAGTGGGTATCTGGTGGTCACTTGGGGATACAGTCTGGAGTCGGGTGGCCGCGAGGCATTGATCGACGAAATTTACCTGCGAAGACGCGGCGAGGGCCTTGGCGGCAAAGTCATGGATGCGCTATTCGTCGATATGGCAGCCCGGGGCGTCGTTAAAATGTTTTTGGAGACTGAAACGCACAATCGCCGCGCGCGGGCGTTCTACGCCCGCCAGGGTTTTGATGAGGACGATTCGATCTGGATGTCACGGGAAATCTCTGCCACTGAATAGGTGTCGTCGCCACGGGTCTGTTGCGAAATCAGTCTTTGAGATCTGTTAAGGTGCAACGTCACATGAGTTTTTTCGGGTTTTTGTGATGGATATCAGTGAGTCGATAGAGGCCTGCGCGAATCATTACGGTGAGCAGGCGGACGCAATGCGCCGCTACTTATTGGCGGGCCAGGCGGCTGCGCTGGCGCTACCCAACAGAGGGCCGTTGCGATTCACCGAATCCGGGTCGCTGGCAGAAGAGATTAGAGCGGCTTATTCCGAATACGGTTTTTATATTTTTGAAAATGTGCTGAGCGCCGAAGAACTCGACGACATCAAAGCGGATCTCGAGATGATGCGTGCGCAATTTCCGACCGGACCCGAGAGCAAGGTCAATGCAGCGGGCGAGCCGGCACTGGGTGCCGATGCCAAGGCGCTGACGTTGGTCTGGTCCAAGCCTCTTGGGGACCCCCTCGGAGGAACAGCGCTCGCTAATGGGCGGCATCAGATCAAAATGTTTGAGCCTGAGGCCGACGCCGAGGCGCCGCTGGCGGCACCCTTTATCCTGCTGGGTTCACTGCAGTTTTCTGATGCGTGCCTGCGTACCTACGCACACCCCGAGTTGCTGCAGGCCGCGGCAGCGATCAATGGTCCGGACTTCGCTCCTTTTAATGAGGCGCTGTTTATCAAGGACCCGGGCATTGGTGCGGCAGTCTCCTGGCATCAAGACGGTGTCACTCACTGGGACAGCCCTGAGTTCGATGAGGACATTCACGGATTCAATTTCATGGCGCAGGTTTACGGCAGTACCGCGGTGAATGGCGTTTGGGTAC
>CAYQUE010000023.1:18382-29202 GCA_964420615.1 uncultured Alteromonadaceae bacterium | reverse complement strand
CACCAGCACGCTCTGTAAGCGCCGCAAACGGGCGGTATCGCGGGCATAACCTCGCCACAGCGCACGCAAACGATCCTCGACGTCTGTCATCAAGGCCGCGTAGCGCGATTTCCACTCACTGTGGTCCAACCGATTCACAACAGGGGGCTTTGCCTTTCAACACGTCTCGCAGGAATCATACTGTTCTCGAAGCAGAATTACTGCCCGTAAAAATGGTAAAGCGCCCCCAAACTAAGGCTCTGAAAATCCTATTTCTCGTCCAAGCTATCCGGCGGCGCACTGGGGTCGCATGAATCCGCAGACGCCGTCTTGACCTCCGATGGTTCACACCTGCCTGTGATAATCTAGCGACACCTGCGGGGTGGCGTATGCCTGAGATGCCAAAGCGGCGGACCCGTTGAACCTGATCCGGATGATACCGGCGGAGGGACAAGGTACTCGGTGCCCGCATCCGAAACCTTTCGTGTTCCTCCGCCACTGCGAGGAACCTGATAAATGCATCTCCGTCCCAGCCAATGGCTGCCACCTGCCAGATGCGCGGCCCTCCGCCTGCGCCGCAAGGCGATAGCACTCGATGAACCCGGTCGCGGGGGACAAACTCGCAGCACCTCCCTCCTAGCGCGTCGCCGCTGCGGAGCTCCTCGGGTCTTGGCTCGACTTTTATCACACAAGGGTTCTTCGGCTCTGGCGGCGGCACGATGTGTCGCTGTCTCTTTGGGGGTTGGAACGGTCGCCACAGGGGCGGCAGCGGTAAACGCCTTGCTCGAGGAAGTGACGGTAACCGCCACCCTGTTACCGAGCTCGAGTATGGTTTTGAGTACCGCATTGATCTCTGAGCGCGAGCAACGACAGCGAGGTGCGGCGCATGCAGAGGATGTTATTTCTCTAATGCCAAATGTGGTCAGCTCCTCCGGCGCTTCGCGCAATCGCTTTTTACAGATACGGGGTATTGGCGAGCGAAGTCAGTTTGTGGAGCCCTTGAACCCCTCGATTGGCATTTTGCTCGATGGCATTGACCTCAGCGGCAGTGGCGGCGCACTGACACTGTTCGACGTGACACAAGTGGAAGTGCTTCGTGGTCCCCAGGGCACCCTGATGGGAGCCAATGCCCTCGGCGGACTGATCGCGTTGCACAGCGGGAGCACCGAAAACCGGATCGCGGAACTCAGTGCGGGTGCGGAACGGTTCCATGGGCATCGACTCGGCGCGCGCTGGAGTGGCGATCTCGCCCCCCACTGGGCGGGTCGCCTCGCCATTCAGCAATACGAGAGCGACGGCTTTATCGATAATGACTGGCTTCGTCGCAGTGATACCAACGCAAAAGACGAATTGACTGCTCGGGGAGCAATCGGTTGGCGGCGGGACGCGCAGACCGTTGAAGCAGGTGTCTACTACATACGTATCAATAATGGTTACGACGCATTCTCGCTCGATAACACCCGCAGCACGCTGTCTGACCAACCCGGTGAGGACGATCTGGAACTGTCCGCCGCCCGACTCAACTGGCAAGGCCCTTTGGGGGCAATGGACAGCCTGCTGCAAATAAGTCACGCGAGCACAGAAACGACTTACAGCTATGACGAGGACTGGAGCTATGTCGGCATTGCGCCCGGTTGGGAATACAGCTCGTTTGATCAGTACCGCCGCGAACGAACCATGAACAGTATCGAGTGGCGTCTCAGGAGCAGCGCACAGGCGCCGATCAACTGGGTATTCGGCACTTATTTACGCGATGAATCCGAGGATCTGCGGCGCACCTACACCTACTTGGACACGCCATTTTTCAGCGATATCGAGACGCAAACGGCGGCGGTATTCGGTGAGATCAACACCGAGCTATCGCCAGAAGTGTCTGCATTTTTTGGCCTGCGCGTCGAACGACGCGACAGTGAGTACCGCGACAGTCTTGGCGTTAATAAAAACTTTGAGCACTCCTACTGGACCGGCCGCACTGGTGTGGTGTGGTCCTTCGCCGCTGAGCAAAACTTCTATGCGACGTTGGCTCGCGGCGCGCGCGCAGGGGGAGCAAACGCGAGCTTATTGGCCAGCGTAGACGCCCTACCAGATGCTAATCAAAGCGACCTTGCGCCACTGGCCACCTTTAAAGCCGAAACGCTGGTGAGTCTAGAGCTGGGCTGGCAGTCGGCGTGGCCACAGTGGGGGTTGGAATCCAAAGTAAGTCTGTTCACCATGGATCGTGACGATCAGCAGTCCCGAGGCTCGCTGGTCATACCGCGGGCTGACGGCAGCACCGCCTTTATTGACTACACAGACAATGCCGCGGCGGGGCGCCATCAGGGGCTCGAGTGGGAGCTGCAATGGTCGGCCAACGATGTGCTTTCCTGGCGAGCGTCAGCGGGGTTGCTAGACGCTGTTTTCGATAACTATGTAAGCGCTCCCGGTGAGAATCTATCAGATCGAGATCAGCCCCAAGCGCCAAACTGGCAATACGTCGTGGGCGCCACTTGGCAAGCGACGCCCACACTGGCGGTGCAGGGCGACGTCACAGGTAGCGACGGCTATTTCTTCTCCGACCGCCATCGCGTGCGCGCGCCCACGTCGCACCAGGTCAATGCCAGCATCACGGGTCGCTTCGGCGCCTGGCAATGGACGCTCTGGGGCAGAAACCTTACTGATGAAAAGACGTTTGTCAGGGGCTTCGGCACGTTCGGCAATGATCCACGGAAAGAGTACGCTGTTGAACCCTACCGTCAGTTCGGGGAACCCCGTATGGTGGGCGTCTCCGTCAGCTACGATTTTTTGGAGCAAACGCAATGAAATTGACTGCCGAACTCAGTGTCTACCCCCTGCGAGAGGACTTTAAAACTGCCGTCTTGGGCTTTATCGACGGACTCCTTGAAAACCAGGATATCGTTGCCGTCACCAACTCCATGAGCACGCAAATCAGCGGCGAGGACGAAGCCGTGTTTGCCGCCATCCAAAACGCTCTCCGCGCGAGCTACACCGCCTTCGGACGCCAGGTGCTGGTCGCAAAATTCATTCCAGAACACTTTGCGGATATCGGTCCTGAAGGGTGACATGACTGACCTTGAAGTCGTTGCCGTTGTCCTCGCGCTGATCTATGTGGTTCTCACGATCTACCAGCAACGGTTTTGTTGGGTCGTTGCAGCGGCCAGTGCGTCGCTTTACATCATTATTTTTTGGCAGGTGCAGCTATATCTTGAAGCCATGCTGCAAGTCTTTTACATCGTCATGGCGGCCTATGGCTGGTGGTTTTGGTCTAAAGAGCATGACGGCATCACGATCCACACTTGGCCACTGCGGCAACATCTAATCATCTGCGCCGCGCTCGCAGGTGCGACGATACTTGTGGGTTTTGCCATGCAGCGCTGGACCAACGCCGCCGCGCCCTATGTCGATGCGCTGACGACGCTGGCGGCACTGCTGACCACCTGGATGGTTGCGCAAAAGCTTTTGGAAAACTGGCTCTACTGGATTGTTATCGACGTGATATCGGTCGGCCTCTATCTACACCGGGATCTCACACTCACGGCAGGCCTGTTCGGCATATATGTGGTGCTCGCGGTGCTTGGTTACCGGACGTGGCGGTCACAATGGCAAGCGCAACTCAACGCATAGCACCGGCGCTGTCGGCCTGGCAGCAGTGGAATCTATCCCTGCAAAACCGACCTGAATTGGGGTCGGTATTGGCGGAGGGAAGTGGACACGTGATTTACGCACTTGACTGCGATCCGCCGCTGGTCATCCGGTTGCGCCATCGGCGAACAAGTCACCTTACGAACGGGTTCTTGGGGGAAGTGACGATCTGGTCGCAGGCGGCACGCGCAGGTATCGCGCCCGCTATCGCCCACATTGATAGCGCTCAAGAGGTCATCGTCTGTGAACGCGTGAAATCGGCTCCATGCGCGGTATCCGGCGAAACCCTGGGTCTTCTTGCTGCCCGGATTCATTCGCTACCCGCGGTCGATCGTGTCCTGACACTGCGCTCGGACCTGCGCGACTACCTGGAGGCTACCCCACCCGCCGAACGGCCAGCCTGGCGTGACATTTTAGCCTCCCCCGAAATCGGCCACGCGTTGACCCTGCTGGAGCACGATACCCCTTACTTGTGCCACAACGATCTGACTTCCGATAATCTGATGTGTCGGGACGATGTCTTAATGGCTATTGACTGGGAGTATGCCGCGATGGGCAGTCGCTATTTCGATGCAGCAATTGCGCAGGAGCAACTCCCCGTTCAGGAACACGCCGCCTTATTTCAGTCGATATTCCCCGAAGGTCATGACCCTGCGCTGCGAAGCGCCGGCCGCCTCATCGCACGTCTCATCACCGCCTTATGGCAACATCGCCACGCCCCCGCGCTGGCGCCTGCTCCCGCTACTTGGTGGATGGAATGACCTCTCGGACGGCAGACCACTGGCACATCCTTGGCGCGGGAGCGATTGGCGGGCTCTTCGCCTGTCGACTACAAACAGGTGGTGCTGCCGTCACACTACTTTCGCGCGACGGTGACGAAGACCCGCGCACCATCGTGCTGTCGGGCGACGCCACGGGTCAGTATCAATTCGCGCAACAGTCGGTTACCCATCGCGAGCCTGTGTCGCACCTACTGATTTGTACCAAGGCGTGGGCACTCGAGACTGCGGTACAGGCAGTCGCGCATCGACTCTCGCCGGACACGGTTGTGGTTGTGCTGTGTAACGGTATGGGACACGCTGCGCAAATTCTGCCCCTCATTGGAGACGCCGTCTTGGCGCTCGGCACCACCACGGCGGGATGTCGACATGGCACGCCGAGGGAGCTCATTGTCTCGGGAATCGGCACCACCCAACTGGGGAATCATGTATCCAGCGAAACTCCGCCTGCCTGGACAACGGTGTGGCGAAGCGGCGTGCCTGAGTTCAACTGGGAGTCTGATATCCAGCCAACGCTATTGAATAAAGCCGCCATCAATGCAGCGATTAATCCGCTAACTGCCATTCATCGCGTAACAAACGGGGCGCTGCTTGAGCCCCCGCTTGATGCTCAACTCACGCAGGTGGTTCGTGAGATTCAAGCGCTCCTGGGTGCGGGAAACGCCACCGAAATTGCCGATCGGTTGCCGGCCAGCGTAAAGGCCGTCTGCGAAGCAACGGCTAACAACCACTCGTCCATGCGCATGGACGTCGAGCTGGGCCGAGAAACAGAAATCGAATCCATTGTGGGCTGGATGTTGCACCATCTGGCACCCAACCCCCCCGCGACCCCCCTATTGCAAGCGCTCTACGAGAACGTGCTTAAGGCGCACCCCGGTTAATTGGCGCAGGAGAGTGTGTACTGCAAAGACAGGGGCTCGCTAACGGATCGCGTTATACCAAAGCGGCGAGTGACGCCAGAATGACCCACACCGCGCAAGCCCGGTTAGTGGCCTTTTGCGCGCTCTCCACCGCGACCACAGCGCAATCAGACGCCGCCGCCAGCTGCGTATCACTCAGGCGCCACGCATGCTCAACCCCGTGAGCCAACAACACATCCGCGGGGACCTGAGTGTCGAGCGCATCACCAGTGAAGAGCGAGCGGGTGCGATCAAAATCTCCCAGAATGGCATAGGTCGGTAATACCAGACGCGCGGGCAGCCAGTCGAGCAGATGCAACAGGTCTTGAAAGCGCCCTTCTGATCGCGAGTTCGTCAGTTCGACCAAGCGATAGGCAGCGGCTGCAAAAGGACCCAACAACCAAAAATAAAAGACCGGCGGAAACCACCGGGCGAATCCCCGATAGGCAAAATCCCGCAGCGCCCGCTTCGCCAGCGACTCATCCGCATCGGAGGCATTAATTAGCATCGCGGCACCCACGTCATCGCCGACCCTGGCTCTCGCCAAGAAGCGCTGCAACTCAGTGGGATAATCGCCCCGACCCCATGCGAAATACAGCAGCGCAGTACCCACAATGGCCTCACCCAGGCCGCCCAGCAATAGTTGTAAAACCCATAGCGCAATGGCGGCCACAATCAGTGGCGCGGCGACGCGAAGCGCCAACGCTGGCCACCGAGCCAACTCGACCGCATCAATACGGCGATCCAGCGATGCCAGCCAGCCGTCGCGATGCAGCGGTCCACCGGCGCCAAACACCACGAATAGCCCGGTAGCTACGATAAAAATCAGATACGACACGCTCACGCGTCTCCTTGCTTACTCGATTGCTTCAACGCAGTCGCGTTGCACCCGCGACCAATCAAACGCGGCACCGGGGTCGGTTTTTCGGCCAGGCGCGATATCACTGTGGCCCACGATAGCATCGCCTCTGATACGAGGATATGCCTTTCTCAGAGCGGCGAGTAATGATTGCAATGACTCGTATTGGTGGTCTGAATACGGCTCATCGTCACACCCCTCAAGCTCAATACCGACACTGAAATCATTACAATTTTCACGCCCCTGCCAGCAGGACTCACCCGCATGCCAGGCGCGATCGTCGGTAGCGACAAACTGTGTCAGCGCCCCCGCTCGGCAGATCAAAAAATGAGCAGATACCTTCAGGTGAGCGATCTCGGCAAAATATGGGTGAGCGTCTGGGTCAAGCCCATTAGTAAACAATGATTCGATTTCGGGGCCGCCGTACTCACCAGGCGGGAGGGAAATACCGTGTATGACAATCAACTCGGGCTCGATCCCCGCGGGCCGAGCATTAAAGTTGGGGGACGGGACCCGGCGCGCCGCAGCGAGCCACCCTTCGTCGATGTGCCATTGATCAGACGTCACTGTCATCTCGCTATCTTATCTCACACTGATGTCGCGCTGATGCACCCGCAGACGCTGACTGCGGGTACGCGCAAAGCACTGTTTGAATAGCAATGCTCGGGGGAAAAGAAACCGGTGACACCCAATCTTGGGCCGCCCAAGGCTCACGTGGGGAGGCTAATGCACAGGCGTCTGACTGATCAAGACGCCGTTGCGATCCGCGTACAACCAGTCACCCGGGTTCACTGTGACTTCGCGCAGCGTGAGAGGAATATCGCGATCGCCAACGTCCCGCTTTTCGGTCTTGACGGGACACACCCCCAACGCGTGCACGCCGATGTCAATCTGATCGATCACCTCTACATCCCGAACCGCCCCGATGATCACCAGCCCCGCCCAGTCGTTGTCTGCGGCCAATTGCGCCAATCGATCACCTAGCAAGGAGCGATGCAAAGCACTTTGCCCATCCACCAGCAAAACACGCCCCGCACCTGGCTCAGACACTGCCTCGGCCACCCGCGAGTTATCAGCGTGACAGGCGACAGTCGAAACCGGGCCCGCAAAACGCGGGCGCAAGCCAAACTGCCGAAACTGAAACGCGAGATGCTGCGCCGCCGGATGAGCATCTGACAAGTCGGGGGTTGTAAACGCGTCGATCACCTCAGAACCAGTCCTGAGAAAAAGCGCGAAGGCTTTCTGCGGGGGCATCAATCGCACCCGCATGCGCTCTGGCCCGGGGCAGCACGCGCTCCACATAAAAGAGTGCGGTGCCTATCTTACGCTCTGCGAAAGTCCGACGATCCCCAGCCTCCAGCATCGCAGTAGCGACTTCAGCGCCGCGCGCCAGTTGCCAGCCCCCGAAGAGATAGCCGGTTTGCATCAGGTAATCGAATGATCCGCCCAGCGCGCTAAAGCGATCCTCAGTCAGGGTTGCGAGCAGTCTCTGAGTCGTGCTGACGTGATCTGACAGCGCCCCCAGAAGATTGGATCCAATGGCTTGCAAGCGTGCGTCACGATGCCCCTGCAATCCGCGTGCGAAGCTAGCTATCTCCTCGTGTAACGTCTCCATAGTGGCGCCACCATCGCGCCCCAATTTGCGATTCAGCAGATCCGCTGCCTGAATCCCGTTGGTGCCCTCGTAGATCGGGGTAATCCGCACGTCGCGAAGATACTGCGCCGCGCCAGTTTCCTCGACGTAGCCCATGCCACCGTGCACCTGCACTCCCAGCGACGTCACCTCCATGCCCAGCTCAGTGAGCCAACCTTTGATCACAGGGATCATTAAATCGATGCGACGCTGCTGTGACTCGCGCTCCGATTCAGGCCCCGCGTGAGCGAGGTCCATTGTGACCGCCTCTGAATAAGCAAGGGCGCGCATCGCTTCGTTTAAGGCGCGCATAGTCAAGAGCATTCGCTTGACGTCGGCGTGCTCGATAATGGGCGCCCCACCCTGTACACGCTCCCGCGCGTAAGCGACCGCTTTCTGATACGCGCCCTCGGAGGCGCCCAGTCCCTGCAAACCCACTTTAAGACGGGCCTCGTTCATCATGGTGAACATACAGGCGAGGCCCTGATTCTCCTCCCCCAACAGGTAACCAATAGCACCGCCGTTGTCACCGTAGGCCATCACACAGGTCGGACTCCCGTGAATGCCCAACTTGTGCTCTACCGACACAGGATACGCGTCGTTGCGATCACCCAACGAGCCGTCGGCATTCACTAAATACTTCGGCACTAAAAACAGCGAAATGCCGCGGCTACCCTCGGGCGCATCAGGCAAACGCGCCAACACCAGATGAATAATGTTCTCAGTGGCGTCGTGGTCACCCCAAGTGATGTAAATCTTTTGACCAAAAATACGATAGTGATCACCGTCGCGCTCAGCGCGGGTTTTCATGGGCCCCAGATCCGAGCCCGCCCCGGATTCAGTCAGATTCATCGTGCCCGACCACTCACCCGCATAGATCTTTTCAAGGTAGAGGGATTTCAGCGCGTCACTCGCGTGCGCAGAAATCGCGAGCGCCGCGCCCGCACTCAAAAACGGCTCGAGCGCAAACGCCATATCGGCGCTGTTCCACATCTCGCAGGCTGCGGTGCCAAACAACTCGGGTAGCCCCTGGCCGCCCTCTTCCTGGGGCGCCGAAATGCCCACCCAACCACCTTCGCCCAGCTGCCTGATCGCCTCGCCATAGCCGGGGGGAATCGTCACGGCACCCTCACTGCAACGAGACGGATGCGCATCGCCAACGCGACGCAGCGGCGAGACAACATCAGCAGCAAACTTGGCCGCCTCGTCCAGCAATGCGGTGGTCAAGTCTTTGCCCAGCCCCAATTCACCATAGGGCGGCAGCGAACCCAGCACCGCGCCGACGTCGAGCACGTCGTCGATCAGAAACTGCATGTCATCCAAGGGTGCTGTGTACATTGTTGGGTCCTGTGTCCTGTGGGATGGGCGACGGGGTCGGCATTGTCACCAACCCCCAGCCATACGGCAAAAGTATGACCAAAGAGTTATAATTCACCGCGTGAATACCTGTGTCGCTGCCTGCATTATATGAAAAACCTGAACCAAATTGATCTGAACCTGCTGGTCTACCTCGAGGTGCTGTTGCGCGAGCGCAATGTGACCCAAGCGGCACATCAATTGGGGCTGTCACAACCGGCGATGAGCAACGGGCTGAGGCGTCTGCGCACGCTATTCGATGACCCATTGCTAGTGCGAACCTCAGAAGGCATGACGCCGACCGAACGGGCGCTGGAACTCGAGCCGCTCGTGAAGGACATTCTGTTGAGTGTTGATCGCGCCATGCAGCCGGCGGCGGAGTTTGCGCCCGGTGATGCGCAAATGGTGGTGCGGATCATGGCCAGTGACTACGCCGAATCAACCCTATTCCCCGCCGTGCTGACCCAACTCCGTGAACATGCGCCAGGCATTACCCTCGATATTATGAACCCCTCGGATGTGAGCTTTCTCGATGTGGAGCGCGGCAAAGTCGATTTGGTGATCAACCGCTTTGATCAAATGCCTCAGTCTTTTCATCAGATCACATTGTGGGAGGACAGTTTCTCCTGTCTACTGAGCCCCGATAATCCGATACTGAAGCACTTTTCACTGGAGACCTATCTCGCGGCAGACCACATCTGGGTCAGCAAAACCGGCATGGGGGTTGGCGTCGGGGTCGACCCAGGGGACGTGCAGCGCCTTGGCTGGGTGGACACCGCACTGGCGGAGTTGGGTGAAAAACGACGCATCCGCGTTTTCACGCGCCACTATCAGGCGGCCATGACGCTGGCCGAACAAAATGACCTCATTGTCACCTTGCCGACGCGTGCGACATGGCTCAAGCGGGATAACCCCCGTGTCGTGGTGCGCGATGTCCCCTTCGCTATTCCGCCACTGGAGCTCAAAATGGCGTGGAGTCCGCTGCTGCATAACAACGCCCCGCATCGCTGGGTGCGGCAGTTCATTACCGGCATTGCTCGATCCTTGGGCCAGGCGCCCGGGCTAGAAAAATAAATGCTGCGAATACCCCGTATCGTCCAAATCACTGTTATCAATAATGGCGAGTGAGTACAGTACCGCCTCCCGATATCACCCCCATTCGCCCATATCTCAGACCCAAGGAGTTAGATCATGTCGCAACGCATCGACTGCGCCGGCCTACAGGTTGATACCGCCCTGCACGCACTGCTGGTCAACGAGATTGCAC
Organism: uncultured Alteromonadaceae bacterium; assembly: GCA_964420615.1. Classification (GTDB taxonomy): domain Bacteria; phylum Pseudomonadota; class Gammaproteobacteria; order Pseudomonadales; family Halieaceae; genus Luminiphilus. The sequence goes on along the minus strand of CAYQUE010000023.1, from coordinate 18,791 downwards.
CGGGCACGGGGATGGACGTCGATCGCTTCTGGCGTGGCGTGGCGGATATCTGGTCTACCTTGGGCCCCGAGAATCAACGCTTGCTGGCCGAGCGCGATCGCCTGCAAACGCAGATTGATCAATGGCATCGTGATCACCGCGACAGCGCATGGGATGCCGCGGCCTATGAGACGTTTCTTCGCGAGATCGGCTATCTGCACCCGCAGCCAGCACCCTTTTCCATCAGCACTGAAAACGTAGACCCGGAAATCGCGCAGATTGCTGGGCCACAACTGGTGGTGCCCGTCATGAATGCGCGCTATGCGCTCAACGCAGCGAATGCGCGCTGGGGCAGCCTCTACGACGCGCTTTACGGTACTGATGCGATTCCCGAAAACGACGGTGCCGAGCGCGGCGGCGCCTATAACCC
>CAYQUE010000023.1:5887-18282 GCA_964420615.1 uncultured Alteromonadaceae bacterium | reverse complement strand
GTACTGATGCGATTCCCGAAAACGACGGTGCCGAGCGCGGCGGCGCCTATAACCCTGTGCGCGGCGATCGCGTGATCGCCTGGGCGCGGGATTTCCTCGACACCCACTGCCCGCTCTCGGGGGGTACCCATACAGACGCCACCGGGTATGTCATCACCGACGGGACACTGGCAATCCAGCAGGGTGCAGGTGAAGCAGCGGGCTTGGCAGATCCAGAACAGTTCGCAGGCTATACCGGCAGCGCCGCACAACCCGACAGCGTGTTGCTGAAGCACAATGGGTTGCATATCGAAATCCAGATTGATCGCAATCATCCAATAGGCGCGCTCGATGCGGCGGGTGTGAAAGACCTGTGTCTGGAATCGGCGCTCACCACCATTCAGGACTGCGAGGATTCGGTGGCCGCGGTGGATGCCGAAGATAAAGTGGTGGTCTATCGCAACTGGTTGGGGCTCATGAAGGGCGACCTGACTGACACATTTAAAAAAGGTGGCGAGACGCTGACCCGACGCCTGAACCCCGATCGCAGCTTCACCACCCCAGATGGAGACACGCTCACCCTGCCCGGACGTAGCCTGCTATTTGTGCGCAACGTGGGGCACCTGATGACCAACCCGGCCATATTGGACGCCGAAGGGCGAGAAATCCCCGAAGGCTTTATGGATGGCCTGTTTACCACTTTTTGTGCGCTCCACGATCTGCAGGGAACGGGGGCGCTCCGCAACTCACGCTCCGGCTCCATATACATCGTAAAACCTAAAATGCACGGGCCAGACGAGGTCAGTCTGACGGTGGCACTGTTCTCGCACATCGAAGATCTCTTTGGCTTGCCGCGCAACACCCTGAAAGTCGGGATTATGGACGAAGAGCGACGCACCACGGTGAATCTGGCTGAATGCATTCGCCGCGCGAGTGAGCGTGTGGTATTTATCAATACCGGATTCCTCGATCGCACCGGCGATGAAATCCACACCAGCATGGAAGCAGGTGCCGTCACCGCGAAAACCGCGATGAAGGCCGAAACCTGGATTAACGCCTACGAGGACTGGAACGTCGATACGGGGCTGGCTTGTGGCCTCAAGGGCCGGGCCCAAATCGGCAAAGGGATGTGGGCCATGCCTGATTTGATGGCCGACATGCTCGCCGCCAAGGTCGGCCACCCCAATGCCGGAGCCAACTGCGCGTGGGTGCCTTCACCCACTGCCGCAACGCTCCACGTGACCCATTACCACGCCGTCTTGGTGAGCGACGTTCAAACTATAATACTTGGGGGCAAGCAGCGTCGATCACTGGGTGAGTTGCTCACCCTTCCCTTGGGCGGCGGCGAGGCACTCACCGCAGAGATGATCCAACAGGAACTCGACAATAACGCCCAGGGGATTCTGGGTTATGTGGTGCGCTGGGTGGAACACGGCGTGGGCTGTTCAAAGGTGCCTGATATTCACAACGTGGGATTAATGGAAGACCGCGCAACCTTACGAATCTCCAGTCAGCACATCGCCAACTGGCTGCACCACGGGGTGGTGTCAGAGGCGCAGGTGCGCGAAACCCTCGCGCGTATGGCCGCCGTGGTGGATGAGCAGAACCAATCTGACCCGGACTATCGACCCATGGCGCCCAATCAGGAGTCCAGCCAGGCGTTTCTGGCGGCCTGCGAGCTGGTCTTTGCCGGTACCGCCCAGCCGAGTGGCTACACCGAACCCGTGCTGCACGATTACCGGCTCAGGCTAAAAGCGATAAAGCGCGAAACAAATGATCGATGACGCGAACATCCAGCTTGCGCTTTCTTTCGTCGGATCCGACACTATGTGACAATTTTTGTCATTCGTTACTCCATTTGGCTTCTGTAAAACCGTCATTCGACCTTTTGAAACGGCCTAAATCAGCCCGGCGGAATTTTGGCACGCTTCGTGCATACAGCTAGGCAGGCTTCTCCCAAGGAGCGTCCGTATCACGAGCTCGCCGCCTCAGTAGCAAGCTGGTGTACCTAACAAAAAAGGCAAAGATAGAGGTGACAAATGAAAGCACACAGTAAAGGTTTTACATTGATCGAGCTGATGATCGTGATCGCGATTATCGGCATTTTGGCAGCGGTCGCGCTCCCGGCTTATCAGACTTACACCAAGAAGGCGAAGTTTGCTGAGGTCATGGCCGCAGCCGCGCCATTTAAGACGTCTGTGGCGCTAGCCATACAGAAAAATTCAGCTTCTTGTAGGGCTGGAGCGACCCTCGCGCTCACCGATCTACAAGCCGGATCTTGCGGCATCGCGCCCGCCATCACCACAGCAGCTGGAGTGGTTAATGGTGTAACCGTTACTAATGGTGTCGTGACAGTCACGGGTACTGCTGAGGTCGATTCCAAGACCTACACTTTGACGCCCAATGGCGTAACGCCACCCGTCACTTGGACCGAGGGTGGTTCATGTGTCGCTGCAGGTCTTTGCTAACGGATCACCAGACCCTGCCGATACGAGGCTCGGGGCGGCATTTGTGCGCCCCGAGCGACTTCCCGGGGGGCTGCCTGAACAGCTCGGCTCTGACTTGAGTTAAACACCCCAAAAAGCAATTTTCACCCTAGTTGAAGCCGAACGGTTTGATATCATCCTATAAAGATTTCGTCACTACACTAGACCGGTGGAACCATGGGCATTACGAAGCAATACCAAAAAGCCTTTACGCTGATAGAACTCATGATCATCATCGCCATCATCGGGTTGCTTGCCGCGTTAGCACTACCCGCCTACGAAAGTTATACCAAAAAGGCCAAATTTGCCGAAGCGATCTCAGCTGCGGCGCCCTTCAAGTCGGCGATTGCAATGGCGATTCAGAAAAATTCACCCGCATGTCGGGCGGGAGCGACACTGGCGCTGTCCGACATCAATGCGGGAGCCTGCGGTATTCCGCCGGCGATGCTGACTGCGGCAGGTGTCGTATCGAGCGTCACCGTGGTGAACGGAGTTATTACCGTAACGGGGACGGCCGAAATCGACAGCAAGACTTACACCTTGACGCCCCAGGGTACCACCCCTCCGGTTGAATGGCGCGAAGGCGGAAGTTGTATGGCCGCTGGCCTCTGCTAGTCCTGATCTAGAACCATAGAGGATCAGCGAATGCAACTAAGAAACCGCCGGCAACCGCGCAAGGCAGGATCGCCAAGTCAGTTTGCGGTGTGCGGCAGTGCCTAACATTGCTACGGCGACTCCAGCATCGGCCGGTCTAGCAGCTCGACTGGAGCGTCTAGGTGTAATTGACGCTGAAAAAGCCCAACAAATTACCGCTGAAGCTAGGGTCGCGGGGAGAACGATCTACCAACAGCTCCTCAGAGATCAGGTAATCGATAGCAATCAGCTCGCTCAAGAGGCAGCGCTCGAATTTGGCCTCCCAGTAATTGAACTAAGCGCGGTTGATCCTCTTTCGATGCCACTCCATTTGATTGATGCAGAATTCATGCTGAAGCAGCATGCGGTGCCCCTTTACACGCGCGCTCAGCGCTTATTTGTCGGCATCTCTGACCCTACGAATTCCGCGGCGCTAAACGAGCTGAGATTTGCATCGGGGTACACCACAGAAGCGGTACTGGTTGACGACGGGCAACTCACAGGCTTCATCAATCGCCAAATTGATGCAACGAGCGCCTTGTACACTGAGTCGGACGCCTTGGAATCTGAGGCCAACTATGAGCTAGAGGTTCAAGAACAGCAACCCGATCAGGGCGAGCTCTCCGAAGCCGCCGACGAGACGCCGATTGTGCGGTTCATTAACAAAGTCTTGTTGGACGCAATCAAGCAAGGTGCATCGGACATTCATTTCGAACCCTACGAGACTGAATATCGAATTCGCTTTAGGACCGACGGCGTTTTACGAGAAGTGACCAAGCCGCCCAAACAACTTGCGCCGCGTCTGGCGGCCAGACTCAAAGTCATGTCTAGAATGGACATTTCTGAAAGACGCGTACCGCAAGACGGCCGTATCCAGATCAAAGTCTCAAAGCGCCGCGCCGTCGATTTCCGCGTCAATACACTGCCAACCATGTTCGGAGAGAAAATTGTTCTCAGAATACTGGACCCTGCCTCGGCAAAGGTGGGTATCGAAGCGCTCGGATACGATGAGAGCCAGCAGAAGCTCTTTATGGAAGCTTTATCTAGGCCGCAGGGCATGATCCTAGCGACCGGTCCAACGGGCTCAGGCAAGACGGTCTCGCTCTATACCGGCTTACAGTTGCTCAATGAACCCGAAAGGAATATTTCGACCGCGGAGGACCCCGTCGAAATTCACATCGACGGCATCAATCAGGTACTGGTCAACCCAAAGGTCGGCCTAAACTTCGCCGAGGCGCTCCGATCATTTCTCAGACAAGACCCCGACGTCATCATGGTCGGGGAGATCAGAGATCTGGAAACAGCAGAGATCGCCGTAAAAGCGGCTCAGACAGGCCACTTGGTGCTCTCGACAGTGCATACAAATAGCGCAGTCGAAACGGTGACGCGACTCCTCAATATGGGTGTCCCAGCGTTCAATATCGCAGCATCGGTCAGTCTGATAATTGCCCAACGATTAGCCCGACGACTATGCACGGAATGCGCGGTGCCCGAGACAAACATCCCGGAAGAGGCTCTGCTGGAACTGGGCTTTACAAAAGCCCAACTGAAGACCGCGACCATAAAAGCCCCTGTGGGCTGTAAAAACTGTAGCGAAGGCTACAAGGGCCGAATCGGCATCTACGAGGTGGTAAAAATTACTAAGGAAATTTCCCAGGTGATTATGGAGGGAGGGAACTCAATTGAGCTCGACAAAGTGGCGAGAAAGTCAGGTTTTGATGATCTCCGCCGCTCTGCCATCAAAAAATGTGCGGCTGGACTTATCAGCTTGCAGGAAGTCAGCCGCGTGACGACGGACTGATAGAACTACTCAATGGCACAAACGTCCAGAGAAAAAATCGTATTTACCTGGCAAGGCAGCGACAAAAATGGCCGCAAGATCCAAGGTGAAATCAATGCCGAATCCCTGCCGCTGGCGCGTATCGCACTCAGCAAGCAAGGCGTGATAGCTAAAAAAATAAGGAAAAAACCGAAACCGCTGTTTTCTTCAGGATCAAAAAAAATCAAACCGCAGGACGTTGCCATTTTTACCAGGCAACTAGCAACTATGGCTAAGGCGGGTGTTCCACTTGTTCAAGCTTTCGACATCGTCGCAGAGGGCACTGAGCACGATCGCATGAGGAAATTGATCCGGGACATTCGGAGCGACGTTTCATCGGGTACCAGTCTGGCGGTAGCACTGAACAACCACAGCGAGTACTTCGACTCTCTATTTTGCTCACTGGTAGACTCGGGAGAGTCCTCGGGCACGTTGGAGATCATGCTGGACAGAATTGCTACGTACAAAGAAAAGACGGAAGCACTCAAAGCAAAAATTAAAAAAGCGCTGACCTACCCAACTGCGGTAGTCGTTGTTGCCGTGGTCGTCACCGTGATACTACTGGTAAAAGTTGTGCCAACCTTCGCAGAGACATTTCGCAGCTTTGGTTCCGATTTGCCAGCCTTCACGCTTTTCGTTTTGCGCATTTCTGAGGCGATGCAGGAATGGTGGTTTATTGTTTTTTTATGCTCCCTTGCAGCGGGATATGGCTTCGTTATAGCGCGAAAGCGAAATCAGAAATTTGCCGACGCGGTTGATGCAGCAATGCTCAAACTCCCGGTGCTGGGCTCTGTCGTGCATGACGCCGTCATCGCCCGCTTCGCTCGCACGCTCTCCACAACTTTTGCTGCCGGCGTGCCCCTGGTTGAGGCCTTACAGTCGACCGCCGGGGCGGCGGGTAACGCGATATACGCTTATGCAATTCTGCGAGTAAAAGATGACGTTTCTGGCGGCATGGCGCTCAATCTTTCGCTGAGGTCAACTGGGTTATTCCCCAACATGCTGATACAGATGGCCACCATTGGAGAGGAATCAGGATCACTCGACGACATGCTCGGAAAGGTCGCTGACCATTACGAGGCAGCAGTAGACAACGCAGTAGACAGCTTAAGCTCCCTCCTAGAGCCCATGATTATGTCGATACTGGGCGTCCTGATTGGCGGACTGATGATTGCCATGTACCTGCCGATTTTTATGCTCGGCTCGGTTATCTGAGCAACAATCCGGATAGCCCACGCCATGCTGATCGCGCTTTCTGACCCAGTTTTCTTCACGCTCTCCTGCACTCTGTTGGGATTGATCCTAGGCAGCTTTCTCAATGTGGTGATTCTGCGGTTACCGCGCATGATGGAGCAATCCTGGCGACGGGAATGCCATGAGTTTCTTGAGCAACCCGCAATTGAAGAGACGCCCATCTCACTCTCTCAACCCGGCTCATGCTGCCCGGGCTGCGGTACTGCGATCAAACCCTGGCACAACATCCCGGTAATCAGCTGGCTGTTACTGCGCGGGCGATGCGCGCAGTGCAACATGCCCATATCCGCTCGCTACCCGGCGGTGGAGCTTATCTCGGGCGTGCTATCAGGGTTGGCCGCTTGGCAGTTTGGCTTTGGCTTCGAGTCTGCCAGTGCGCTCATCCTCATTTGGGCACTGATCGCGCTGACCGGGATCGATCTCGATACCCAGCTATTGCCTGACAACATCACCCTACCGCTACTCTGGCTCGGTCTAGCGGTTAACTTGCTGGAGACATGGGCGCCGCTCCCTGACGCCGTGCTCGGCGCGATCTTGGGTTACGGCGCACTGTGGAGCGTTTACTGGTTGTTCAAGTTGACCACAGGAAAAGAGGGAATGGGCTATGGCGACTTCAAGCTGCTCGGCGCGCTCGGCGCATGGTTCGGTTGGCAGGCCGTGCCCCTGATGATCCTATTATCATCCTTCGTGGGTGCGGCACTGGGGATTGCCATCTTGATTGCCAAGCGCCAAGGGCGTGACACGCCGATGCCCTTCGGGCCCTATCTGGCAGGCGCGGGCTTGCTGACCTTGTTTTACGGTGATTCTCTGATTACCCAATACCTACGATTGGTGGCTCCCTGAGGTGCTGAAAGTCGGCATCACGGGCGGCATTGGCAGCGGGAAAACCGCACTGACGGATTGGCTGGCCGAGCAAGGCGTGACCATCGTCGATGCAGATATTGTCGCCAGAATTATCGTCGAACCCGGCCAGCCGGCGCTTGCGGAAATCGTTGATCAATTTGGATCAGAGTATCTAGACGCCGCAGGCCGACTTGATCGCTCTGCGCTTCGCAAGCTCGTTTTCAGCGATGAGCGCCATCGCAAGGCGCTGGAGGCGATTACTCATCCCAGAATTCGTGAGGAAATTGCGCGACAACTGAGCACAGCGGATTCTCCCTATGCAGTGCTGAGTTCGCCGCTCCTCTTGGAAAGCGGGCAATCGTCCATGGTGGATCTGAGCGTGGTCGTCGACGTACCGGAATCGATACAGCTCGAGCGCACGATGGCGCGGGACCAGAATAATCAGGCCTTGGTCGAACAAATTATGGCGGCGCAGTTGGATCGGGAGTCTCGTATCGCGCGCGCCGATATTGTGATTGATAACAGTGGCACGCTGGAATCACTGCACACGCGCGCCGCCTTACTGCACGAGACGCTGTTGTCACGCGCGACGATCGCTTAGAGTTTTATCAATCGATCTAGAATGGGGCGATTGGCCTCAGGAAAGCGCCACGCCGGCAAGTGAGCGGGTAACTGCCAGGCCAGCGGCTGCCCCTCGAGACCGCGGGCCTCTCCTCGCCACTGTGTCACCCGGTACACATCAAGTAGCACCTGCTTGTCGCCATAATCGTGTGGGACTTGCATGAACGGGGTGCTCGTCTCCACCGCCACACCAAGCTCCTCTTGAAGCTCGCGCGCTAGCGCAACAACGACGTCCTCGCCCGCCTCAACCTTACCGCCCGGAAACTCCCACAAACCGCCTTGATGCGCCTCACGCGCTCGCTGGGTGATGAGGACGCGCCCTGCATTGTCGATCAATATGCCAACCGCAACGGTGATAACGGACATCGTCAGGTGCGGTACTCCGCATTGATCTTGACGTAATCGTAAGAGAGATCGGTGGTCCAAATGAGCGCCTCGGCTTCACCCCGATTGAGCGCGATATCGATCGTCAAGTCGTCCTTGGACATGGCCTGCTGACCTTGCTCTTCGGTGTAAGACGCCGCTCGAGCCCCGCCCTCGGCAATCAATGTGTCGTTAATCGCGATCGAGACCCGCGCGGTATCAAGGCCTTCCAAGCCCGCACGCCCAATAGCAGCAAGAATCCTCCCCCAGTTGGGGTCAGATGCGAACAGGGCGGTTTTTACCAACGGTGAGTGCGCGATCGTGCGGGCAACCTGATCACAGGCCGCTCGCGTCTCGCCCCCAGTGACCCGGATTTGAACGAACTTGGTCGCTCCCTCGCCATCGCGCACGACGTCATGGGCCAGCTCGATCATGAGTGACTGTAATGCATCCGCAAATGCGGCGTGCGCCGCAGATCCTGGTGCGATCACAACACCGCTGGCACCGGTGGCCGATAACGTCACCGCATCGTTGGTTGACGTATCACCATCAACGGTAATTCGGTTAAAACTCGCTGCGACGCCATCAGTGAGCAGTTGCTGCAATGTCGCGCCATCGATCTTTGCATCGGTGCCGATGAAAGCCAGCATCGTTGCCATGTTTGGGCAGATCATACCCGCGCCCTTGGCGATACCGGTAATCACGCAGCGCTGATATTCATACTCGACCGCGACGCTGCGGCACTTGGCCCGCGTATCGGTCGTTAGAATCGCCGAAGCCGCACGGACCCAGTTGTCCTCGGACAAATTATCGATGGCAGCGGGCAAGGCTACACTGACACGTTCTGCGGGCAGTAACTCACCGATGACGCCTGTTGAAAATGGCAGTACCTGCTGGGCTTCACAGCCTCGCAAGTGGCTCATTGCATCGCAGGTAGCTTGCGCTGCTGCCATGCCGGGCTCACCCGTGCCCGCGTTCGCATTACCGGTATTGACCAATAGATAGGCCGGTTGGCCGTCGCAGGCAGCGAGGTGATCCCGCGCCAGCCGCACCGGGGCCGCGCTAAACGCATTTTGCGTGAATACCGCCGCCGTGCTAGTCCCCGGAGCCAGCGCGATTACGAGCAAATCATCTTTGCCGGGTTTTTTAATGCCCGCCTGAGCGACGCCCAGCTGAATACCGGCAACGGACTGACTCATGACAGCTCACCCAGACGCCACGAACGACCTGCAATTATCGCGTTAACTAAGCGCACCGTGGCACTGCTTGTACTTCTTGCCGCTGCCACAGGGGCAAGGATCGTTGCGACCTACTTTGGGTTGTGCGCGCGTCATTGGTTGCGCCGCGGGCGGTGTCGTCTCGCCATCAGCGGTCGGTACGGCCGACCCCGCTTCAGCATGTTCAAACGCCATCTGCTGCTTGGCCGCCGCTTCTCGCCGCTTTTGCTCCAGTGCAGCCGCCTCGTCAGAGCGCTGCACCTGCACGTGGCTGAGGAAGCGCACCACTTCGTATTTCAAGCGCTGCAACAGCCCTTCAAATAATGCAAAGGATTCGCGCTTGTATTCCTGCTTGGGGTTCTTGTTGGCGTAAGCCCGCAAGTGAATCCCCTGCCGCAACTGATCCATCACCTGCAGGTGTTCCTTCCACAGCGTGTCCAAAACCTGCAACATGATTTGCTTCTCGAGCTGACGCATGCCCGGTCCGATACCCGCCGCTTTTTCATCGTAGGCTGCCTGCACCGCACCGGTGATACGCGTACGCAAAGTTTCCTCGTGCAGCGTGTCGTCTTCGTCGAGCCACTGACCCACGGAGAGCATAAGGCCGAATTCAGCCTCCAGCTGCTTCTCCAAGCCCGGAATATCCCACTGCTCCTCGACACTCATCGGCGGAATAAAACCGTCAATCGCGTCATTAACTACGTCCTCGCGAATAGCGGTGATGGTGTCACTGATTTCTTCCTCGGACAGCAGTTCGTCGCGCTGGCGGTAAATAATTTGCCGCTGATCATTAGCGACGTCGTCATACTCGAGTAGCTGCTTACGGATATCGAAGTTTCGCCCTTCCACCTTGCGCTGTGCTTTCTCGATCGCATTGGTCACCATGCGATGTTCGATAGCTTCACCGCGCTCCATGCCCAGCGCCTGCATAAAGCTCTTTACCCGATCCGACGCAAAAATACGCATCAGGTTGTCTTCCAACGACAGATAAAAACGCGAGACCCCGGGATCGCCCTGGCGCCCTGAGCGACCCCGCAATTGGTTGTCGATACGTCGGGATTCGTGCCGCTCGGTACCGAGGATGTGCAGGCCACCGGCTTCAATCACCGCGTCGTGCCGCGACTGCCATTCCGCGGTGACTGATTGCCGGGTTGCGTCGTCAACACCCTCACCCAGCGCAACCAACTCCGCCTCCAAATTACCGCCAAGCACGATATCGGTACCACGGCCGGCCATATTGGTCGCGATGGTAACCACACCGGGGCGCCCGGCCTGGGCAATGATCTCAGCCTCCTGCTCGTGGTACTTGGCGTTTAACACCTTATGCTCGATGCCCTTTTTCTGGAACGCCTGTGACAACTCCTCCGAGGTCTCAACCGACGCCGTACCCACTAAGACCGGTGCGCCGCTCTCGATACAAGACTGAACGTCCTCAATAATGGCCTCGAACTTCTCTTCCCGCGTCAGATAAACGAGATCGTTAAGGTCATCGCGTCGCATGGGCACATTAGTGGGAATCACCACACAGTCGAGACCGTAAATCTGGCGAAATTCAAACGCCTCGGTATCAGCGGTACCGGTCATTCCCGACAGCTTGTCGTAAAGTCGAAAGAAGTTCTGGAAGGTGGTCGAGGCGAGGGTCTGGCTTTCGCTCTGGATCCGCACGCCTTCCTTGGCTTCGATGGCTTGATGCAAACCCTCGGACAAACGTCTGCCCGGCATGGTTCGGCCCGTATGCTCATCGATCAGGACAACCTGCCCTTCCTGCACAATGTATTCGACGTCCCGATGGAACAGCACGTGCGCGCGCAAGCCTGAATGCACGTGGTGCAACAAGCCAAGATTTGTCGCGGCATACAAGGAGTCGTCTCCCTGCAACAAACCGGCCTCGATAAGCATCCCTTCCACTTTTTCGTGGCCGGCCTCGGTTAATTCGATACTGCGCTGCTTCTCGTCAACTGTGAAGTCACCCTCTTGCTCCTCTACCTCCTGCGTTAGCTTGGGAATCAACCGATTGATCGTTTTGTAGAGTTCCGAGCTGTCCTCAACCGCGCCCGAAATAATGAGCGGTGTGCGCGCCTCATCAATCAGAATCGAATCGACTTCGTCGACAATGGCAAAAGCCAGCTTGCCCTGGCTTTTATCCGCCATGCTAAAAGCCATGTTGTCGCGCAGGTAATCGAACCCAAATTCATTGTTGGTGCCGTAAACCACATCGCAGGCATAAGCCGCGCGCTTTTCTTCTGCAGATTGACCCGAGCGCACAACCCCGACGCTGAGGCCCAAAAATTCGTAAAGTGGACCCATCCAACCGGCGTCACGGCCGGCCAGATAATCGTTAACGGTGACGAGGTGCACACTGTGGTTCGGTAGCGCGTTGAGGTAAGCGGGCAGTGTCGCCACCAGCGTTTTCCCTTCGCCAGTGCGCATCTCCGCGATCTTGCCGTCATGCAGCGTCATCCCACCGATCAGCTGCACGTCAAAATGCCGCATTCCCAAAGCACGAACACCCGCCTCACGAACCAAGGCAAAGGCTTCAGGCAGCAGCTGTTGGAGCGTCTCGCCTTCACTCAGTCGAGAGCGAAATTCTTCGGTTTTGGCGCGCAGCGCCGCATCGTCGAGGGCTTGCATACCCTCCTCCAATGCGTTGATTCGGGCGACCACTTTGCCCATACGCTTCAGCTCCCGATCATTTCGGGTGCCGAATATCTTCTTCAGGGTAGACAACAACATGGAAATCTCACTGCTGGGTTTAAGGGAATCGACAAACAGGCGCCCGGCGCCTCAACTCACCCTTCAGCGATGCGTGCGGCGAATATAGCTCGCGGGGTCGACAGCGCGACCATTTTTAAAGACTTCGAAATGAACATGAGGACCCGTAGACCGACCCGTGTTGCCCATCAGCGCAATCACATCGCCCCGGCGCACCAGATCTCCCACTTCGACCACATTTTCGCGATTGTGGGCGTAGCGGGTACTGAGTCCGTCACCGTGGGCGACCTCGACCATGGTGCCGTAGCCCGACTTGTAGCCGCTCCAACTGACCACGCCGCTCGCCACTGCGAGGATGTCGGAACCTTCGCGGCCGGCGAAGTCTGCGCCGTCGTGCCAAGCGGGGGCGCCTGTTATCGGGTCGATGCGTTTACCGTACGCGGACGACTGCCAGCCCGAGCGAATCGG
>CAYQUE010000023.1:0-5787 GCA_964420615.1 uncultured Alteromonadaceae bacterium | reverse complement strand
AGCGTCGCCAACCGCCGGGTCATGGCGGTCAGTCTCGACTGCGCCTCAACGCCCATCTGCGCCAGCGCGTGGGCTCGATCAGTCGCCTGCTGCTCTTGCGCGGATACTCGGGCCGCTTGTTCCGATGCAATACCATCGCCAAAACCCAGCTGATAACTAACGCTGACCAGGCCAATCGGCACACCGATAAAGCACGCCGAAAGCAAGGCCCAGCCCCACTTCCCGAACTCTATGGTGCGTGACGCCGCACGGCGATTGAGGAAAATCAGCTTCAAGTCGAGGTGTCGTAAAATTCGAAGCCGGCACTATGCCATTTCCGCGGGGTCAGGGGAACCACCGCCGGCCATCGAAAATGGCCATCAGGCGTGATTTTAGGCCAGCTGCAGGTCCGCGGGTAACGACCAGTCGATGGGAGCGTCTGCCTCGTCTTCGAAAGTCACCCACTCCCAGCGCTCCTGTTGAGAGAAGAGCGCCCGCACGAGGCGATTATTGAGTGCGTGACCCGATTTAATGCCCTCGTACTCGCCAATAATTTGGTGACCCGCCAGATACAAATCGCCCAAAGCGTCGAGCATCTTATGCTTGACGAATTCGTCTTCGTAACGCAATCCGCCCTCATTCAGTATGCGGTAGTCGTCGATCACAATTGCGTTATCCACGCTGCCACCGCGTGCTAATCCGCGCGAGCGCATGTATTCGAACTCATGAACAAAACCGAATGTCCGAGCGCGACTGATATCGCGAATAAATGCTTCGCTACTCACTTCTACGGACGCCTGTCCCGCCTGCTCGCGAAAGACCGGATGGTCAAAATCGATTTGAAAAGTCAATTTAAAGCCATCATAGGGCCTCAGCGCGGCGGACTTGTCGCCTTCCGTAACCACGATCGGCTCCAGCACCTTGATGAACCGCTTGGCCGCGGACTGCTCGTGTACGCCTGCAGTTTGGAGCAAGTAAACAAAAGGGCTAGCCGATCCATCCATGATGGGTACTTCAGCGGAATCAAGCTCGATATAGACATTGTCGATGCCCAAACCGCAGAGTGCAGAGAGCAAGTGCTCGACAGTCGTGACCTGTCCCTCATCGGAACCCAGGCTGGTAGAGAGGTCTGTCTCATCGACCCAGTCCGCCCGGGCGGGGATTTCCCGGACCGGACTGAGATCGGTGCGACGGAACACGATACCCGTGTTCACGGGCGCAGGACTCAACGTCATCTGCACCTTGTTGCCGGAATGGAGACCCACGCCCGTCGATTTGATCGACTCTCGCAGGGTGCGTTGCCGAAGCATGGCCATACCTCTCTACTGAAGGCAAAACCTTACTAGGGCGCGCTGTCGCAATCCAGCCTTCTAGCTCTGATTATTAACCACGATCAAAGCTTTACAACGGCTTAGTCCGCTTGTCGACGCAGAAAAGCAGGCACATCAAACAACTGCTCATCGAGATCGCCGTCGATTTTTAGCGCGGCCTGCCCGTCCATAGCAACACCCGCACGTTGACGCTTGCCCGGCGGCAAATCGTAGTCGTCGTAATCCGACCCACCCACGACCGGGCGCTTGGCCACCGTCGGCTCCACGGTGGTTAGCGCCGGGCGCGCCTCGGCATTGCGAAGTCCGGTGGCCACTACCGTCACTTTGAGCGTATCGGTCATTTCCGGATCGATGACTGTCCCTACAACAACAGTAGCGTCCTCTGAGGCGATGTCCTCAATGGTCTCGCCAACCTGGGAAAATTCCCCCAGAGATAAATCCAGACCTGCGGTGATGTTCACCAGAATACCCCGCGCACCACTGAGATCGATGTCATCCAAAAGCGGGCTGTTGATCGCGCGTTCCGCCGCTTCACGGGCGCGATTCTCACCTGATGCCGTGCCGGTACCCATCATGGCGGAACCCATTTCAGACATCACAGTGCGCACGTCGGCAAAGTCGACATTTACCAGTCCCGGCCTGATGATGAGATCTGCGATACCTTGCACGGCACCGAGCAAGACGTCGTTTGCTTCCTTGAAAGCGTCGAGCAAAGACGTATTCGACCCCAAGACTTCAAGCAATTTTTCGTTGGGAATCGTAATCAGTGAATCGCAGTGCTGCGCGATTTCCCGCAAGCCCTCCTCCGCCGTGTTGAGACGCTTTTTACCCTCAAAACTAAACGGCCGCGTGACGACCGCAACCGTCAAAATACCGAGCTCACGCGCAACTTCGGCGACAATCGGTGCCGCACCCGTTCCAGTTCCGCCACCCATACCCGCGGTGACAAACACCATATCCGCACCATGCAATGCGTCAGCGATGCGGTCCCGGTCCTCCAGAGCGGCAGCACGCCCGACTTCCGGATTGGCGCCGGCACCCAATCCTTTAGTAATGCCAGCACCTAACTGGAGTACCGTCTTAGAGGCGATATCAGATAGCGCTTGGGCGTCTGTATTCGCACAGATAAAATCAACACCGTCGACATTGTGTTCGATCATGTGCCGCACGGCATTTCCGCCGCCGCCGCCCACGCCGATCACCTTGATCACGGCACTTTGTGGTGCACTGTCTACTAGTTCAAACATCATCTTCTCCCCGTTTAATAAAAGCTCCAAACTTCAGAGCCCCAAAAAATCCTTCACCTTAAAAATGGCGGGCGAACCACGCTTTAATGCGCTCAAACACGCCCGAATCCTCGGAGTCCAACCCTTGTCGGGCGCGCACGCCCTTACTGACTTCCTCCGCGCCATACAGCAGCAAGCCCACCGCGGTGGCATAAATGGGATTGCGAATAATGTCGTGCAAGCCGCGTGCGTATTGCGGTGCGCCTACCCGTACTGGCATATGGAAGATTTCCTCAGCCAAATCCACGGCGCCTTCCATCTTTGAAGTCCCACCAGTGAGCACCACGCCAGCGGGAATGAGCTCCTCGTAGCCGGAACGGCGCAATTCGGACTGAATGAGCGTGAATAGCTCGTCATAGCGCGGCTCGACCACCTCAGCTAGCGACTGCCGCGACAGATCACGCGGCGGACGGTCTCCTACGCTGGGCACCTTGATGGTCTCGTCCGGCCCAGCCAACTGCCTGAGCGCACAGGCATAGCGAATTTTGATTTCCTCGGCGTGTTGAGTCGGCGTCCGCAGCGCCATCGCGATATCGTTTGTCACTTGATCACCCGCGATGGGAATAACACCCGTGTGGCGGATAGATCCGTCTGTGAAGATCGCGATATCGGAGGTGCCACCGCCAATATCCACGAGACACACCCCGAGGTCGCGCTCATCCTCGGTAATGACTGAATAACTCGATGCCAATTGCTCGAGGATGATGCCGTCTACCGTCAGCCCACAGCGCTCAACGCATTTTTCAATATTCTGCGCTGCATTCACCGCGCAAGTGACGAGGTGGACTTTGGCTTCGAGCCGCACGCCCGACATGCCCAGCGGCTCCCTGATACCAGACTGGTTGTCGATCACATATTCCTGCGGCAACACGTGTAGCACCTTCTGATCCGCGGGAATCGCGACGGCCTGTGCCGCATCGATGACACGGTCAATGTCCTGCTGAAATACCTCTTGATCGCGGATAGCGACGATGCCATGAGAGTTCACGGACCGAATGTGGCTACCGGCAATGCCCACGTAGACCGAGTGAATCTGACACCCAGCCATCAACTCTGCCTCTTCCACCGCGCGCTGAATCGCGTTCACCGTCGATTCAATATTGACCACAACGCCCTTTTTCATCCCACGGGACGGGTGTGAACCAATGCCAACGACCTCAATGCCACCATCCGGATTGATCTCGCCGACCACCGCTACCACCTTCGATGTACCGATATCGAGACCTACAATCATCTGCTTGCTGTCCGCATTACCCATCATCCCTCTCCCCCGTTGTGCATCGACTGCATCGCCAAGCCCGGCTCGTTGAACGTGACCGCAGCCCCGTGCTCATAGCGCAGATCGACTCGCGCAACTGCTCTAGTCGGTAGCGCCCCGTTCCACAGCTGCCGGAATCGCGTCACCCGACGCAACATCTCTTCACCGCCCAGCATCAGGGCCACCCCATTACCCAGCTGCAGTGACAACTGCCCCAGAGAATCAAGTGACAGGGCACTGATACTCAGGCCATCAGGCTCAAGCAAAGCAGCCAGCGTCTGGTAACGGCGCATGAGCTCGGCCTCGGTACCTGCCGGACCGTTCAGGAGCGGCAGGTGTTGGTAGATGGGATCTTGAGCAGCGACAAACAGCTGACCCTCGTGATTGAGATAGCCAGCGCTTCCCCAGCGGGCCAGCGGCCGGTGCTCAATCAGAGACACCTCGATCTCTGCCGGCCACCGGCGGCGGGTATTCACCTTGTAAACCCAGGGCAACGATTCGAGCTCACGCTGCAGCTCGGAGAGGTCGGCGGCGAAAAATCCGGCAGCGACCCGCGGCGCCAGCCGCTCTTGAATCGCATTCACATTGATGTGCCGCACGTCGCCAAGCACCGTCAGCGTTTCGACCTGCTGCGCCTTGAGCGCGGTGCCGCCCTGATAAAGCCCCGCAACCACTAACACTGAGCCCACACTCAGCAGAACCCTATTCAGCCAACGCCTGAGTGTGGAAACGGGGGCAACCGTTGTCGGTCGATCTGAATGCTTGCGCACTGCGCCGCGCACTTTGACTGCTCCGTCACGGTCGGACATGGCGAACCTCCAGGCTGCCCAGCAAAATCTCAGACAGCAGCTCTGGTAGCGATATACCCGCGGCGCGTGCTGACATAGGAACCAAACTATGTGACGTCATCCCAGGGACGGTATTCACTTCAAGTAGCTGCCACGCCCCTTGTGTATCCCTAATGACATCGACTCGACCCCATACCGCGCCACCGACAGCTTCAAACGCCGCGATCGCCAGCGTGCCTAGGGCCGCTTCGTCCTCGGCGGACAGCCCGGAAGGGCAGGAAAAACGCGTTTCGTCAGATTGATATTTGGCGTCGAAGTCGTAGAACTCGCCGGGCACCTCGATACGAATACTGGGCAGTGCGCGACCATTCAAAATGGCTACGGTGTATTCGTTCCCAGACACAAACTGCTCTGCTAAAACGTCACCGCCATACACCGCGGCCTTCTGATACGCCTCAGCCAGCGCTTGTGCCGTACTGGCTTTGCTCATACCCAGAGAGGAACCCTCAAGCGCAGGCTTCACAAATACGGGCCCGAGTTCAGCAATGACTGCCATCCAGTCTGTTGCTGCCGTCAACCGAGTGAATGCCGGCGTGGGGAAACCCGCGCCCTGCCACACCAACTTGGTGCGGACTTTGTCCATGGTCAGCGCCGAGCCCAGCACACCAGAGCCGCTATAGGGCAGGTTCATCAGCTCAAACAGACCCTGTACCGTCCCGTCCTCGCCTCCGGGGCCATGGAGCAAATTAAAAACAAAAGAGGCTTCTTTCAGCTGCTCGGGCCAGCCCTCCTCCGCAGTGTCAACGCGCAGTACCTTAGCGCCTGCCTGAGTCAGTGCTGAGGCCACGTTCCCGCCGCTTTCAAGGGAAATATCCCGCTCTGCCGCCGTACCCCCGAGCATGACGGCGAGCGTCTTGTCCTTGAACAGATCGCTGCTCATAACAGCCCCTCGAGCGACCCGGCTTCGGCCAGTGCGGCGGCCAAGCGGCCAATGTCGCCAGCGCCCTGCATGAGCAATACATCCTGATCACACAATCCCTCGATCAGTACTGCGGGTAGCAAGGCCTGATCAGTGACCACGATGGGATCAAGTCCGCCGCGAGCTCGGATCGCTTTAGCCAACGCATGCGAATCTGCACCGTCTA
>CAYQUE010000022.1:23419-32960 GCA_964420615.1 uncultured Alteromonadaceae bacterium | reverse complement strand
CTCTAACCAACTGAGCTATGGTCCTAGGGGGCGCGCAGTATAACGCGGGTTCTGCGTGAGTAAAACGGTCGAGAGTGCCATCGTGTTAATCTCAGGGCTGGAGTCTGCGCGGGGTTTCTTGCCTAGGTCCATCTCGCGGTTAGCGCAAAGAGCAGCCGTTGTCATCACGGTTTTGGTGGCTGACGGACAGGTTTTGCTCAGTTACCGTACTCAAAAATTCACTGGCGTAAGTATATGGCGTGGCAGCTGGGTAGCGAGCTCCCGCGGGGCGGGAACTTCCTGACTCGATCTATCGGGCGGTTGGTTTTTCTTGCATTGGGCTGGAAGGTCGAGGGGGAGTTCCCCAATCGCGGCAAGGCGATAGTTGCCCTAGTGCCGCACAGCTCAAACATTGATTTCTTTCTCGCAGCGGCCTTCATTTGGGGCACTGGAATGAAAGCTTCATTTCTCGTTAAGCACACCGTTTTCTGGTACCCCTTGGGCAGCGTGATTCGCGCTCTGGGGGGCATACCTGTCGACCGGACCCGCGCTAACGGCTTGGTGGCCGATGTCACCCGGCAGTTCCAGGAGAAGTCTAAGTTGGTGATCGGCCTCACGCCATCGGGGACACGTAAGCCGGTTCGTGAGTGGAAGGACGGCATCGCCCGGATTGCGGCGGCGACTCGTGTCCCCATTGTGCCCGCTGTAATGAACTATCGGACCAAGACGGTTCACTTCGCACCCTTAATCGAGGCCGTAAGTGAGGTCGGTGAGATTATGAATAAGGTCCGGGCCGAGGCGGCGAAAGGCGTGCCACGCTTCTCAGTGTGAAGCTCCCGGCGTCTTGTTGTTAAGAATTGCTCCCTATATCGGGACAGGCATTGGCGGGAAAATTTCACCTGCTGAGCTTGATTCCCAGCGCGGATATTTTGTCATCACCGTGGCGAACAGTGCGCTATCTAGCCATGCTTCTAGCCATCGTCGAGTTTGGCGGTAGGGGGTTCCGTGCCACCAAACAGAGTCCACGCTCGCGAATTGTCGAATAAACGGAAACAGCGCCACGTCAACCACACCGGCTGAATCGCCGGTGAGCCACGTTAAGCGCGTGAGTGTGTCTTCAATCTTTGCGAGAAATACTTCAGCGTTCGCTCTATAAAAAGTCTTCGGATGCTCGGAATGCCGATCGGCATATTTATAGCGGTCAAGCCAGTGCTTGAATCCGTTATCGCATTCTTCAATCCACTCGGAATCAAACGCTGCATCTTTCAGCCAATGCTGTGGATCGCTCTGTTCGAGCGCCCATTGCATCACGTCGAGGCTTTCATCAATCACATTGCCATTCGCTAGCACCAGTACAGGCACTGTCGCTTTAGCTGAGGCTTTGAGTAACGCTGGAGGCTTGTCTTTGAGTAAGACCTCCCGAAGCTCCACTGGTACGCCCGATGCCGCAATCGCCATCCGTGCCCGCATAGCGTAGGGGCAGCGTCTGAAAGAATACAAAATGGGCAGATCCGTCATCGGTCTACCTTAGCGTGGGCAAGTTCAGGCAACCAGCGCAACCGGTGCTATTTCAGGCCGGGTTCTCGCGCGTTTGATGATGCGCATTGCAGGAGGAGAAAATCCCCCGAACACGCCCGAGTTTAGTACTATCTCGGGTCCTTACTTAACAATAATCGGGGATTTCACCATGGGTCGACTAGCAGGCAAAGTAGCGTACGTACTGGGTGCGGCGGGCCGGGGCAATATGGGCCAGGTCATAGCACGGCGCTTCGCAGAAGAGGGCGCCACCGTAGCAGTGGGTGGTCGTCATCTTGATGAGCTCGAATGGCTGGCTGGAGAAATCGGCGGTATGGCGGTGACCTGTGACATCACCAAGATGGCAGATATCAAGTCATCGATCGGCGCGATTATGGACGCTCACGGCAAGATCGACATTGCGGTCAATGCCACAGGCCTGGGCCTGCTAGCGCAGTTTGAGGAGACCACCGAGGAAGACCTCAATATGATGATGGATCTGCAGTTCAAGGGCCCTTATCAGTTCATGCAGGTGCTGGTGGGTGTGATGTCCAATCCCTCGTCGATCATTCAAATTTCCTCCGCGACGGCGACAATCCTAGTGGGTAACCATCACGCGTATATCGGAACCAAAGCGGGTATCGATCACGTGGTGCGCGGTGTGGCTGATGAGTATGGCGCCAAAGGTATTCGGGTTAACTCGATCTCGCCGGGGCTGACCGCGTCGCCGATGGCAGCGCCGCACCTGGAGACGCCCGGACTCCTAGAGGCCTTCCTGAAAAACTATCCGCTGGGACGTCTTAATACCTCAGAGGACATCGCAGCCGCGGCGGTATTCCTGGGTAGCGACGAGTGCTACATGACCGGTCAAAACTTGCAGGTCAACGGTGGCCTAACGCTGCGCCGCAACCCGCTGCCGTCGGAGATTGAGGAGTCTGTGATGGCTGCCATGGCCGCTCAGCAGGCGGAATGAGAGGTCAGTCCGGTAACGGGAATTCAAGCATCTGATTTTGAATTGTTGCAGCCGACGGTGTTTCATCCGCCCGCTCAACAAATAATAAGAGAGGAACACTGATGGCAGGCAAGCGTAAAGACGTTTATCTCGTGTGTGGCGGCAAATATCATGACTTTGATTTTGCGCGACTTGAGCTACTGAAGTTGCTGGCAGAGCACGATGTCGTGCGGGTCAAAGTCGCCAACGACTATAGCAACGTGGCGGAGATGTGTGAGGCGGATTTATTAATCACCTATACCTGTGACGAAGTGCCTGACAAGGCGGGTCAGGCCGCGTTGAAGAGCTATATCGAAAAAGGCGGTAAGTGGTTCGCGTTACATGCGACCAACTCTGTACTGGAATGGTTAAGTCATGACCCGCCGCTGCTGCGCGCCCCGAGGGACAACAAGGACTTTATGGAGGTACTGGGAAGCCAGTTTCTGGCCCATCCACCTATCGAGCCTTATCGCGTGGAAGTCACCAAGCCGGATCACCCATTGGTAGAGGGTATTGAGCCGTTTGATACCACTGACGAGCTATATCTGTCGGAGTATCACGGGGAAAACGAAATGCTTTTGCACACCAAGTGGTCGGGCAAGGTCGATGCTTTCCAAGATGGTGATTGGGAGAGCGATGACGATGAGCACGCCGTTTTTTACCTGCGCCCCTACGGCGAGGGCACGGTGCTTTACCTGACGCTGGGCCACTGCCGCTCGACCTATGACATGCAGCCGTTGGTTGAAGAGTACCCGGTGCTTGAGCGCGGTAGCTGGGAAGTCCCCGCCTACTACGAATTATTGCGCCGCGGCATTGCCTGGGGCATTAGCTAGTCAAGAGGCGCCGCCTGACGCATTCGGGCGGCGTCGATCAATCAGTTTTCACACGCCAAACGCTAATTCGTTAATCGCCGTTGCCTATGGACACTCGCTGGATCGATGAGCTTGCTGCAGCGGTACCTGGCACACGGGTGCTCCGCGAACCGCATCAAGTGCGTCGTTTTACGACGGGCGTCCGCTTTGGGCAGGGTTCTGCGATCGCTGTTTTTGAGCCGGCCTCGTTGCTCGATTTCTGGCATGTCTTAAAAGCGTGTGTCGCCGCCGACTGTATTGTCATTTGTCAGGCAGCCAACACGGGTGTCACCGGGGGGTCCACCCCTGATGGCGATAACTATGACCGCGAGGTCGTCATCATCAGTACCTTGCGACTCGATGCCTGCGTGCCACTGCGTGACGCCCAACAGGCGCTGGTTTTCGCGGGTGGCACGCTCTACCGTCTTGAAGAAATGCTAAAGCCCTATGGCAAGAACCCCCACTCGGTGATCGGGTCATCCTGCATTGGTGCCTCAGTGGTGGGGGGAATTTGCAATAATTCTGGTGGCAGTTTGGTGAAACGAGGCCCTGCCTATACCGAGCTCGCGCTGTTTGCCCGGCTCTCGGAGCAAGGTGAGCTCGAGTTGGTGAATCACTTGGGTATCGAGCTGGGTGATACGCCCGAGGAAATCCTCGCTAACCTCGATGCGGGTAAATTTGATCCGCAGGCAGTAGTGCTCGGTGGAGCGTTGGCCTCTGACCCCGAGTATAGTGAACGCGTTCGCCAAGTCGACGCCGACACTCCGTCCCGATTCAATGCTGATCAGCGCCGGTTGCACGAGGCGAGTGGCAGTGCCGGCAAGGTGGCGGTATTCGCCGTACGCGTGGACACGTTTGACAAGCCCAACGCAGAGCAAGTTTTTTATCTGGGCACGAATGATCCAGAGCAGCTCAACGAAATTCGCCGGAGGCTGTTGTCAGAGTGCGAGGAGCTACCCGAAATGGCGGAGTACATGCACTCAAGCTGGTTCGATGGCGCCGATCGCTACTGCAAAGACACGTTCCTGTTTATCAAGTATCTCGGCACTGACTTTTTGCCCCGGCTTTATCGCATTAAAGCGGCAATCGATCGCTGGTGCGAGAAGATTCCCGGCCTCCCAAATCGCGCTGCGGATCGCCTACTGCAGCGATTAGCGCAGCTGTGGCCGGACCATCTTCCCAAAAGAATGCGCGACTATCGTGAGGTCTACGAACACCACCTGATCGTGATCGGTGCGGACGCTGCCATCGCAGAAATCCGGCAGGTGTTGCACGACGTGACGCGCCGGTGCGAATCAGGCGCTTTCTTCGAGTGCTCTCCCAGCGAAGGTGATGCCGCGCTACTCCATCGGCTCGTCGCAGGAGGTTCCCCTGCGCGCTATAACCTAATCCACGCCAAGGATACCGGTGGCATGGTGACTTTTGATGTGGCGTTACCGCGCAATTATTCAAAGTGGTACGAATTTTTGCCCGAGGATCTGCTAGAACAATGCGCTGCGCCTTATCGCGGGGGGCACTTTATGTGTCACGTGTTCCACTGGGACTTTGTGGTGAAGGCCGGCGTGGATCCGGCGGACATTAAAGCGCGCATGATGACGCTGATGGACGCCATTGGCGCCAAGTACCCAGCCGAGCACAACGTGGGTCATTTATATTGCGCCGAGCCACATCACGCGGCTTTTTATCAGAGCCTTGACCCCTCTAATGCCTTTAATGCCGGGGTCGGTGGCATGTCGAAGCACCGGTTTTACCGGTAACGCTTTATCCGCGTCTTGGGCTAGCGTCCGACGCGTTGGTGATCAGAAATTAATCTGCGGCTGATTAATCCGGGTAGTACTCGCGGTACCAGCGCACGAAATGCTCAAGCCCGGTCTGCAGGTCCGTGGTGGGTGCAAACCCAACCAGCTTGCTTGCTGCGTCAATATTTGCCGCCGTGCGGTAAACGTCACCCGGCTGCATGTCCACCAGTGTCTTGTTGGCTTTCTTGCCCAGCAGGGTTTCAAGTGTGCTGATGAAGTCCCCCAATTTGACGGGCTGGTGGTTACCCAAGTTCAGCAAGCGATAGGGAACCTCCAGGTGAGTCGGCGGCGCGTCCGCCACAGCGAGCACCCCGGCGACAATGTCATCAATATACGTAAAGTCACGCTCAAGGTTGCCTTGGTTAAACACGCGTATGGGCGTGCCCGTGAGAATCGCGCGCGTAAAGCTGAAGTAAGCCATGTCAGGGCGGCCCGCCGGCCCATAGACGGTGAAAAAGCGCAGGCCGGTTGAGGGCAGGCCATACAAGTGGGCATAGGTGTGGGCGACCATTTCGTTGGATTTCTTGGTAGCGGCATAGAGGCTGACCGGCATATCGGTCGGGTCCGATTCCGCGAACCAGGTACGGTCACTGTTGCCATAGACCGAGCTCGAAGACGCAAAGATGAAATGGGCGGGAGGCGTCGCCCTGCACGCGTCAATCACGTGCTGAAACCCGATGATATTGCTTTGAATGTACGCGTTCGGGTTTTCCAGTGAGTAGCGCACACCCGCCTGCGCGGCCAAGTGAATCACCACCTCAAAATGGTAGGCCGCAAAGAGGTCGCTCACGGTGCCTGAATCGGCGAGATCACCCTGAACAAAAGTAAACTCAGGGTGGGCAACACAGCGCTCTAGCCGATGCTGCTTTAACGCTGGCTCGTAGTAGTCGTTGAGGTTATCGACGCCGACGACGTGATGACCGGCTTCCAGCAGGGCCGCCGAGACATTCGCGCCAATAAAACCGGCTGCGCCTGTTACGAGATAGCGTTTCATTTAGAGATTCCGTCTTGTGCGGCGCCATTAAACCATGATCGCCAACCGCCATCTAACGGCGGGTTTTCGGTGAATTTAGGCCCGAAACCACATGAAATCTTGAGCTGGCGCGGTCTTTTACTTACCATCCGCGTCCCGTGCCGGTGTAGCTCAGTTGGTAGAGCAGCGCATTCGTAATGCGAAGGTCGTAGGTTCGACTCCTATCTCCGGCACCACCAAAAAAACACCCACCAGCGCTGACACGGCGCCTCGTGGAGAATAAGAGAGGGTATATGTTCAAACGCACTCACTGGATGATGCTGGCCGCCGCTTTGTGGTTGCCTCTGTCTTTTGCTGAAGAACCCGCTGAGCCAGCAGCGGAGGAAGAAGAAAAAAAGCCCACCGTCGCTGAGTTGATCGAAGGGAATGCCGCCTACGAAGGGCTGTTTACCTTCTACCGCGACCAAGAGACCGGCGAGACCCAGCTGCTTCTCAGTCAGGAGCAACTCGATAAAGAGTACATCTACTTCGTGCACATCGCCGACGGCGTGGTCGATGCCGGTAGCTTCCGCGGTGCGTATGGTCCGAGTTTTGTATTCACCATTGAGCGTCGTTTCGACAAGATCGCTTTCGTGCGCGAAAACACCGCTTTCTACTTTGATCCAGACAATGCGATTTCGCGCGCGGCCGAGGCCAATATCTCCCGGGCAGTGCTGGCCGTTCAGCCGATCGTTGCCGAGGATGAAGAAACCGGCGCTTTGCTTGTGAGTACCGATAGCCTGTTTTTAGCAGAATCATTTATTCAGCTGTCACCGACACCTGACCCCGAAGCAGATCCCAAAGGCCAGTTCTCCATTGGTAAATTCGATAAGGACAAGAGCCAGATTCTTGCGCTGCGCAGTTATCCGATGAATACCGACATCGAAGTTGAGTATGTCTTTCACAACCCGGCACCGATGGTCTATGGCTCTGATGCCGTCACCGACCCCCGCAATATTTCCGTGAAGGTGATGCACAGCCTGATCGAAATGCCCCGGAACGACTACCAGCCGCGTTTTGCCGACGCCCGCTTGGGTTCATTCAACCAGCAAATTACGGACCTGACTTCAACTGAGTCTGCGCCGTATCGCGATGTGATCAATCGCTGGCATTTGGTGAAACAGGACCCGACTGCCCCATTGTCTGATCCGGTCGAACCGATTACCTGGTGGATCGAGAACACGACGCCTCTGGAGTGGCGCCCCATTATTAAGGCAGCAGCGCTTGAGTGGAACAAAGCCTTTGAGCACGCGGGGTTCAGCAATGCAGTGGCGGTAAAGGTCCAGCCCGATGATGCGGATTGGGACGCGGGTGACCTGCGCTACAACGTGCTTCGCTGGACCTCCTCCCCTAATCCGCCTTTCGGTGGTTATGGGCCGAGCTTTGCCAATCCTCGCACCGGTCAGCTCTTGGGAGCAGACATTATGCTCGAGTACTCGTTTCTGAACAGATCCACGCTCGCGCGTGAGCTCATTCAGGATGAGTCTACGCAACCCGCCCCCTTTATATGGCCTGAGGCACACACTTGCGGCGTGAGTCAGGTGCTGGGGTACGGCACGGCTTTTGCGGAAATCGCCGCAGACGTTGCGGGTTTCGACGCGACTATTCAGGAGCAGCTACGACGCGACCGTATGTT
This sequence comes from uncultured Alteromonadaceae bacterium, assembly GCA_964420615.1. GTDB lineage: Bacteria > Pseudomonadota > Gammaproteobacteria > Pseudomonadales > Halieaceae > Luminiphilus. The sequence goes on along the minus strand of CAYQUE010000022.1, from coordinate 25,177 downwards.
TTATCTGATCCTGCATGAGATCGGCCATACGCTGGGTATGAACCACAACATGAAGGCGACACAGATTCTGAGTCTGGACGAGATTCAAGATGCGCAAGTGAAGCAGACCGGGATACTGGCGGGGTCGGTCATGGATTACCCCGCGGTGAACTACGCACCGACCGAGGCCTCGCAGACGCTCTTTTATACCATCGCGCCAGGCCCTTACGACGACTGGTATATCGAATATGCCTATTCCCCGGAGGCCGATGATCCGGCAGAAGAGGCTGCCAGACTCGGAGCCATTGCGGCGCGCTCGTCTGAGCCGGCACTGGCTTTTGGTAACGACGCTGACGACATGCGCTCACCCGGCACAGGACTGGATCCGCGGGTCAATATTTATGATCTCAGCTCGGATTCCATTGGACATGCGGTATCTCAAATGGATTTGATGCAAAACACCCTGAACAAAATGGCCGACTGGACGCCGCCAGAGGGTGAGTCCTATCAGCAGGTCGTGGACGGCGCGGCCTTGATTACCCGCTTATGGGGTATCAGCGCAGGTGTCATCTCTCGCTGGGTGGGAGGCGTTTACGTTGACCGCGCAGTCGTAGGTCAAACCGACGGCGCCCAACCTTTTCAGCCGGTAGAACGCGCGCAGCAAAAACGCGCAATGGCCACTTTGTCAGAGCATCTGTTCGCGCCCGACGCGTTCGAGGTTGACGGCGCATTGTGGCAGCAGACGGCGCCGGAGCGGCGTGGTTTCCAGCACGGTGGGTCGACGGAAGACCCTAAAATTCATGTTGCGGTGCTGTCGATCCAGCAGCAGGTGCTTGACCACCTGCTCAACCCAGTTGTATTGCGCCGCTTGGTGGATACTGAGCTTTACGGTAATGAGTACCCACTGTCAGAAATGATGGGAGATCTGACCGCGGCCATCTTTGAAGCTGACAAAAATACCGCTGTGAACGGCTTTCGCCGTAACCTGCAGGTGGAATACGTTGAGCGATTGGGCGCGATGGTGAGCGGCCCCGGGCAGGCTGCTTATGATGTGTCGGCCAAGGCCATGGCGTTACATGAACTGCTTGAGTTGCGCGACATGCTCGAATCCCGTCGTAGCAAGGACGTGATGACGCGAGCGCACACAGCGTATTTACAGCACGCCATCACCGGCATTCTCGAGCCCGCCGCGGGCTAACCGAGTACCGTGGATCTCCGGTATCAGCGGCTATCGCTGACGCTTGAGACCACGGTCACATCGGTGTCCTGAACGCTGATCTTTAGCTGCGGACCGTCCTGGTCTAGCGAGAGCACGTCGCGATCCCGCAGCATCTTCTCTGTGACTGGCGACCCTGCCAGCCAGGTGCCGTTGGCGCTCTTGAGGTCGGTGACGTACCACGCACTGTTGTGCGCCCAGATTACGGCATGACTGCGACTGACGTGCTGATTGAGAATAACGACGTCACAACCCGTATCGCGCCCGATAACGATCGGCCCAATGGACTCAACCACCTGGAGCTCCTCTCCTTCGGATTGCCAGGAGACGATGATGGGGCTCACCCCCAGCGTATCGTGGCGCGCGCGGGCGCGGTTGAGTAATCCCGTGCCGTCGAGTTGGGCATCGGTATCCTCAGGGTCGCGGACCAAGCCGCGCATCGTAAACTGATAGCGCCAAGCCAGCAGGATAACCAGCGGTGTGGCTGCAATACTGGCGTAGATAAAGCCCCGTAACACCCAGTCCGCAATCCCAAAGGTAGGAAATAGACTGGCGAAGCCCTG
>CAYQUE010000022.1:10508-23319 GCA_964420615.1 uncultured Alteromonadaceae bacterium | reverse complement strand
CCCGTAACACCCAGTCCGCAATCCCAAAGGTAGGAAATAGACTGGCGAAGCCCTGAGCCAAACCCCAAATGATGACAACGTAAGCACCCATAGTGCGGAACATTTGTCGCCGTATCAGTTCCGCAAGAAAGTGGCGCGCTCTACTCATGGGAAATTTCCGTGTCGTTAGGGGCGTCGTGCGGCGCTTCGGTCAAGGGTAGCGTCGTGGGGTTATTCGATCCAGCTTCTTCGGTTATCTCGCGCATTCGCTCAGCGGCCATCAGTCCGGCCAGGTGTTGCGGCAATTTAGAGTTCTCGGGTTTCAATGTGGCAATGGCTTCGAAATAAGGCACCATACCGGCATCATCGACAGGTAACGCCTGTGTGTGTTCACCGTGACGCGCGGTGGCGACCCCGTCCTCAAGTAAAAGACTCGCACGGTGCCCACCATAATAGGCCGAAATACCGGTATCGACGATCACTACTGCCCCACCAAATCGTGGCGTGATGACATTCAGGTCGGGCGTGTGACCCAGCACAACCCGCTCTGCGCCGAAGTGCCTCAACACCTTCTCAAGGTTCTCTTTTTCTGTGGTTTCAGGGGCTCGAGCAAGCCCGCGGTACCACAAGGGGCCAGTATCAGACTCCCCCAAAGGCGGTGCCTCGCTCGTTTGTCGTCGTAACTCCGCGCGAATGCGCGCATTAATCTCCGATATCGACCGAGGCAACAGCGCGGTACTCAATCCACCATGCAAAAACAGCGTGTTGTTGATGCGTATTACGGTGTTGTGATGGGTAACCCAGTCAAATATCTCACCCCCCGCCTGCCACGCCAGACGATGCTCCACGTATCCCAATGGGAAGTCCTCGTACCACTGGTTTTTAAAGGCGTCGTCGAAGACGGGTTCGGCGACTTCGAGGCCTTCGGCGCGCTGCGCCTCGTAGCGCTCCTTCATGGTTTTCACAACGAACGCGTAGTAGTTATCCTGAATCTTCTTAGAGCCGCGCGTGCGGAAAGCGTCGTATTCGCCAGGGTGAACGTAGCGCAGGTCGCCGACGATATTCATGTACTCATGATTACCGATCAGCACGTGCAGGTGGCCGCCCGCCTTGATGGCTTGTTTCTCCAGTTTCTGTAAGTGCTTGATGATTCTCAGGGTATCGGGTCCGCGATCCGGAATATCGCCAACTTGTACGACATGAGTTCTGCCCGTAGCCCACCGGCCACGCCGGTCAATCACTCCAGCATCCCGCAGCGTCGCGATATAGTTATCGTAATCGCCGTGGATATCACCAATGGCGATTACGCGATCAATGTCTTGCCAATCATCGCGAATTTCTGTGGCAAGGGTGTTGCCGAGAGTGGCGACAAAAAATAGCGCACACGCCCAGGCGAAAAGCCGATGCGCGCGGGGCTTAAAGCGGGGGTTTACCAAGGACGACAGTCCTCAATAATTTGGCGGTTCAGCTTTTTTGGATTATCAATAATGTCAAAAAAGTCCGCGAGATAGGCGACCGCTTTTTTAGCCTCGCGCGCGCTCAAAATCTGAGTATCGCCGGCGATTGCCAGGAGGGCCTCTCGGTGGGAGCGAAACAAGCCTAGCGCCTCATCTATGACAGCGTCTTCAGCGCAAAATCCGCGATAGATTCTCTGGCGAACCGAGCGCAAATCTAGATTGGCGGGTGTGGTCGCGTAGGGCGCATTCACATAACCCGAAGAGTCGAAGTCATAAATAAACGGCAGATAGGGCGAATCATTATCCGCCTGTAGCAGTTTGGCGTTATGGCAGCAGCTCCCTTCGCGGCCGGCAATGATTGAGAAATCCGCATTGCCGACAAAATAGTTAAATAGCGCCACCGTGGTTGCCTGCGAGGGCTCGAGCTGCGAGGGACGGATACGGTCTTCGTCGACGGTATTGAGTGATAGTCGATTAGCAAGCCGCTTTTTGTGCTCGATAAAAAACGCGGGTTGTGTGCGTAAGGTTTTGCCACTTTCGTCCTGATAGGTCACCTCCACCCAACGCACGCGAAAGCTATTATCAGTGAGCAGATTCAGCATTCGGTAAGCATCATACTCTTTACGCAAATAACTGGCGTAGCGCTTGCTATCGCGACACTGCAACACCAATTTGAGCTTATTCTGGTTGGCAAACAGCGTATCCCGCGTCTGCTTTTTCTTTAGATCGAGCCAGAGCTGGGCGTGCGTACAGGTACGCTTGTCGAGCCGAAAGTTGCCTCGCGGGGCATAGTTAGCTTCGATGCTGACTTCTCCATCGGGGCCCTGGTAACGCAGCATACCGCCCGCGTATTCAGCGTCTTTATCGCGACTTTTATCGATCGCCTTAAAGGGGCCCGTCAGGGTAATGGCTAGTGGCGCGTCGCTCGCGAAGAGTGGGTCCGGCGTGGCAGCTTGCGCGGGAGCGCCCATCGTTGCCACCATGAACGCACCACTTATCGCCCTCAATCCAGCACCGGATATCAAGCTTCTCGCCAGCTTATACACTTGCATGGTGATCCCCATCATTCTTGTTCTCCATCCGATGCTCTCAGAGCCACAGAAACAGTGCAACAGAATCACGAGCGTATAGATTCTGGCGACAAGGTGTCACGCTGCCGGCTTTGCGAAACCGGGAGGCCGCGATTGCGACGCCTGCCCCGCACTTATAAGATGGGGCCGACAGCGCGCCGGGGTGTCAGCGATGCGGAAGTATTTAGAAATTATCAATCACAGGACGTTCATTATTGTTCTGTTGTGTGTCGCATCCGTTTACGTGTGTTTGCGCTTTGACTACGCGTACAACGTAGACTGGATTTTTCTCAGCATCGCCGTGCTGTTTCCCTTGGTATTTACGATTCGCGAGGCGTTTAGGCGCCGACAGCTGGCCATTCGTGTTCTAAGTGCGCTCAAGGCGGCGGTCACCGCATTTTATTTTGGCCTTGAGAATAATGAAAAGATGCCAATCGAGGAAAAACGGGCGATCCATAATCTTATGCGCAGCCTTTCGGATCGTTTCACGCAAAGTTTGAAGGATCCCGAGCACCGCGGCATGGGGGAGGTGCGGGGCACTATTCGGCGGATTTATGCGGTTACTACGCCCCGTAATGAGGCGATTTCTAACAGCGCGAGCTTGAAGCTCATGCGGGTGATACAAGATATTCAGGAGAGCATCGAAAGTTTGAATGGCATCAAGATGCACGGTACGCCGGTGAGCTTGCGCGCCTACTGCCTGCTGTCGATTTACCTGCTACCTTTTATCTTCACGCCGAATCTGGTGTACAACCTGCACGATGATCCGAGGTGGCTGATTTATGCCTTAAACATTGTGAATGGCTTTGTACTTATCTCGCTGTATAACCTGCAGGATTTGATCGAGGACCCCTTTGATCAGATGGGCATGGACGATATCAAGCTGGACGAGTTTGAGTTTACCGAACCCGTCCCAAGCCCCGCGATCACTTAATCAGCCGTGCAGCTAAAGGGTCGATCGGGGTGGCGGACCAAAGTGAGTAGCAGTGACCCCACGCCAAAACCAAACTTACGCATTTTTGATTCGTTGATGACCACATTGTCACTGACGCGATACATCCTATCGTCGATCTTGACGTCAATCGGCCCGTCTTCGAGCTCAATTCTCAGGGTGTAGTCGAGGAACATGGCGTTGCCTTTCCAGCTGGCATGGCCGTCTCCAACCACATCTCCCGCGGTGCCAATGTAATGCTGATCGCCCTGCGGGGTGAGCGTCCAAAACCGCGATTGTTGTTCGCCATCATCAAAAACGAACCGTTCGTCGAGGGTGCCAATGCCATCTGACCAGCACGCCGTGATATCGGCATTGAAATGCCGAATAACCGTGCCTGAGTAGTCCTTGACGACACCGTGCGCGGTGAGCGCACCGTCGAAAAAATCCTCTGGCTGAAATGCGGGTGTCCGATTGTGATAAGTGTTGATAGACGCAGTGCCACAGCCTGTGAGCGCCGCCATGATGCCGGCCAGAGCAGGCACCTTCAGGAAAGAGAACGTGAAGGTGCGCTTCAGAAGCGACCGCTCGGTCATGCTACCGGCGAACCGTTTCCCCGCAGGCCGCCGGGCCCAGAAAGCACTAGAGAAGAGAGTCATTACTGATACCAGTCCGCCACTTAATGACAGTTACGCCACAAGTAGCTACCCAGATCTTTATGGCGCTTGAGGGGATCAAATCGGCGCCAGCACCTGAGAGGTGTCGGCACCGGATAGGGCCCTCAGTGGCCAGCGAATACCAGCATCTGTACCGGCATCAGAAGAGCCTGCATGCGCAGGATAACGGCATGCAGTGCACCAACGGTATCTACCATATGCAGGAATAACGTCTCACCCAAACCGAGATCGCCCTCGGCCAGCAGCTCGTGATTACTGGTGTACGCGTTGGCAATGCATTTGCTACCGGGTAAGACTTCGCTGAGACCACCTTCATAAAGCGGCTCCATGACAACAGTCAATGTACCGGGGCGAGCGCGCTGTTGCGCGTCGAGCAGCACATCCGAGGGTTTGAGTTGGCCTGCGGCGACTACCGGTTGCACGCGAGTGACAACCATCGGGATGACTGCGAAGGGTTTGGACAGGCAGACCACCTCGGCCATCGTGCCGGGCTGTATTACCTGTGCGGAGAGCTGGTTAAAGCCCGCCGCTATCTGGAACTGCCCGGATTCGGGACCCTCTGACGGGATCAGTACTCCAGCGGGACGCAAAATCGGGTTCACGTAGTCACCGCGTTGAAGAAAGAACTGGGCCACCTGGCCATCGACGCCTGCATAAATAATCGTTTTATCGAGTGCGACCTGGGCTTGCTCCAACTGGCGCTGCGCGCTCTGCTGTTGTGCCGGTAGCACGTCAGAAATCTGTGTTTCAGCCGCAGTAATATTGGCCTTGGCGGCTTGCACGGCGCCCTTGCGTTGAGCCACCGAATTCTCGAGTCGTTCCAGCTCAATTTTGCTGACGAGTTGTTGGCCTCGTGCGGCAAGTTCGCGTTTCTTGGCGAGCTCATTTTCTGTCTGTGCCAGCGCGCTTTCTGCTTGCACCAATGTCGCTCTCGCCGCCTGAACTTGCACCTCTGCCTGCGTGAACGCAGAGGCAATTTGATCTAGTTGGCTCTCGGCGAGATTTACGCTCGCCACCTGAGCACTGTCGAGCAGGCTAAACAACGGCGCTCCTGCTTCAACGGTGTCGCCGTTGCTGACATACACTTCTTCGACGCGCCCACCACCTTCGGGTAACAGGGGGATCGTACGGAAATACAGCCCCGCATTCGTTGTCGAGGGATGGTAGTAGAACACCACGGTGATCAGACTCACCGTGAGAATGAGGCAAGCGGTGATACCCCAGCGCAGCTCGTACCACATGGTAAAGAACGTGATTTGATCGCCCCAGATTTTGCCTTGGCGGTAACGCCGATACAGATAGTCTGGCAGCACGGTGATGAGAGAACACAGTATTAACTCCAACATGACTAGCTTGCCTCCTCACTCTTCGTTGCCGGCGAAGAAGACGGATCCCCATCGGGCGTCAGTTTCTTGAGCGATTCTGAAATGCTGTTAAGTGGCGTTACGAAGTCAGGTAGCTTCAGCAGCGCGAGAATTAGCGCCGCCACCCAGAACACATTGTTGTGGGTGAATAGCGCCAGTAGCGCCAACACCATAATGAGCTGCGACTGAGTGTTACTGTGCTTGTGGGCCAATTGCTCAGGTATGGCGTGGAGTTTGAGGTAAAAAACACCTATGCCTAGCACCATGAGCACCACTATAAAAATAATGGCGGAGAAAAGTGGGTCACTGCCGTCTGCAGCCCCAATAAAGGATGGCAGCGAGTGCGGTGCCAGTGGATGAATCTCTCCCGACATGGGCTTACCTCCGATTATTCGAATCTGTTGATGCTAATCACGTCAAGCGGCGGCCTGCGCGACTTGCTTACTTAGCGCGTGTCGCAGGTGATCAGTCGTTAGTGTGCGCAGGATGTTGCCTTGCGCATCGAGTTGCTGAGTCAGCTGACCATCGGGGGCATAGAGTTCGAACAAGACGAGTGCGCCCTCGGGGCCGCCTTGTTCCATATGCACATCGCCCGGTGGTTTTTTGGCGTAATCCCCTAAGCGTCGCACGCGCGTTTCCCCCGCCACACCATCTTCGAAGGTGCTGACGTGGAGTTCGCCGGCGAGTACCACCGAGGTCGTCATGCAAAGATGTCTGTGAAAGTGACAGTAGCGGTGAGGGTCCCACCGGTATAAGAGCGACAAGTGTCCTGCGTCATCGATATCCAAAATGGTGCCCCAGTAGCTCACGGGATACGGAAAATCATCGCCCTCAGAGTAATGTGTCCACACCAACGATGTATCGTCGAGTAAGTTATGCGCCACGGGCACTCTCCAGCATCTCAAATCGTCTTCGATCCATCATGAACAGAAATGCCGCCCAGTCAACCGGTGGGCGCCACGATGTCAGCTTTGGCTGATATTTGGCGCATTAGCTTCCCGGTGGGCTTAGCGGACAGTGCTTTGTGCGAAAAAAATCTGAGTTGACACCGGTGACACGTAACTTATTCTGACTGCGCAGGTTTCGAACGAAGAGGGTGTCACCTCTCAAAGCCAAAAAATGAAAAACTAAGGGGGATATATGAAATCACTGCTTTCACTGACATTGGGCCTGTCGCTCGCCACGGCGTTGACGGCCTGCAATCAGGCGCCGACGACTAATCCGAATGTTGACTTAGCGAAGGCGTGGGTTACCGCGGGTGCCACCAGTCGCGCCGCAGCAATGGAGATGATTGAGAACAATATGGCCGACGATGGGCTTTTGTACCGTGATCGTTACGTCGGCTTTGGCTTTATCTGGGACAACGATGTCGGCGCTGCAGAGGGTCGTATGATCGTGACCGAGGTACTTCCTGATAGCCCGGTAGCCGGTGTGCTAGAGGTGGGCGATGAATTCGTTTCTGTGCGTGGTATGCCGGTGAACGCCGATAACCTCGATAAGCTCGAATTCAGGGGCAAGCCTGGCGAGGCGGTAGCTGCTGTGATTGCTCGCGACGGTGAGGAACAGAGCATCGAGGTCGCTCGCGGTGTTGTGACCTCGACGTCGACCAAAGCGCAAATGCTGGAGTGGATGGCGACACAGGATGACGAGGATTGGAGCCCTGACGAGTGGGAGTTGCACGAGGCCATTGGCGAAGGAAACGTGGTGTACGTATGGACCCAGGCGTGGAACACCGACGAAAGCTCTGGCATGCCGTTTGAGGCGCATCAAGTGACACGTATGGTCTTTAACGAGGCGGGCAAGGTTAGTGCAATAGCGAACCTTTCGGAGGACCGGTTTGTCCTCGAGCAGATGGGCTACAGCATTACGCGCTAACTGCCCTCAAGCGATACAAGGGCCACCCCGGGTGGCCCTTTTTATTGAGCTTTTATCAATGAAAGGCTCAGGTGGGCGCAGATCGCGGACCTTTGCTCGCTCGCGCTCAGCGCACGCGCTATGGCAGCGCTCCGCTGATGAATGGACCGTCGATACAGATTCTGCGGCCATCCGGTGAGGCGCAGGCGCCACAGATACCCACGCCACATTTGGTCAAATAATCAATCGCGCTAAAGATACGATCTGCAGGTACAAACTGTTTCTGCACGGCCTCGCTGGCATGGATCATGGGCGCCGGCCCGCAGTTATAAAACACCATATTGGCGAGCGCTTCCTCGGGCTGAGCCGCGAGAAACGCCAACAGCGCGTCGCTGACACGCCCTGCAAAGCCGGCGCTTCCGTCATCGGTCGCGATGGTGACGTTTGCAACCGCTTCGCATTCATCGCGGAAGTAGAGGCGATTCGCCGTTCGTGCCCCGACAAAAATGTCGGCTGGTCGTTCTCGAGTGCCGAAGTCCTCGGCAATTTGGTACACCGCGGCGAGTCCGGTTCCGCCAGCGACACAGACGAGATGGGCGTCGCGGGGCGGCTCCAAAGCGACGCCGTGAGGCCCGCGCAAATAAACGGCGTCACCCGGGGTGAGTCCGTAGCAGTGATCGGTAAAGATCCCAACATTGATGACCGCCAGTCTTACTGGGTCATGTGTTAGACACGAGAAGGGTTTTTCTCCCACGCCGGGTATCCAGACAAACACATACTCGCCCGCGCGAATATCGAGCGACCCGTCCAGAGTGACGACGGTAATGTCGTCGCAAACAGTATCGTTGGCAATGACTCGATAGGGCTTAAAGGTCATATCAATGTCGAAGCGCACCTGCTTGCCCGCACAATCGGTGTTATCGGAAAGATCCTGCGCCAGCTGGGCGAAATAGGTGCGCATGGCCTCGGTGTTCATCCCCGTGAGGCCCGAGCCAATACCCAAAATAGTGGCACCACAATGTTGGGCTGCGCGACAGTCCTGTGCCGACGAAAAACCGCCGCAGCCGATCAAGGGGATATCGGTCTCTTCGCGCAGCGCCTTGAGGGCCTTGAGTGCCAGCGGTAACACGCCTTTGCCCGACATGCCGCCCATTCCATTGCTGAGAACCGGCTCGCCATGACTTTCGTGGTATCCGGGACCGGCGGTGTTGATCGCGCAGAGCGCGGCCGCACCCCCTTCGATCGCAGCGCGACCAATCGCAGCGATATCAGTGACGTTCGGCGTCAGCTTGGGAATGACGGGAATATCAACCGCGGCACAGACGGCGCTCACGACTTCGCGCACCATATCAGGATCCTGACCCATCGCCATGCCATAGCCCTTGGCGTGGGGGCATGACAGATTCAGCTCGAGCCCATCTGCAACCGGAGCGAGTTGTCGCGCAACGGCGACAAACTCTTCGACCGAGCCACCAAAAATAGACACCAGCAAGAAGCGATCGTCTGGCACCCTCAGCGACTGCAGGCCTTTTAGCGCCTCATCGACCCCGGGATTGGTTAGCCCGACCGCATTCACAAAGCAACCGGGCGCGTATTGGCTATAGACCGGCTCGCGATAACCCAGGCGCGGTTCAAAGCCAATGCTTTTGGTCGTGATGACGCCGATCTCCGGGATCGTATCGATCACACGTTGAATAATCGCAGGCCCCGTAGTGACGATTCCCGAGGGGATCGTAAAGGGGCCAGATAGCGTTTTTCCGAGAAACTCGGTGCTCAAGGTGGGGTCTCCATGCACTGGGCGTGATTATACGTTGCTTGAGCGGGAAGCGTCTTGGTGCAACGCGGGTAATTACCGGTGTCCGGCTATGGCGCTGCTTCAGGTGCCGCAGAAGGTTTGCGTAACCCGCTCTTCCGGCGCAGGCGGTCGAGCCCATACGAGATCTTCACTCCCCCAAACGAAAGGCGTTGCAGCTCTTGCGACCAGTGCCTGAGCCCATTGCGTATTACCCTGTTCCGCGCGCTCAATCGCCTTTTGTACTTGATGATTTCTAGGGATGACTACCGGATTTGCAGAAGCCATTGTCCTTGCGATGGTCTCCGGGTCACCTTGATTAGCGTTGCGCCTCTCATGCCATGATTCCGCCCACGCCTCCAGCGCGCGGGGTGCACTGAATAACTCTGGTAATGGAGTATGTGCGAGGTCGCCGGTGGCACGCTCAGTCAGCCAACGGAAAGTGAGCGTAAAGTCCAGTGCGTCGTTCGCCATGATGTCATGAAAGGATTGAATCAGGGGGCCGTCACCCTCGGTGATGGTGTCGAGCCCGAGTTTGGCCGCCATGTGCTGTTGGTGATAGCGACGGAAGCGCTCGGGGAACTGGTCAACGACCGATTGCGCCAGCTGCTGTGCCTGATCGGGGTCCCCATTAATCAGGGTCAGCAAACACTCGGCCAGTACCGCCAGATTCCAATGCATGATCCCCGGTTGATTAGGCCACGCGTAGCGCCCCTGTCGGTCAATCGAGCTGAAGCAAGCGCCCGGATCAAAATGATCCATAAAGGCGCAGGGGCCATAGTCGATCGTCTCGCCACACAACAAGGCGTTATCGGTGTTAAGGACCCCGTGTACGAACCCGAGTACCTGCCAACGCGCGGCCAATTGCGCGAAATGTTCACAGACTCCCTGAAGGAGGGTGAGCGCCGGGTTGTCGCACGCGGGCGCGTCGATCGATGCCTGATCGCTGAAATGGCGGGCGACCACGTAATTGACCAGTGTCTCTAGACCCTCGCCGCCGCGAGTCATCGCAAAATACTGCACGGTACCGACGCGCAAGTGACTGCTCGCTACCCGGGTGAGCACCGCGCCCGGTTCAATGCGATTGCGCATGACGCGCTCACCGGTAGAGATGGCGGCCAGTGCGCGCGTTGTTGGCACCCCCAGGGCATGCATGGCTTCCGATAGCAGGAACTCGCGAATTACCGGTCCGATGGGAGAGCGGCCATCGCCGCCGCGAGAGTAAGGTGTGGGGCCTGCTCCCTTGAGTTGAATATCCCAGCGTCGACCACTCGGGCTAATCCACTCGCCGAGTAGCGTCGCTCTGCCGTCACCGAGCTGCGGATTGTATTGGCCAAATTGGTGGCCCGCATAAACGGTAGAGATGGGACTGGCTCCGGGCAGTGGCGTGTTGCCCGCCAGCGCGCTGAGCGCATCACGATCGGATAGCGGGTTGGCGGGCCACCCCAGCGTATCGGCCAGCGCTTGATTCCACAGCAGTACTTCGGGCCTGGAGACCGGATCAAGCGGCTGGGCCGTGCTGAACTCGGCACCCAGCCGCGCGTAGGAGTGATCGAAGCCCGGTGCGGCAGCGATATCCGGCGTCAGATCTGTATTAGCCACCGAAGAGCTTTTTCATGATCGAGCCTGCTTTTTCCTCGATCACATCCTGGATTTGCTGCTGTGCCTCTTTCTTGATGATTTGCTCGGCAATACTCGCCACATCGATGCGGCAGGCCGCGCCGGAGTCCGAGGCAAGGTTGCCGCTGCAATCAACGGGCCAGTCGACGCCCGAGTAGCGCTCGTCGATCTTGCAACGCGAGTCGACCTCTGCAATCTCGTTATTCACCTGTCCCTCGAGGCGGAAGGCAAAATCGAGCGTTTTGAGATTGATATCGCCGCCGCCTTTCATGGCGACCCCAGGCGTAGAGAATCGCAGCTTTTCGATGTCACCCTCACCGTCATCAAAGTCCACGGCCAACGAGAGGTCGGTTATCGGGGTATTGCTGGGTAAGCCGTCAGCAGGCGGTGTTTTATTGACGGTGGCTATCGCGTTACAAACCAGCCCCTGAATGGAGACTTGCTCCAGCACGAGCCCTTGGCCGCCGGCGGTTATGTCGCCATCCAGCGCACCGGCAAGCGCTTCAACTGTCTCTCCTTGAGTCTCCAGATCCCAGCCTATCTCAAGTCGTCCGGAGGCGGCGCCTTCATTGCCGAGGCTCGCCAGAAGCAAATCCATATTGACGCCTTTAAGGCCGCCCGCGACCTCCGCCTCGACGACGGGCCGTCGCGCGTTTAGCACGATTCGCGTATCGAGTTGGCCCTGATGCAGCACGCCCCGGACGTATTCAATATCGGCGACGCCGTCCCGCACACGCAGGCGCACCTGGGCGTCGGTGATGGATTGGCCCCCTGCAAGCAATTCCCGGGCGAGCACACTCAGCTCGAGGTCGAGATCACGCAAGGGCCCAACCGGCAGGGGTACAGGTGGTGTAGACGCGGGCGCGGGTGACTCGGATGCCGGCTTCGGGGTGCCGCGAGTCGCAGTTACCGGCGCCGGAGCGGGCTGAATTTGATCGGTATCAAGCCGCTCTGTGGTGACATCGAGCGTGATCTCCGGACTTTCCAATGCGGACCACATCAGTCGGCCTGCGATGTCCCCGCCGGGTATTGCAGCGTCCAGCGTAAAATTGGCCTTTGCCGGAGTGAGCACAAACTCGCCAGTGAGTGTGCTTGACACGGGCTCAGTCAACGCGCCTTGAACGTTAGCGGTCAAGTCGGTGAGCTCAATTTTGCTGAAGTCAGAAGCCACTCGAATCGCCCCGTCGAGGTCAATCACCAAGGGGGCCGCGCTGCCATCGCCCAGTACGGTCAATTCCCCGGTGAGCATCATGGGTTCGTTGCGGGTATTCACGTCGGACAGCACAAGCGATGCAATATTAATTTGGTTTGACAACACACCGTCACGATTGCGCAATACGAGGTTGATGTCCTCTATCTGCACGGCGTCTGCCAAAATTGCGATCCCTGCAACACCGCCAGCGGCGGCCAGTTGCCTTTGCCGTTCTTGCTCCTTGGTTTGCCGAATCATTTCTCCGCGCTTTTCCCACTCGCGATCACTCATGATGGGTTCGGGCTCAGGCGGGGGAGGCAGCGCCTGCGGCTCTGTAATCTCAGCCGTGACGCCGGCCAGCACCACGGTACCAATATCCACATTGCCCCCGAGCAGAGGTAGCAGAGAGAGGCCTATATCCAAGGTATCGATCGACGCAGCGATGCTTTGATCGTAGTCGGACTGCGCGGGTAGTGTGAGCGAGGTCCCTTCGAGCGCAAGACCAAAGCGCGGAAAAAAGCTCAGGGCTGCTCCCCCCTCTACAACAAGCTCTCCACCGAGATTGGTCTGTACCTGCTCCTGCGCCATCTCCAGCAGCGCCTGTTCGTCGATGAACACAGGCAGCAGCACCATCGCCAAAACAACGAGTGCGACCAGCCCGCCCAGAATCCACAAGATCAGCATGTTGTAATCCCCCTATAAGCCAATGGCTCCAGCATAACAAAGGATTTACCGGCTGGAAGTACTTGCCCCCCTCGGGTCGCGTCGCTCCACATGAATATTGAGAATGCGTTCGCGCTCGCGGCGGACGCCGTCTGCGCCCTTGATCCGCCACAACGTCTCCTTAGCAAATTGGTAAGAGGTTTTCAGGTCGA
>CAYQUE010000022.1:0-10408 GCA_964420615.1 uncultured Alteromonadaceae bacterium | reverse complement strand
CCCTTGATCCGCCACAACGTCTCCTTAGCAAATTGGTAAGAGGTTTTCAGGTCGACAATCGGGTCCGGATAATCGATCGGGTGCAGCTGCTTCTCGAGCGGTGAACGCAGCCAGGGCTGGTGGAGCAGGGGTAAAGGGAGCCCTTCGAGCTCGGGTAGCCAGTGAAGGATGAACGCGCCTTGCGGGTCGTGCTCCAGCGATTGCTTGACTGGGTTATAAATTCGGATGGTATTGATGCCGGTCACACCTGCCTGCATCTGCATTTGGGGGTAGTGGATCCCCGGCTCGAAATCTAAAAACAGCGCCCCTAACCAGGCAGCACCCATTCGCCAGTCCTGCCACAGGTGATGCGTTAGAAAAGACACCAGCATTGCCCGGGAGCGAAAGTTAATGTAACCCGTTTGCTGGAGACAGCGCATGCTGGCGTCGATCAACGGATAACCGGTCATGCCCTCGCGCCATGCTGCGAGCCGATTTGCGTCGTCGCCCCGCGGATACTCAAGATAGCCTCTGTTGAGATGCTCAAACTCCATACGACACTCCATTTCAAACTTTTGAATGAAGTGGCAGTGCCAGTGCAGCCGGGATTCAAAGGCAGCAAGCTGCCGGCTCCAGCCCCCCTGCGCTTGGCGAAGTTTGAGGGCGCGGTGAACCTGTCGAAGGCTGAGGTTTCCCCAGGCCAGATAGGGTGACAGCCGCGAGCAGTGCTGCCGACTGCCCTCGGGTTTTGAGATACAACGCTGATATCCCACGGCGCGCGACTCAAGAAAGCTGCTGAGCACCGCCTGCGCTTCGATGATGCCCCCTGGCTGGAACGCGGGGTTGCGTCTGTTCCACGTGTCGATTCGACGGCTCCGCGCGGCTTCAACACACGGAGGCAGGGGTTGGCAAAGATGTGCCAGCGCTTTGAGGTCAACAGAGATTTCGTCTGCACATATTTCGCGGTGCCAGGCGCGGTTCCAGCCGCGACGGTCTCGACGTCTGCGTTCTACCCCATTGGTCTGAAATTCCTGCCAATGAATGCCGCTCGCATGACAGAAAGCAGCGACCCGCGTATCGCGCTCGTAGGTGACCCCCAAGCCGGTTTCCTGGTGGCTTAGCAATTGCTTGATCGGATGGAGTGAGTGAATCTGGCGTAGCAAATCCTCCGGGTCTCCCTCTACGACGTGAATGACACCATTTAGCGGTCGCAGCTGTTCATTCATGACGGCCAGTGATTGTGAAATGAAATGCCAGTGTCTACCGCGATAATGAGGGTTGCTGACAAGAGCGGGCTCGACGAAATAAAGCAGGAGCAGCGGTTCCCCGCGGGCCACCGCATGCGCTAGAGGGCCGTGGTCGCTCAGGCGCAAATCTCTTTTAAACCAAACGATATTCATGACAACTCGGCGGATGCCAGCAGAGGATTGGGGATCGCATCGCCCGTTGCGGCGTCGCACAGTTCGACTCTGCCCCGGTGAATCGCACCGTATATCAACCGATAGGCGTCGCGATCAAAGATCGCAGCGTCGCCCGATTCCATGGCCTGGGTGGCCTCGGTTACGGAATTAAAACACCCGTGCCAGGCCCACTGATCCACCAGGTGGAACTGCTTATCCGGCTGGTGCTCGATGGCATTTAAGGTGAGCTCCATTAAAAGCACCGGTGCATCAAATGGCCAAGCGGCAATGCGCTGTCGGGACAGCTGGTCCATCAGTCGCGCGTTGTGTTCCGCCACGGTCTCTTCGCCCGCACATGCGCCATCACAACGCCCTAACTGGTATTGAAAGCAGGGGCCGCGGCCGCGGTCATAGCCCATAGCGCGTAGGCAAAGCGCATGATCGCGAGCGAGATTTTGCACCATCGTCGCGACCCCATGCTTATTGGGGTATAGGCCGTAGGTGTCGATGTCGCGCATACCGCTCGGCTTGAAGTCGATCGCCACCGGTTGCAGAAAGCCCTCGATTGAGGTCGACAAGGCGGTAGTCCACAGTTTACGCAGCCGGCGCTGACGTCGATTAAACAGCGGCACCTCCGCCTTGATCGCGGCGTTCTCCAGAAGGAGCGCGCCCATTTCACCTGCTGTGAGCTGGCAATCGATCGTCTCCACCTGCGTCATTAGTCGGTGATGACGCCCGCCTTTGCGGCCCTCATTGATGTGTTGCGTCACTCGACTGTGGATGTCGACGCTTTTCCCTATGTACAGCAGGGCACCCGCATCATCGAAGAAGCGATACACGCCACTGCAACGCGGCAGCGCGTCGATCTCGATGCCCGCGCGCGTCAATCGATGACGGGTTTTTACTGTTGGCATATCGTCATCTTTACGTGTCTCGGCGCCCGTGGCTCGGATTGTCCGCTTTTTGTCACTGTTATTGCTCGCGCAAATGCGAGCCAGACGGGATCCCCGCCCGGCGCGCGATAGTATGGGCTGGCATCAAGTTTTCAAAGAGCGGTATCAGTAACAGGCAAAACCGGCTGTCGGTAACTGCCGTAATGGCTTAGCAGTGGGAGCGCTCGGCGGATGCAGTCCACGCCCTGCGCTCGAGGTCAAACAGTATTTGGACATCAACGTACCGCTATGAAAGTGAAGCTAGAAGACTTGTCTCGAAGTGAGATCGACCGCGTCATTATCGAATCGGTGGATCTTAGCCTTTACATCGCACACGCACAGATTGATCAACAAGAGCGGGTGATCACTGATCGGCAGGGCGGCGTTTTAAAAACGCGCAATTTACTCGACATGCAGCGGCTGTTAAGAAAGCAGGTCGCTTGCGAGTTTTTCCTGCGCCAGCGAAGCGCCTACGATGAAATGGTGGGGCATCGCCATCAGGCGGCGGATAATTGCATGGAGCTGCCACTTGGCCGCGAACCGCTACCCGAGTGGCTAAATTGAGGCGCGGCTTAGGGATCTGTTGATAGATCCTCTTCTCCCAGGCGATGGCCCCAGTCGCGCTTGGCTTTCAGGTACTGCAGGTTGTAGTCGTCGACGCCGCACACATGCTTCACCGGTTCCAGATTCGCGACACCGAGGGCTGTCAAATCTTCGAGTTTTTTCGGGTTGTTACTCAGCAATCGCAGGGGCTTGCTCTGACCAAAATACTTCAACAGCACCGCTGCATCTGAAAAATCCCGAGAGTCATCGGGGAGTCCCAGTGAGCGATTCGCCTGGTAGGTATCTTCCCCGGCATCTTGCAGTAGGTAGGTCGCAGCCTTCGCCCATAGGCCGATGCCACGCCCCTCGTGGCCCGCCATGTAGATCAAGTAGCCGCCCTCGGGATCGGCTGCAATGCGGTCCAACGCGGCTTCCAGCTGCGGCCCACATTCGCACCGTCGCGACCCCAATACATCCCCAGTCAAACAGCTAGAGTGCACGCGCACCAAGGGATTGTCGCTCTTCTCGGGCTCGCCGATGACCAAAACGCTATTGACGGCCATGCTGGAGGCGAGATGTGAGAACAGATGTTGCCCGCCTTGCTCACGCAGGGTACTCGCCAGATGCTCAACTTCGCTGAGCTCAGTGCTACGCACACTCGCGTACCACCTGACCGTTGGGTGCTGTTGGCCGCGCGCCAGTGGCAAGGGAATTGGCCCTAGAAGATTCAGGTGATGTCCCGGGCCTGGCGCCTCGCGCATTTCGACCGGGACACCCTCGCTATTGATGCGAAAGAGCTTGCCGTCAGAAATCAGGCGCTCTCGAATCTCGGGGTTGATATAGGTAAACATAGCTTTTCCTGAGACCCGGGTCTCTAGTCGATAATTGCAAAGTCGGTTTTGCGCTGGCAGTGCGCCATTATAGATCGGATCGTGGCGGAATTCGTGGCTGTTGCTGTGTGATGCAGTGTATGCCACCTCCCATGGCGAACAACGCGCGCGCGTCGATCATATGAATACGGCGTCCCGGGTAGGCGTCGCGGAGGATGTCCTTCGCCATATCATCGTGCGGATCATCAAACGCGGGGCAGAGCACCGCGCCATTGCAGACATAGTGATTGATATAGCTGTAGTCCACCCAATCGCGGTTGTCTCGCAGCGTGCGCGGCGCAGGCATCGCGATCACGGTATGGCCAGCGCGCGACAGTAGCGCGCTCGTGGTGTCCCAAAGCCCATGGTCAGGATGTGTATCGTTCTGCTGCTGATGCAATAAGACGCGTCCATCGGGTACGAACGAGGCAACGATGTCGACATGCCCCTTGGTACCGTTCAAAAAATCATCACGCCACAGGCCGCGGGGTAACCAGAGTGCTTTATCAGTACCCAGTGCCGCATGGATGCGGTTGGTAATGCCGTCGCGATCGTGTCCCGGGTTACGGCGTGGATCCAACTGCACGGTATCGGTCAACAGGACGGTGCCTCGACCATCGACATGGATGCCGCCACCCTCATTGACAATATCTGCTCGCTCCACCGGGACATCGACTAGCTTCGCAATTTGCGTGGCGATGGCATCGTCTAGGGACCACTCGAGCTCGGTATTGCCTCCCCAGCCATTGAACTGCCAGTCGATTGCGACCAAAGAGTCGTCCTCGACAACAAAAGTGGGGCCGATGTCTCTGAGCCACGCGTCATTCAGTGCGACGGGTATCAATTCGACGCCTTCGGAGAGCATGGACTTCGCTGCCCCAACATCTTCGTGATGGCACAGCATGTTGACGGGTTCGTATTCATAGATCGCATTGGCGACGCTCGCCCAGGCGGACTGCGCCGCCTCGCGGGTCAAGCCCGATTCGGCGTAGCTATCGCGAGGAAACCCCATCCAGGTTGCGGTGTGCGGTGACCACTCCGGGGGCATGCTGCGGGTGCGGCTCATGAAGCGATACCCGGAATGCCTCCGTCACGTGCCCGGCCGTCCGCCAGACGAGGATTGGTTCGTTCGAGCGTCAGACTCCCATAGGTGTCTGGGCGCCGTGTCGCAAAGAAAGGAAACAACGTTAGCCAATCCTCCCTGAGCCCCAGGTCGATCTCGGCCACCAAGGCGGCGGCTTCATCCCTAGGTGCTTCCACGACCACGCGGCCAAAGGGGTCGATCAAGCAACTCGTTCCATAAAAGGTAATCAAACCCTCGGCGCCAAAGCGATTCGGTACCGCGATGAATAACCCGTTGGCCACCGCGTGCCCGATGATGACCTGTCGTAACAGTGGCGCAGTATCGAAGTCGGGGAAGTCGGGCTCTGAGCCGATGGCCGTGGGGTAACACAGTAGATCGGCGCCGGCGAGGGCGTAACAACGGGGGACTTCAGGGAACCATTCATCCCAGCAGGTAGGGTTACCCACCCGCAGGTCCTCTCCATCCAGTGCCAGCGTATGCACGGGGTAGGGGTCCTCAGCAGGTCCCTCGGCGAAATACTGGTCTTCAAAATAACCCTCAGTCACGGGAATGTGGAGCTTGCGCGTTCGCCCGACCAAGTGCCCGCTTGGATCCACAATAACGGAGGTATTCAGACCGCGCTTGTCAGCCGCGCCAGAGCGCTCGAACAAAGAAATCTGCAGGTGCACGTCACACTCTCGCGCCAGCGTTTTTGCAAAGGTAACGCTAGGACCCTCGGCAAGATCCTCCGCGGTAGCGTCGGCCTCCCTCTGCGGCTGAGTGTCGGCGGGGTAGCGGCTTAAAGTGAGCTCGGGTAGGAATACGATCTCGGCGCCGGCCTCAGCACAGCGGCTGACGCCGTCATGAAGCTGCTGTCGATGCACTTCGGGGGATTCGTACCACCGCGTCTGTACCAGGCCGACGCGCGCATGGCGACTGGCGCGTCCCTGAATCGGACACAGGCTCGGTAGTGCTTTGCTGGTAATGACCTTCATCGACTGAACCTCGGGCTTAAGGTGTCAGAGTAGGCGCCCGGCGCAATGCCCTCAAGTGCCCCCTTGGGGGTAGTGACCTATCGTAGCGGTCCTAAATCGAGAAGCGATCCGGGTTGCGGCGTTGGCCGCAGCTCGGGTGATTAACGCTGGGGCGTCGCTGGGTCGACGTCAGAGTGGAGGAAAGCCGCCAAGCACACGCGCTGCCGCACTATCCAGCGCGGCTTGATCGCGAATAGTTTCTTCTTTGAGTTTGGATTGGGTCACACTGCGCCATATCGAGGCGTTTGCGGCAGGATCAATCATGTCGATAATGAAGGTTCCCTGCGTGTACTCGGTGACGCGCACATCGGTCTGGTTCATACAGTTGTAGCAGTTGTACATGGCGTAGCGGTTGTAGCGACTATAGCCTACTGATGCACCGTAGGAAGGGTTGTTGTACGTCTTAACGTCCGTCTTCTCCATCAGATTCAGGTGCCACGTTAGAAGCAGGTCCGCATCAGCGGTGTTATCGACAAATGTGAAGCCCTTCGCTTCCAGTGCTGTCTTTAACGCAGCGTCAATACGATCGCGTTGGAAATCAGTCAATTCGGTCGGATTATTGCCGGTGACTTCCCCGCTGAGCGCGTAAAAGCCAATGGTTTTTGACTGACTGAAGTCATAGTTTGGCGCGAAGTCGACAACCGGCTCGGGTGGTTTGGTCGCACAAGCGGCGAGCGTGAAGGTCATGACGCCGGCCATAATTAGACGCATTGATCTCATATCTTTCTCCAAAAAACCTGACGGTTCTCGGACAATGTAGCAGGGTTTCGGCGCCCTGCCAGCCCGAGCGTGGTTGCGCTGGCCCTAACTAAACACAAAGCGTGACGCAGACAAAACCAAAAGGCGACACGTTAACCGCGAACTTGCGCGCCAAGCTGGGTGTCGCCGCCCGACTCGCATTGAGCGAGCGTCACTTGGATCGCCCGGACGTGTGTTTTGATCGCCTCGGTCTGACCCTCAAGTAGGGCGTCGCGCTCATTGACCCAGTCGCGGTATTGCGGAGACTGTACTCCGTGCACCGTATTCTCTAGTTCAGTGACTGGCGCTGACAGCAGCTCTTTCCGTTGACGCAGTTTTACCAACCACGGCTGTACGCCGCCGACAAAAAACCGTTGCACGACACGTTGCAGTGCCTCTGCTCTTGGGGTCACCTGACCGAAGGGGCAGAGCGGTTTCTCCTGGCGGGTGCGCACCAAGAGTTGATTGGCGCGCTCGAGAGCCCGATGGACCATGGCGCTCGCTACCATGAGTGCACCACCGTCACCGGCGCGCAGTGCACTCAGCAACAGTTCGAATTCTCGATTGCTGGCGCGCCAATCGCCATCGAGCCAGCGCTGGCTCAGGGCCGTGAGTTGGCTGAGTGCCTCGCTCACCTCGCTCCCGGTATGTGCGGGGTAGTGGCCCAACCTCGTGGGTGACGCCCAGAAAGACTGCCATTCCACGCCCGCGAGGATAGCCTCATAAATCGACTGGGGTAATTGTTGGCGGCGCTGTTCGCTGGCCTGATCCAGTGTGTCGGCCAGCGTATCATCGCCGCGTTGACGCAGCAGCGCGGCACAGTCTGGCGCCAGCTCAAGAAACTCAAGGTCCAGAATCAGTCGCTGTGAGGGCGATGCTGTCCGTCCTAGCTGACTATTACGACGGCCAAGATTGACCTGCAACGCACACCCGGATAGCGACAAAAAGTCGATCAGATCGATCTGTGTCGAGGGCGCTATTGAGGACCTCGGCGCTGGGGGCAGTCCCGGCGCATCCCTGCTAACCCGGGCAGGCGGTAGGGGCATATCGACCGCCCCCGATAGCCGCTCGAGATAAACATCAAGGGACTCAACACCGACCGGTGCCTTGGTGCAACTGCTCAGCGCGAGCAAGCTGAACAGCAGTAGGCGTCTCGCCATCACCCCTGCAACGCGCGCTTTGCCTCCTCGCGCCAGCGGTGCAGGTGCTGCAAAGAATCATCGGGCACCATGCGGGCACCCCATGCGGCAAAGTCCAGCGCCGCCAGAAGATCGATGTCTGCAAAAGA
This sequence comes from uncultured Alteromonadaceae bacterium, assembly GCA_964420615.1. Classification (GTDB taxonomy): domain Bacteria; phylum Pseudomonadota; class Gammaproteobacteria; order Pseudomonadales; family Halieaceae; genus Luminiphilus. Next base: position 2,562 of record CAYQUE010000022.1, on the reverse strand, counting down.
CAGCGCATCGCCCGCTACGAACGATCGGCTCGCCAAGACCGTATTCAGCAGTTTGAAGCCCTCTAACAGCCGCATTTTGCCGCGCTCTGCGAGGGCGGGGATTTGCGCGACATTGGCGGGGCCGGGAAGCGCGCGGTCAACATATTTTGGGTGGGCGTTACGAAAGGCCTCAGCAATCGGACTGAAGACCTCTAAGAATAACCGCTGATTCCAGTTGAGCACCTGAGCGCGCTCCTCGGGCGTGCGTCCGAGCAGGGGCCGCTCTGGATGCAGTTCTTCCAGCAGGTGCACGATCGCAATCACCGCGCAGATGACGGATCCGTCATCAAGTACTAATGCGGGTACCGTCGCTTCCGGCACGATCGCCCGATAGGCCTCGCCCAATTGCTCTTCTGTGCCGATATCGACCTGCGTGGTATCTAGCGTAATCCCCTTGTAGTCCATGAACATCCGCAGGCGCGCGGGATTTGGGGCGGCGTCAAAGGTGTATAAATGCATGGTGGAGTCCTTATGTCAGATTGCTCGATTATAGCTTTGCTCAAGGCGCTCGCTGATTTGGTTTTCGATCTATTTCGCAACCGCTATACTCCCGCCCCCAACCGTAGGAGATTGCAACATGCGACTGTTTTTGTTCACGATATTGCTCGCCCCCTTGGCGGCTTATGCGCTCGACCTGACCGATCGGCAGCGCGCGGACATCGAGTCTAGGATCAAGCCTTTTTCCGAGGTGTGTGTGCAGGGTGAACCCTGCGGCGGAGACGCCGGAGCGGTCGCCGGGAGTGCCGGGCGCTCTGGCGAGGACGTATACAACGCAGCTTGCATGGCCTGCCACTCGGCTGGTGTCGCAGGTGCGCCAAAAGTAGGCGATCAAGTCGCTTGGGCGGATCGTATCGGCAAGGGTATGGACGCGCTCTATAACAGCGGCATCAACGGGGTTGCTGGCACCGGTATGATTGCGCGCGGTGGATGCGCCAATTGTTCCGACGAGGAAATCCGACTCGCAGTCGACTTTATGGTTGATAGCAGCCGTTAAGCGCCTGCGGCATCGGCGATTCCCGACGTTTCCCTGAAAGAGAGTGCGGTCTGCAAGTGGGCAGTGGAGACCGCCTCACAACCCTCCAAGTCTGCCAACGTGCGACCCACGCGCAAGCGCCGATGGGCGCTCCTAGCTGATAGCTTCAGCGTCTCTATGGCGTTAACAAACCAAGTCTGCGTGGCCTTGCTGAGGGCACATGCTCTTAGCAAGTCGTCTCCCGATAAGTCGCGATTTAGTTCGCTTTGCCGCGACAGCTGGCGTTCCCGCGCCGCATGAATTCGGTTTTTGATATCGGCTGAGTGATGGCCTTGGTTTGCCGGGCTCAGCAGGTGTTCTGGGGCAACCCGGCTCAGCGTAATGTGCAGATCAATGCGGTCCATCAAAGGACCAGACACGCTGTGCCGGTAGCGCCTGATGGCATCCGGCGTGCATCGGCAGCGTGCTTCTTCGCCTCCGGCTTGCCCACAAGGGCAGGGATTCATTGCCGCCACCAGCTGAAATCGGGCTGGATACCGATGCTGGTGTTCCGCGCGGCTGATGCAGATTTCGCCGCTTTCCATGGGTTGTCGCAGTTGATTCAGTACCGCCCGAGGAAACTCGGCCAGCTCGTCGAGGAACAAGACGCCGCCGTGGGCCATGGAGATTTCTCCCGGTAGCGCCTGGGCGGTGCCACCCAGCAACGCAGCAACGCTACTTGAGTGATGCGGGGCGCGAAAGGCAGGCTCCGTCGGCGGAGAAGAGCCGACGATATCGTGCAATAGTTGTAGCTGCTGCAGCACGGATCGGTGGGGCTGGGGGAGCAAGCCGGGGAGTGCCGAAGCCCCGAGGGTCTTCCCGACGCCGGGAGGGCCGATCATCATCAGGTGGTGGCCTCCGGCCGCGGCTAATTCTAGCGCGCGAGCCAGCAGCGGTTGCCCTCGTAACTGGGCGAGGGGGGTGGTTGATGGCTGCGCCGCATCAAGCGTTTCCTCTGGCGTCGCGAGGGGAGGAGAGGGGGTTTTCAGTAACCCGCATAGGGTCAGCAGATCGGCTGCGGCGATCAACCGGCTATCCTCGATGGTCGCTAATTTATCGGCGCGGTCTCTGGCGACCCCGCAGCAATGGCCGCTTTGAGTAGCAGCCAGCACAGCGCTCAGCGCACCCGGAAAGGACCGGAGGCTGCCGTCGAGTCCCAGCTCCCCAAAAAACTCTCGGTTAGTCACGCATTCACGCGGCAATTGCTTGGAGGCGACCAGCAGACCTAGCGCAATCGGCAGATCGTAGCGCGCACCGTGCTTGCGGTTTGCGGTGGGTGCGAGATTGACGGTGATATTAAAGTCAGGCCATTTAAGGTGTGAGCTAATGATAGCGCTGCGCACGCGACTGCGAATTTCGCGTGTACTGGATTCACTCAGCCCAACAACCTGAAAAGCGGGCAGCCCGTGGCTGAGATGGACTTCGACAGTAATGGGCGGCGCGCTGAGACCGGCTTGGCTCCGCGTGGCAACAAAAGCGAGGTGCATAGATCATCCTTGATCTCGGGTGGT
>CAYQUE010000021.1:0-33571 GCA_964420615.1 uncultured Alteromonadaceae bacterium | reverse complement strand
GGCATGGCGTGGGAGCACGACGCGAGACATGCGCGATTAAAAGGGCATGTCTACACCAGCAAGGAGGCCTCTTCAGGTGGCGCGGGCGCCGCCGGCGGTGGTTGCGGCTGTAACTAAGGCACATGAATCGACTGCCTCCGCCTAGCCCGCTTCTGCGAAGCCTTGGTCGCACGCTCGCGGTATTGCCTGCCTATCAAGCAATACCTGCCTGGTCAGATGCACCGCCTGCCTTTACCGAGGTCGGTTTGCGCTACTCGCGATACAGCGAGGACAGCATCGCTCAGGATAAAGTGATCTTTGGTGACCGGGATCGTTACGATATCGATGTGACCCAGCTGTGGATCGAAGCCCCCGTAGGGAGCGCCTGGTCAGTGGCACTCGATGTCCAAAACGACTACCAAACCGGTGCTTCGCCCTGGTTTGTAGGAATTAACCAAGAGGGTCAGCCCGGCGTCATCATGAGCGGCGCGAGCATTCAGGACAATCGCGTTGAGGTCGGTGTCACGACCCGTTACTTCTGGGCTGACGGCAACGCCGGCTTCAATGTGACGCACTCAGATGAGGACGACTATGAGGCCATTGCAATGGCGCTCGACGCGTCTTGGAACACCAGTAGTGACGCGCGCACCTGGACAGTAGCGGTGAGCTCCTCGCGAGACACGGTCAACCCCACCCAGGGCGTCATCCCGGTTTTCATCGACGAGGAAAAACTCGATACACAGTCTGGCTATTTCGGCGTTTCGCAGATTCTGTCACGCACGGCTGTCATGCGGTTTGGCCTTAACTACACGTACAGCGAGGGATATCTGAGCGATCCATACAAATTCAACGATGCTCGCCCGGGCACTCATGAGCGCATCGCCCTTTCGGCAGGCATCCGCCAGTTCCTCATTAACGCGGATGCCTCGCTGCAGGCAGACTACCGCTACTACGCGGACAGTTGGGGTAGCGACTCCCACACGCTGGAACTCGCCTGGGCGCAAAATTTATCTGCTAGCTTGCTAACGCCCTACATCCGCTATTACACGCAGCGGCAGGCAGACTTTTACAACGTCGTCGCCGATCGCGCGGCGCGCTTTTATGCGGACGACTATCGGCTCTCTTCCTATGGCGCGATAACGTTGGGAGCCCGGTGGTCTGTGGCGATTGGCGACTGGACATTAGAACTCGAAGCGGAGCGCTATCAAAGCGACGCAGATTGGGGACTGTATGACGGTGAGGCCGCCCCTGCCCTGGTCGATTTTTGGCGTGCCGCTATTGCCGCGACCTGGCGCTTTGACTAAGACCCCATCGCGCATTGAGCATACATTCAAAGTGATGGGCGGGCCCGCGAGGCTCGCCATCGACAGCGCCAATGCAAGCAAGCACGAGCATATGGCCCTCGGCGTCGACAATTTGCTTAAGCAGCTGGAGCGACGCTATAGCCGATACGACCCCACTAGCTTAGTCAGCCTGATCAATGCGCGGGCTGGATCTGGAGAGGCCACCGAGCTCGACACCGAAGCCGAGACCCTCTTTGATTTGGCGGGGCAGCTGTGGGAAGCCTCCGACGGCCTGTTTGACATCACGTCAGGCGTACTCAGGCGTGCCTGGGATTTTCGGATGGGATCCATCGCGGACCCTGAGCGCATCGAGGCATTACTGCCGTTGGTCGGCTGGCAGCACGTCGAGCGCCTCGGCAATACCATCAGGCTGCCCGTCGCAGGCATGGAAATCGACTTGGGTGGGCTGGTCAAAGAATACGCGGCAGATGCGGCTTTGCAATTCTTGCGTGATTGCAACATCGAGTCAGCCATGATCGAACTGGCGGGGGACGTGGCGACCCTAGGTCGGCAAGCATCGGGACAGCCGTGGCAAATCGCAATTCAAGCTCCCGACGGCGGCCCCCCAATTCGTGCAGTCAGCCTTGTTGATGCGGCGGTCGCCACCAGTGGCGACTACGCGCGGCGAATAACCCACAACGGACATACCTACGGACATTTCTTAGATCCAATGACCGGTTGGCCGGTGAGCGGGCCCAGTAGCGTGACGGTCATTGATCAACACTGCCTGACAGCGGGAGCGGTCGCCACAATCGCTTGCCTCAAAGCAGGGCTTGCAGATCACTGGCTAAATGCGTCGGGCCTCCCCTGGCTCATGATCGATGCGCAGGGAAAGGCTAGCGGGCCCATACTCGAGGGCTAATAAGCGCTGCCTCGGTTCGGTGCGAGTCAGCACCAGACTCTAGGACCTACTGGGCACGTCCGGCCTGATCTGCGACTGAGGGCGCTATAGTGCACCCGCCCCTCTGGTTTATCCCAAACGATGAATATAGTGACAAGCCGGCGTCATCGCCTTGCGCCTCCACTCAGTGTTGTCCGAGTCATGCGGCAAGCAACCCTGCTTGCCATTTCTGGGTTGCCATGCGGAGTTATCGCGGAAGAATCCGAGCGTCTCGCCGAACCAGCTGGCGCTGCGCCCGAAAAGCCGTGGCTCATCACTCCAACCGTCTCTTCCAATCCGAAGTTAGGCGCCGAGGTTGGCGTGTTGGCGGCGTATTTAAAGCAACTCGATGCTCGCTCAACACCCTCTATGACGGGTCTCTCGGCGACGTACAGTGATACGGATTCCAGCACGCTAGCGTTGTTCAGCCAGCTTTACTGGGGCGGCGATGGCCATCGTCTGGCTCTGTTGGCGGCGACCGCCGAGGTGAACAACGAATATGACGACTTTTTGGGATCGGGCCAATCCGCCGAGACCAGAGATAGCGTTCACACGGTCGGCTTTCGTTATCTGACACGTCTGTCTGCAGGTGGTTGGTTTGCCGGCGCTCAGGCGGTGAGCACCAATTATGTGATCGGTGCCGATGGCGCACTCAATGGCCTTCTGAACCAGATCGGTCTATCGGGCTTCGACGCAATCGGTATTGGGCTCGTGCTGGAGCATGACGCTACAAACCATCAGCGCGACCCCAGTAGCGGACATCGATTTACCCTGCACAACTTCGCTTACCGCGAAAGCCTGGGGGGCGAATCTTCGTTTGATGTGGGCTACGCGCAAATGAACTGGTACACCACCTCCAGGGCGCTGACCTCAACACGCGCGCCGCAGGCTGCCGTCATCGGCGTACAGATAAAAGGACGTCTAACCAACGACGCGCCGTTGTCTGGCTACTCCTCGGTATCGCTACCGGGGTACACCGTCGGGAACTATCTGGCCACGCGGTACTCTCATGTGCTTGTCGATGGCCGAATTCCCCTCAGCGGTGGCTTCGGCGTTGTCGCGTTTGCCGGCGTGGGTTGCCTTTATGGGCATGATATCGCCCAACGCAGCCTTTCCTGCGGCGATGCGGTCTATCCGTCAGCAGGCTTTGGGCTGTCTTATATGCTGAAAAAAGAGGCATCAATCGTGATCCGGCTAGAGTTGGCGAAAGGTAAAAATGACAATGAGGCACTGTATCTTCGATTTGGTCATTCTTTCTAAGTCGCTTATGGTTTCATCTCTGAAATTAGTCAGACGACATCGGGAGACTGCGCGTTGCTCCAATCTATGACTCCACCTCCGCTTCGCACTGCGACGTTGCTCGCAGTCCTGATTTCACCTCTTGCTGGCGCTCTCTCACCCACAGCGCAGCAATCCAGCACGCTCAAAGAATTAGTCGAGGTTATCGAAGAGCGGCATTACGCGTCGCGCCGTTATGACGATGGCCTCTCGGCGCAGCACTTCGCCGCTTATCTGGACGCACTGGATCCCCAGCGTATGTTTTTCGATGCCGATGATATCGCGGAGTTCAGCGAATGGCGTCTCGAGCTCGACAATGCCGGTCGTCGAGGGGATCTCAACCCTGCTTTTACGATGTTTAACCGCTATCAAACGAAGTTGGAATTGCGGCTGAACCGCATTGTCGACACGCTACCCGACACCCTGGAGCGCTTTGATTACGACGTCGAGGAATATCTTGTTATCGATCACTCCACCATGCCTTGGGCAACAAATGCGGAGGAGCTGGATGATCGCTGGCGCAAACGCTTAAAAAACCAAGCGCTCAGCCTGAAGCTCGCGGGCAAGGCGGACGAAGACATCCCCGGCACTCTCGAGAAACGCTATCGAAACCAGTTAAGTCGTTTCGATCAATATAACGCGCAGGACGTATTCCAGATCTACGCCAATACACTGGCAGAGCAGTATGACCCTCACACTAATTACTTCTCGCCGCGTCGCGCAGAAAACTTCGATATCAATATGAGCCTGTCATTTGAGGGCATTGGCGCCATTTTGCAGATCGATGACGAATACGCGAAGGTCACTCGGCTTGTACCCGCTGGGCCTGCTGACAAGCAAGGCGAATTGAAACCGTCCGACCTGATTATCGGTGTCGGCCAGGGAGAAGATGGGCCAGTGGAGGACGTTGTGGGATGGCGTCTCGATGAGGTTGTTGACCTGATTCGCGGCCCACGTGACACCACAGTTCGACTGGAGGTGATACCAGGCAAGGCAAAAATGGAGCAACGCAAGGTCGTCGCTATCAAGCGAAATGAGGTCAAGCTCGAAGAGCAGGCGGCCCAGAAAGACATTATCGAATTTACTGATGCAGCCGACCAGACGCATCGCGTCGGCGTCATCGACATACCCGCTTTTTACATCGATTTCGAAGGTTATCGAGCGGGTAATAAAGACTACCGATCGACCACCCGTGACGTACAAAAGCTCATCGATGAATTGGTCGCCGAGGGCGTAGAGGGGCTTGTCATTGACCTGCGCGATAATGGTGGCGGCTCTCTTCAAGAAGCGAACCAGCTCACCGGTCTATTCATTGAATTCGGCCCCACTGTGCAGATCCGGTCTGCAGAGAGCCGCGTTTGGCGTGATGGCAAACGTCGCCGTTCGAGCTACTACGAAGGGCCAGTGGCGGTCATCATCAATCGCTTGAGCGCCTCGGCCTCCGAAATTTTCGCGGGCGCTATCCAAGACTACGGACGCGGGGTCATCGTCGGCGAGCGCTCCTTCGGCAAAGGTACCGTGCAGTCTTTACTGCCATTGCAAGAGGGCCAATTAAAAATCACAGAGAGCAAGTTCTATCGTATCTCTGGGGATAGCACCCAGCATCGTGGCGTGATTCCGGATATCGAATTCCCCTCACTGTTTGATCCGACGCAGATAGGAGAAAGCGCGTTGGACAATGCGCTGTCTTGGGACCAGATAGCCCCGGCTCGTTTCAATCGCTATTCGGATTACAGCGCCATCCTGCCAACGCTGACCACGCTCCACGAACGGCGCGCCGCGAATGACCCCGATTATCTGTACCTCGAGGAACGCGCGCTCGCAGCGCAGGAGGCGCGCAGCATCAGTGCACTCCCCCTGCAAGAGACCGGTCGCATTGCGATGCGGGATGAGCAGGAAGCCAAAGCGCTGGCTATAGAAAATAAGCGTCGCCTCGCCAAAGGTCTCGAGCCGCTGACAAGCTTTGATGAAGAGAGCGAACCGCTGGACGACATTGCCGTTGCGATCGATGACGCCTCCGCCGACGGCCAGACTGATGACACGAGCAACGAAGCAGAGGAGTCCGCTGACGTGTTGCTACTGGAGGCAGGTCGGATATTGATCGACGCCATCTCGCTAAGGCCCGATACCAGCATTGCCGGTCGAGCTCGCTAACAGCGCACTCTACGCCTGAATTTTTTGCTGTCCGCCCAGATACCCCTGGAGCGCCGGCGGAATAGCGATGCTGCCATCCGGTAGCTGGTAATTTTCCAGTACCGCCACCAGGGTTCGCCCCACCGCCAGCCCCGAGCCGTTCAGCGTGTGTAACAACTCGGGTTTACCGGTTTCGGGATTTCGCCAGCGTGCCTGCAATCGGCGCGCTTGGAAATCACGGAAATTGGAGCAGCTGGAGATCTCCCGATAGGCCGATTGGCCGGGCAACCAAACCTCGAGATCGTAGGTCAACGCGGCACTAAACCCTAGGTCCCCACCGCACAACATAACCTTTCTATAAGGCAGCTCGAGTGCCTGAAGAATCGCTTCAGCATGCCCCGTCAGCGACTCGAGCGCAGCCTCCGATTGCCCGGGCGGGACAATTTGCACCAGCTCAACCTTCTCGAACTGGTGTTGCCGAATCAAACCGCGCGTATCACGGCCGTAGCTGCCGGCCTCGCTCCTGAAACACGGCGTGTGCGCAACAAACTTGAGTCCAGCATCGCCTATCGCCTCTGCTTCATATAGCTTATCTCGTGCGATGTTAGTCACAGGCACCTCTGCGGTCGGCGCGAGATAAAACCCCTGCTCCCCTTCGATTCTGAATAGGTCCTGAGCGAACTTCGGCAGCTGGCCTGTACCCATAAGTGATGCCTCATTCACCAAGTAGGGCACGTAGACTTCAGTGTAACCGTGAGCCTGCGTGTGCTGGTCCAACATGAACTGGGTGAGGGCCCGATGCAGTCGAGCAAGATCGCCCTTCAGCAAGGAAAAGCGCGCCCCGGCGATTTGACCTGCCGTTTCCATATCGATCTGCGCCAGCCCTTCTCCCAAGTCCACGTGATCCTTGGGTTCAAAGGCAAACGCGGTAGGTTCGCCCCAGCGTAGGACCTCTTTGTTGTCGTGCTCTGTCTGCCCCATCGGCACGCATTCATCGGGCAGATTGGGTGTCTCCTTGAGTAGCGTATCCAATGCGCCCTGAACCAACTCGGCCTCGGCGGTCGCGGACTCAAGCTCCTCGGCAAGCCGCGCGAGGACTTCCTCTACTTCCGCTTTGGCGTCGTCAACGGAGTGCCCCTGCGAGACCAGCTCACCGATTTTTTTGGAAGCTGACTTACGCTCGGCGAGTAAACCTTGAGCCCGGACATCCGCAGCCTTTCGGCGGGCATCCAGCGCCTCAAAACCGGCAAGGTCAAAGGTCACTCCGCGCTTACCGAGCGCGGCAAGCACCAGATCCGGCTGCTGACGGATGATTTTTATATCAAGCATCGAAAAAATACCCCACTGTACGGGGCGCGAGTTTACCCGAATTCCTCGAGTATCGGACCTCGAGTGCCGTCTTCAATTGGTTACGCCACAAAACGCATTAACCAAATGCCGATCGCGGTGCCGGCGATGCACACAGTAACGCTGAGCAACATGTACGCGAGAGCTGTGGCGTAGTGTCCGTCCATCAGTAGCTGCAATGAATCCAGAGAAAACGTGGAAAACGTAGTGAAACCACCGAGCAGGCCCGTCATGAGAAACGCGGTCACGATGGGGTCAATCTGCCATCGGCTCGTCGCGGCCCAACAGACGCCAATGGCGAGCGACCCTAAGACATTGACGCTAAAAGTCGCGAAGGGGAATCCAGCGGCGGGCGGCAACACAGCCCCGATTCCTGCCCGCGCGAGAGCCCCCATCGCACCGCCGACCGCAACCGCGAGCCCATAAGTGAACGTCATGACCCCTCCTCCCCACTGGCCTGGCGATTAAGTGATCTGAGATGCGCGAGTTTTTCAGCGATCTGACGCTCCAGCCCACGATCAGTGGGTTCGTAAAACCTTACCGGCGCCATTTCGTCGGGAAAGTAACTTACCCCCGCTGCAAAGGCGCCGGGCTCATCGTGCGCATAGCGGTATTCACGACCGAAGCCCGCCTGCTTCATCAGTTGCGTGGGGGCATTGCGCATATGCAGCGGCACATCGAGAGACCCTGTGGTTTTCGCACTATCGCGGGCGGCGGCAAATGCCCGGTACACCGCGTTGCTTTTTGCCGCGCAGGCGAGATACACCACTGCCTGGGCCAGGGCGAGCTCACCCTCTGGACTACCTAGACGCTCTTGAACCGCCACCGCATCAAGGGCGAGCTGCAACGCTCTCGGGTCAGCTATACCAATGTCTTCAGAGGCCATGCGAACGCACCTGCGACCGACATACAAGGGATCGCAGCCGCCGTCGAGCATTCTGGCGAACCAGTAAAGCGCCGCGTCAGGATCCGACCCTCGGACTGATTTGTGCAACGCGCTGATCTGATCGAAAAACGTGTCACCCCCCTTGTCGAATCGGCGCGCGCCACTCTCCGCCAAAGGCCCGAGCAACGTTTCTTCTAGTGTGTCACCACCCACCTCGCCAAGCATATCCACCGACAGCTCCAGGAGATTGAGCGACTGCCGCACGTCACCATCGGCCAATCTGGCAATACCCGAGATAAAGGCATCGCTTGCGTTAATTTCAGGGAAGTGTCGTGACCGAGCGCGCTGCAACAAGCTTTCGAGATCCGGCTCAGAGACTGGCTGAAGCCGATACACCCGCAAGCGCGACAGCAGTGCGTTGTTCACTTCAAATGAGGGATTCTCGGTCGTCGCCCCAATGAAACAAATGGTGCCGTCCTCGATATAGGGCAAGAACGCATCCTGCTGACTCTTGTTGAAGCGATGGACCTCATCCACAAATAAGACTGCGCGCTTGCCCTGGGATTGACCCACCCGAGCTTGATCGAGCGCCGCTCGAATATCTTTTACACCGGAAAACACAGCCGACACTGGCAAAAACAGCGCGTCGCTATAGCGCGAAACCAGACGGGCGATGCTGGTTTTACCCACCCCCGGGGGACCCCACAAGATGAAAGAACGCAGCTTGCCGGTTTCGATAGTCTGTCTGAGCGGCAGTTCGGGAGCCAGTAAATGCTGTTGCCCTACGACCTCATCGAGGGTTTGCGGCCGCATCTTGGCCGCGAGCGGCGCGGTGTCGACAGGGCTGCTTTCAAATAGATCAGGCACTTGACTCATCGCGATCAGTGATCACACTAGAACGGCGTATCCGGCGCGACAAAATCCGCGGGTGACAGCGCAATAGTCTTTTCAGGCAACAACTTGATCTCGAGCGCCTGGTCGCCGCGATCGGTTATCCTCAGTCGCCATCCCGCCGCCGTGTCTTTCTCGATCAAAATGCGTTGATACAGCGACGTCGATTCTCGTGGAGTCAGTAGCACCGCGGCCCCCTCAACACCGACGTCAAACGCAGCCTCAATGTCTGAGCGCGAGGTCAGCAGGTAGTAGAATGGACCCTTGTCCATGTCAGCCATATCGCGAGTACTGCGCACCTCCAAATCCCAATCGATTTGCGTCAGCGTATCGCTCGAAGTCACCAAAAGCTGCCGATCCGGCGTCTCGATCTGCCACCACAGATAGTCTGGCTTCATGAGACGAAAGGAGCCCGCAGAAGACTCTAGCAGCGTGCCATCTGCGGCAACAATCTCCTGAGTAAATCGTCCTGCCATGGTTTCCTGCTCAAGCAGGTCGTCCAGAACGTCGGCCTGTGCGGCGCTGGCAATAAGCGCAAACACGGAGGCCAGTTGTTTAAAAGACACGCGTTACTCTTCCGGTGGCGCCGGCGCCAAAACTTCACGCTGGCCATTGCTGCCCATCTCGGACACCACACCCGCTGCTTCCATGGTTTCAATGAGCCTGGCAGCACGGTTGTAACCAATACGAAGCTTGCGCTGAACTGAGGAAATCGATGCGCGTCGGCTCCGACAAACGTAATCGACCGCCTCGTCATATAAGGCGTCGGACTCCGGATCGTCCTCGTCCGAATTGGCGGACTGTATCTCGTGTGCGGTCACCGGCGTCTGCCCACCCTCATCCAGCAGTCCATCGAGGTATTGCGGATCACCGCGGCGCTTCCAGTCGGCGACCACACGATGCACTTCGTCATCGGAACAAAATGCACCGTGTACTCTGACAGGGACGCTAGATCCCGCAGGCAAATACAACATATCGCCGTAACCCAGCAGCTGATCCGCCCCACCCTGGTCCAGAATGGTCCGGGAATCCACTTTGGAGCTGACCGAAAACGCGATGCGCGAGGGAATGTTCGCTTTAATCAAGCCGGTGATCACGTCAACCGACGGCCGCTGCGTTGCCAGCACCAAATGAATACCGGCTGCTCGTGCTTTTTGCGCGATCCGCGCGATCAGCTCTTCGACTTTCTTGCCGACAATCATCATCATGTCAGCGAACTCATCAATCACCACGACGATGCTCGGCAATTTCTCCAGCATCGGCGCTTCCTGCGCCTCACCCGTCATCTCCAACACGGGATCCGGTTTCCACATAGGATCTGGAATGGGATTGCCTTGTTTTTCGGCGTCCAGGACCTTGCGGTTGTAGCCCTGCAGGTTGCGAACCCCCAAGAGCGACATCAGCTTGTAGCGGCGCTCCATTTCTGCGACGCACCAACGCAAACCGTTCGCCGCATCTTTCATGTCGGTAATCACCGGCGTGAGCAAATGCGGGATGCCGTCATAAACAGAAAGCTCTAACATTTTCGGGTCTACAAGAATTAGGCGCACATCCGCTGGAGTTGCCTTGTACAGCAGGCTTACCAACATGCAATTCACGCCGACTGACTTCCCCGAGCCGGTCGTACCGGCGACCAGCACGTGCGGCATTTTGCCCAGATCCGCAACGACCGGGGCGCCGGCAATATCGTGTCCCAAAGCCAATGTCAGCGGAGATTTGGAGTCATCAAAGGTTCGCGACGCCAGCACATCCTTAAAGTTCACTGTTTGACGATCCGCGTTGGGGATCTCGATACCCACGACACTCTTCCCGGGAATCACTTCCACAACGCGCACAGAGATCACGGCCAGCGATCGAGCCAGATCTTTAGCCAGGTTGGATATTCTCGATACCTTGACGCCCGCCGCCGGCTGGATTTCAAAGCGGGTCACAACTGGGCCGGGGTAAACCGCAACCACTTCAGCAATGACCCCAAAGTCTTTGAGTTTCAGCTCAAGTAATCGCGACAAAGACTCGAGCTCATCCGCGGAGTAGCCACGTTGCCCCACATCACTGCGGGGATCCAGCAGATCGAGCGGCGGCAACTCTCCAGAAACAGGGATATCGAACAGCGGCTTTTGCTTTTCTTGCTCTGCACGGGCGCCCGGGGCCGGCGTGATTTTCGGAGGCTTAATTTTGGGCGGCGCGCGCTTTTTCTCCTGCGCCACGTGCGCTTCTATCTGAACTTTGCGTTCCTCGAGCTGCTTGTCTCGTGCTCTGCGATCCTTGAGCTCATCCAGCCGCGTCAGACTGCCTTGGTAGAGGGCGCTGACTCCCTGAATTACCCGTTGCCCTAGCCAATCCACCACCTTGAGCCAACTGATGTCGGCGAACACGGTCAGCCCAAGTAAAAATAAGGTCACCAGCACCAAGCGAGCACCGACCGGATTGAACGCTTGATCGAAACCTGCACCGATAGCGGCGCCCAAAATGCCGCCGGCACCTTGCGGCAGACCAGAGTCTCCGAAGTCATTCAGTGCGCGCAACGCCGTCGCGGCCACCACCACCAACAGCAAGCCCAACGCTCGAAGGCCAAGCAGCTGCCAGTCGACAGGCGCATGATCGTCAACCGCGAAGAGCAGCGATACCGCGCGATAGGCGAGCAACAGAGGCACCAAGTAGGCCGCTGAGCCAATGAGCGAAAAGAAAATATCGGCGAGAAACGCCCCGGTAATGCCACCGAGATTTTGTATGTCAGCGCCGGTACCGCTGGCCGACCAGCCAGGGTCGAGATCGTTATAGGTCAACAAAGACATTAATACGAAAAGACAGGCAGCCCCCACCGCGATAAACAGCACATCGCGGAGCCGCCGGCGACCCGAGGCTTGCTCTGCAGCTCCGGTTCTGGGCGTTGCTGTTGTCTTGTTTGCCACGACTCGTAACCACCTCGTGAAATCCCTATGCTAGCACACACGACCGTTGGGCACGGCAGGCAATCAACCGCAAATTCAGAGGTTTATGTCTCAATTAAAGACTCGTGCAATTGCATAAACTTGCCAAAGCTGGCCTCTCGAGTGGTCCTGCGCTACGCTTCTCTTATGGTCGCATCCGCGGGCACCCACGTCGTAACGGAAATCCTTCATGAGTGACGCTTCACACCACCGCCTCATTATTTTGGGCTCGGGTCCCGCAGGCTATACGGCCGCTGTTTACGCCGCTCGCGCCAACCTTGCACCGGTCGTCATTACCGGGTTGCAGCAAGGCGGCCAGCTAACCACCACCACTGAGGTGGAAAACTGGCCGGGCGGGCCGCACGACCTGCAGGGCCCTCAGTTAATGCAACAGATGCAAGCACACGTCGAACGACTCGAAGCGGCAATCCTGTTTGATCACATCGAATCGGTTGATCTCTCAACCCGGCCATTTCAGCTACGGGGCACGCATTCGTATAGCTGCGATGCATTGATTATTGCGACAGGTGCCTCGGCACAGTATCTGGGCCTCCCCTCCGAAACCGCCTTTATGGGCAAAGGCGTCAGCGCCTGCGCGACATGCGACGGATTTTTTTATCGCAATCAGGAAGTGGCCGTTGTGGGCGGCGGCAACACGGCGGTCGAGGAAGCACTCTACCTGAGTAATTTATGCGCCAAAGTGCACCTGATCCATCGGCGCGACACCCTGAGGGCAGAAAAAATTCTGCAGGACCGGCTCATGCAACGCGCCAGCGAAGGCAAGGTTGTGCTCCACTGGCACCAAACGCTGGACGAGGTCCTCGGTGATAATGCAGGGGTGACCGGTGTCCGAATGCGCTCAGCCTTCGATAACGAAGCAACGCAGACACTCGACCTTTCTGGCGTTTTCATTGCCATTGGCCACAAGCCCAACACGGATTTGTTTGCGGGGCAGCTCGAGATGGCCGGCGGCTATCTGGTCGTTAATTCCGGCACCGAAGGGTCAGCAACTCACACCAGCGTGCCTGGTGTTTTCGCAGCGGGAGATGTTGCAGACCACATCTATCGCCAGGCCATTACCTCGGCAGGATTCGGCTGCATGGCAGCGCTGGACGCCGAAAAGTACCTCGATGGCATCGATCAGGGCTAACGTTGCTACCCAACCCGTTCCCACCGACATCACAAGCGCTCGATGAGCCCAATGGCCTACTGGCCATCGGGGGGGATCTCACGCCGGAGACGTTGTTATGTGCCTACGCACAGGGGATTTTTCCTTGGTTTGAGCCGGATCAGGACATCCTTTGGTGGACCCCCAACCCAAGACTCGTGCTTTTCCCAGAGCAAGTGCACACCAGCAGGTCGCTATGCAGGACCCTAAAAAAATGTGACTGGACCATCACGTATGATCGGGGGTTTTCAGAAGTCGTCTCGGCCTGCGCCGCTGCCCCCCGCAATCAGCGCGAACCGGGTACCTGGATCACGCCCGACATGCAGGCCGCTTACGTTCAGCTACATGAACTCGGGGTCGCGCACTCGATTGAGATAAGAGGTCGCGGAGAATTGATTGGCGGCCTATATGGAATATTGCTGGGCCGCATTTTCTTTGGCGAGTCGATGTTCAGCCGTGTGACTGATGCATCAAAAGCCGCCTTTACTGCTCTCGCCCGTCTCTGCCTCGAAAATGACATCGATGTGATCGACTGCCAGGTGCACAATCCACATCTGGCGTCGCTCGGGGCTACCCCTATGTCGCGAGAAGGCTTTGAAAAAACGCTACGGGGCGTTATAAAGGAACCAATGGCCTCAATCCTATCAAATCCTCGCTGCCTGTTACCCAAGGAGCCAGCTCCCCTTGATAAGCGGCTAGGAAAGCGCGTGCCGCGATACGCGATGGACCTTCTGTGACCGCATCATTACGTGAAATTAAGGTCTATACGACCTTCCCCCATCGGTGCTCTTATCTCGATGGCGAAGAGGCTACGACACTTTTCGTTGACCCTCGTCAGAAGCTCAGTCAGGAGCTGTACACCCAGCTTTCTCTCCTGGGCTTCCGGCGTTCCGGTGATCACGTGTACCGACCGCATTGCACGCGCTGCAGCGCATGCATTGCCTCCCGCGTTCGAGTCGCCGAATTCACGCCGAGCAGAACCCAACGGCGCATTAACCGGCGCAATGCAGACTTGCGCGTGGAGCGTTCAGAGTCGATACAGGACGACGAGGCGTACGCACTGTATCGCTACTACATCGAGTCACGACATGCCGACGGCGACATGTATCCCCCGGAGCGCGACCAGTACGAATCGTTTTTGAATAATGGCCTGGGCTGCGCCAACTACTATCGGCTCTATCAAGGCAATCGACTCGTAGCAGTAACGGTCGCGGACAGGATGCTCGATGGGCTCGCCGCCATCTATACGTTTTTTGACCCAGACCAACCCGAGCGGAGCCTCGGCACCGAGGCGATACTGCTACAAATTCGTGAAGCCAAATCGATGGGCCTGCCCTTCGTTTATCTGGGTTACTGGATCGACGGTTGCCGCAAAATGGCTTACAAGTCTCGCTTCACCCCACTGGAGCTGTTTGTCGACGGGCAATGGCAGCAACAGAAAAAGGCGCAAACGGCGAGCCCCGATACCGCTGCCGTGGTGAATTTACTGGATCCGGGCGATACGGCTAGGTAAGTACTTTGTTAGCCTCTCAGCGCTTTCCTAGAACCGCAGATTTCGATACAGTGCCGGCCTTTCTACACAGATAGGCAGTGCCTGCATGGCGAAAGAAGATCAAATTGAAATGGAGGGGGAAATCGTCGATACCCTTCCCAACACAACATTCCGCGTCAAGCTGGAGAATGGGCATGTGGTAACCGCGCACATTTCCGGAAAGATGCGCAAGAACTACATCCGCATCCTGACTGGCGACAAGGTGAGAGTCGAAGTAACCCCGTACGACCTCACCAAGGGTCGCATCACTTACCGCGAGCGCTGAGCCGGCCCGTGAACGTTCGATGACCTGACCGGACCGCCAAATTGCCGGTCCGGACGCATCAGGCCTCCACTGCCGCCTCTGAGGGCACCTTCGCTTCGATCGTCAATGCAGTCCGGTCCGCGTTAACTGAAACGCTGGCAGCACCCCCTTTTGACAAATCGCCAAACAGCACCATGTCTGCTAATGGCTTTTTGATGTGCTCCTGGATCACCCGCTCCATGGGACGCGCTCCCATCGTCGCATCGTAACCACGCTCAACAAGCCAAAGACGCGCCTCTTCATCGACGTCGATCACCACCTGGCGCTCATCCAGCTGACTCTGTAACTCTGTCAAAAACTTGTCGACAACGGTAAGAATGACATCCTCGCCAAGCGGACCGAACGGTACGATAGCGTCGAGACGATTCCTGAATTCTGGCGTAAACGTGCGGTTGATCGCCTCCAGCGAATCGGTGGAGTGATCCTGCAGTGAGAACCCGATTGAGCGCCGACTGACATTTTCCGCACCGGCATTGGTGGTCATGACGAGAATCACATTACGAAAATCGGCTTTGCGGCCGTTGTTGTCAGTCAAGGTGCCGTGGTCCATCACTTGCAGCAGCAGATTGAACACTTCTGGGTGGGCTTTCTCGATCTCGTCGAGCAGCACCACAGAGTGCGGGTGCTTGGTGACTGCGTCAGTCAATAAGCCGCCTTGATCGAAACCCACGTAACCGGGTGGCGCCCCAATAAGGCGGGAGACCGTATGGCGCTCCATGTATTCCGACATATCGAAGCGAAGCAACTCGAGACCCATTTGCAGCGCAAGCTGGCGTGTCAGTTCGGTTTTGCCGACGCCAGTCGGCCCCGCCAGCAAGAAGGACCCAATCGGCTTTTGTCCGCCTCGCAGGCCAGCTCTCGCGAGCTTGATTGCGCCGACCATTTGCGAGACGGCGGCATCTTGGCCGAAAACGGTCATCTTGAGATTCCCTTCAAGCTTACCCAGCAGCGCCTTGTCGTCGCTACTGACCGTCTTCGGGGGAATGCGCGCGATCTTCGCAACGATCGCCTCGATGTCACCCGGGCCAAGGACCTTTTTGCGTTTGCTCGGCGCCTGAAGCTGTTGAAATGCCCCGGCTTCGTCGATGACGTCGATCGCCTTGTCTGGCAAAAAGCGATCTGTGATGTAACGTGCGGCCATCTCGGATGCCACCCGCAGCGCTTTGTCGGTATAACGGAGGTTGTGATGCGCCTCAAAACGCGACTTGAGGCCCTTGAGAATTTTATAGGCGTCCTCGACGGAGGGCTCGAGAACGTCAACCTTCTGGAATCGTCGGCTAAGCGCCTTGTCTTTGTCGAAAATCCCCCGATATTCCGCATAGGTGGTCGAGCCTATACAGCGCATCTTGCCCGATGCCAGCAGCGGCTTGAGGAGGTTACTGGCGTCCATGACGCCGCCCGAGGCGGCCCCGGCACCAATAATGGTATGGATCTCATCGATAAACAGAATGGCGTGCTCACTCTCGCTGAGATTCGCAAGCAGGCCTTTGAGGCGCTTCTCAAAGTCGCCGCGATATTTGGTACCGGCAAGCAATGCTCCTAAGTCCAGTGAATACACGACCGATTCTTTGAGCGTGTCGGGCACCTCACCGTCCACAATCATCTTTGCCAAGCCTTCGGCAATCGCGGTTTTTCCTACCCCAGACTCTCCCACGAGCAACGGATTGTTCTTCCGGCGACGGGCTAAGATTTGTGCGACGCGCTCCACTTCGTTCAGCCGGCCAATCAGGGGATCAATGCGCCCTGCCTCCGCCTCAGCATTGAGGTTGGTGGTATAGGCATCCAGCGGCCGCTTCTCCGCGCCGCCCTGTTCCTCAGCTTCAGCTGAGGCTTCGCTGTGGTCAGCAGTCTCTTCGCCATCCTTGCCGATGCCATGCGTAATAAAATTCACGACATCGAGGCGCGATACGTCTTGGGTTTTTAAAAAGTAGACCGCTTGTGATTCCTGCTCAGAAAAAATAGCAACTAACAGGTTCGCGCCCGTGACTTCCTGCTTGCCTGAACTTTGCACATGAAAAACGGCGCGCTGCAGTACTCGCTGGAAGCCCAGCGTAGGCTGGGTATCTCTGCCGTCCTCCGCGTCAGATAACAGCGGCGTGGTGGAATCAATAAACTCGATAAGCTCGCCCCGGAGTTCGTCTAAATCAACCTGACAAGCCTTTAATACCGATACGGCGGTTGGGTCATCCACCAGCGCTAATAACAAATGCTCAACTGTAATGAACTCGTGACGCCGCGCACGCGCTGTGCGGAACGTTTCGTTAAGTGTGTGTTCGAGCTCTTTGCTCAGCATTTAGCTACTCCTCGTCATCGGCAGACGGTTCCACTTCGCACAGCAACGGGTGGCCACTGTCACGCGCACATTGATTGACCTGGTTGGCTTTGGTTTCCGCAATATCCTGTGGATATAAACCACATACGCCCCTGCCCTGTGTATGGACTGCCAGCATCACTTGGGTCGCCTTTTCCCGACCCATGCTGAAAAACTGCTCCAATACCTGGACCACAAATTCCATCGGGGTGTAATCATCGTTGAGCAAAATAACGCGATAGAGCGGCGGGCGTTTGGTTTTGGGCTTGGCGGGCGCAACGGCTAGGCCGCCGTCATCGTCTGAATCAGCGTCATTTATACCCGGTCCACCAGCGATACGGATTCCCGTGGAGCCATGAGCGAAGATGCCAAGTTCTTGTGCCATGGGGTCAGTATAATCCACCCGTTCACTGATTCAGCCCTTGACAACCCTCTGCGCGGGTTTTTTCTTTTCCCTCCCCCAAAATTGACACTAACGCGAGGCGCCTAGGAGTCAGCGGCGCGCACAAAAAAAAGCCCGCAGCGAGCGGGCTTATATCAGCTAGTCTGAGCCTACTCCCGGCATTGGGGTGTGGCCCGGGACGGGCGGATTCACATGTGCTGGATCACCGCGTCGCCAAACGCGGAGCAGGAAACCAGCGTCGCGCCCTCCATCAGGCGCTCGAAATCATAGGTGACAGTCTTTGCCTGAATCGCGCCGTTCATGCCGTCGATGATCAGGTCTGCCGCCTCGTTCCAGCCGAGATGCCGAAGCATCATCTCTGCAGAGAGAATCAGCGAGCCGGGGTTCACTTTGTCCTGTCCGGCATATTTGGGTGCGGTGCCGTGCGTGGCCTCAAATAACGCAACGGTGTCAGAAAGGTTAGCGCCTGGCGCAATACCGATGCCACCCACTTGGGCTGCGAGCGCGTCAGATAGGTAGTCGCCATTCAGATTCAGCGTTGCCACCACGCTGTAATCACGCGGGCGCGTCAGCACCTGCTGCAACATCGCGTCGGCGATGACATCTTTGATAACAATTTCCTTGCCGGTGCGCGGGTTTTTGATGCTGACCCAAGGACCGCCATCGAGTAGCTCTCCGCCGAACTCGGTCTGCGCCAGTTCGTAGCCCCAATCACGGAAGGCGCCTTCGGTGAACTTCATGATGTTGCCCTTATGCACAAGCGTTACTGACGACAAGTCCTGATCAATCGCGTACTGAATCGCCTTGCGGACCAATCGCTGCGTACCTTCAGCGGAGACCGGCTTAATCCCAATACCCACGTTCTGAGGGAACCGGATTTTGGTCGCGCCCATCTCGTTGATAATGAAGTCGACGACTTTTTGCGCTTCTGCAGTTCCCGCCTGATACTCGATACCTGCATAGATATCTTCGGAGTTCTCGCGGAAAATGACCATGTTGCAATCGCCGGGGTTCTTTACTGGAGAGGGGACGCCTTCAAACCAACGGACCGGCCGCAAGCAGGTATAAAGATCCAGCTCCTGACGCAGAGCGACGTTGAGGGAGCGAAAACCGCCCCCTACCGGTGTGGTCAACGGCCCCTTGATCGCGACACTGTAAGTCTTGATCGCATCCAGCGTTTCCTCAGGAAACCAGTCGCCGTCGTAAAGCTCGGCGGCCTTCTCGCCAGTATAAATTTCCATCCAAGAGATTTTGCGAGCCCCGTCATAGGCCTTCGCAACCGCCGCATCGACGACGGCGATCATGACCGGGGAAATATCAACACCAATACCATCTCCCTCGATGTAGGGAATGATGGGATTGTCCGGCACGGTGATGCTGTTATCGTCGTTGACGACGATCATGTCACCGCTGTCCGGTACTTTAATGTGTTGATATGCCATGTCATTGCTCCCCAGAGATTTAAAAATTACTGCCCGGCAACACCGAAAGCCGCACATCGCTCCTCGATGCGGCAAGTGCCGAGTGGCCAAGCGTTGCGGGCCGGCATTCTAGCACCAAATCCGGCACACTATGCCGATGAGCCAACTGATTTTATTCAACAAACCCTTTCAGGTTCTGAGTCAATTCACCGACCGAGAGAGTTCCACTGAACCACGCCCCACCTTGGCCGACTTTCTAGAGTTGCCGGGGTATCGCCCCGCGGGTCGCCTCGATTTTGACTCCGAGGGGTTATTGGTGCTGACGGATGACGGCGCCATGCAACAGCAGATCGCACACCCCAAACACGTGCAATGGAAGGTTTACTGGGTGCAAGTCGAGGGAGATATTGATCAGGCCGCGTGTGAACGACTAGCGCAAGGCGTCAAGCTAAACGATGGCCTAACAAGGCCCGCGCGCGCCAAGCCGCTGGCACCGCCCGATCTCTGGCCCCGCAATCCCCCTGTAAGGTCGCGAAAAACCATACCCGATTCCTGGCTGGAGCTCGCGATTTCAGAGGGACGTAATCGGCAGGTGCGCCGCATGACAGCCGCCGTTGGCTTTCCGACACTTCGCCTCATCCGTGTCGCAGTGGGCCCCTGGCAGTTGCGAGCGCTGCAACCGGGCGACCATTGCCGCGTCACCCTGCCAAATTCCCGCGTTGACCCCAGTACCCACCACCCATCATGATTTCGGTCACATAACCGCGGCAAATCGACTCGAAATGACACCCCCAGCCTCCCCTTCGACCAAAGTGATTGTTGGCATGTCCGGCGGTGTCGACTCGTCGGTGGCGGCGATGCTGTTACTTGAAGCGGGTTATCAGGTCGAAGGCCTCTTCATGAAAAACTGGGAGGAAGATGACGGGACTGAGTACTGCACTGCCAAAGAGGACCTTGCTGACGCTCAATCTGTCGCTGACCAGTTGGGCATTCGGCTGCACAGCGCCAATTTTGCGGCCGAATATTGGGACGGCGTCTTCGAGCACTTCCTCAGGGAATACCGTGCGGGCCGGACACCTAATCCTGATATTCTCTGTAACCGGGAGATCAAGTTTCGCGCTTTTCTCGACTACGCATCGCAACTGGGCGCCGACATGATCGCGACCGGACACTACGTGCAAACCCACCGGCAAGACGGGCACACGTGCCTAGTAAAAGGTTCGGATCCCAACAAGGACCAGAGCTATTTTCTGCACCAGGTGGATCATCACGCGCTGGCAAAAACCCTGTTCCCCGTCGGGATGGTCGACAAAGCGCAGGTGCGTGAGAGCGCCGCGCGCGCCGGATTCATAAACGCCAGAAAAAAAGACAGCACGGGTATTTGTTTTATCGGCGAGCGCCGCTTTCGAGACTTCCTAAAGCAGTACCTAACGCCCCAGCCGGGCTTCATTGTATCGGTCGATGGTGAGCATCTGGGGGAGCACGAGGGACTGATGTATCACACCATCGGTCAACGCCAAGGTCTGGGAATCGGCGGACTTTCCGAGCACGCAGAGGCCCCTTGGTATGTCGTTGATAAAATCGTGGCTGAAAACACCTTGGTCGTCGCCCAAGGGAACCAGCATCCTCGGCTTTTCAAGCGCGAGCTGCTGGCGTCTGACGTTATATGGATTTCCGGCAACGCCCCGTCATTACCCTTCCACTGCAGCGCAAAGATTCGCTATCGCCAAGCCGATCAGCGGTGTTATGTCGAGCAACAAGGCCCTCATTACCGTGTGTCATTCGAAATGCCTCAGCGCGCCATTACGCCGGGGCAGTCCGTAGTGTTTTATCAAGGTGATGTGTGTCTTGGCGGCGGCATTATTGAGCATGCACAGTGACCGATAGAGCCTTGTTGGCGGAACGCACGCTCGCCCTCGCCGGTGTCGCTCAAGCCGCCCGGATGGTCGATCTGGCGGCGAAGACCGGCACCTGGCCCAGCGCGTTCGTGGAGGCCTCGGTGCACTCGCTGTTCAGCTTTGAGCCCGATGCCGTGGACGCAGTCTTTGGCACCCGCCAAGGTATCCTACTGGGCCTTGAGCAACTCTCCGCGTGCTTAAGAGTCTCGCAAGACCCCGCGGCGGCCGACACGCTGCGATATATGTTGGCGATTCTGCAGCTCGAGAAGCGATTTAATAAACGCGATGACCTGCAAGCCATTGTGCACTCGCGCCTGAAGCATGCTGCCTATAAGGCTGAAAATTTTACCGCAAATATTAATAGCTTAAGCGCTAATATATCAGCGATTTATCAAGACACATTGAGCACCCTACCCTACCGCATCAAGGTGACCGGGAGCGCGCAGCACTTGAATAACCCGCAGGTGGCCGATGTTGTACGGACGCTGCTCCTGTGTGGTGTCCGGGCAGCCTTTTTATGGCGTCAGCTCGGCGGCACACGGCTAAAGCTCATGCTCAGCCGGGGTGCGGTGCGGGATACCGCAGCACGCCTTGCTAGAGAGCTGGGCACTGTCCATTGAAGCTTTGCTGAATGCGACTCACCCGAAGTGACCCCGTTCCGCTATGTTAAACTAAGGCCCCGGCCGATACCGAGACCCTTCGGAGAGAACATGGAACCCCTTTTGTCGTTATCACCGCTAGACGGCCGCTACAGCGCCAAGGTGGACGCATTAAGGAGCATCTTCTCTGAATTCGGTTTGATACGGCGCCGGGTAACGGTAGAAATCGCTTGGCTGAGCGCGCTGGCCGAGTGCCCCGATATTGCCGAGGTGCCATCGCTTAGCGGTGCCGATTTAGCGCTCCTTGATGCGCTTGCTACGGGTTTTACCGAGGCAGACGCCCAGGAAATCAAGCGCATTGAGTCTACGACCAATCACGACGTGAAGGCCGTTGAGTACTTCATCAAGTCAGCGATTTCGACATCCCCGACGCTAAGCGCTATTAGCGAATTCGTCCACTTCGCGTGCACCAGTGAAGATATTAATAACCTCTCGCATGCTTTAATGCTACGAGACGGTCATCACGTTTTACGCAACGCCTATGCAGAAATCCATGACGCACTAGCCGGCTTAGCGCATGAGCATGCCGCCCGACCCCTCCTCTCGAGAACGCATGGGCAATCAGCGACACCGACGACGCTGGGCAAAGAAATGGCGAATGTCGCCGCGCGACTCAAGAGACAGTGCGGGGTAGCGGACAGCATACGGTCCATGGGAAAAATGAACGGGGCTGTAGGGAACTATAACGCCCACCGGGTCGCATACCCGGAAGTTGATTGGCCGGCCCTGTCGGAAAAATTCGTCACCTCGCTGGGCCTTGAGTGGAACTCGCATACAACGCAAATCGAACCACACGACTACATGGCCGAATATTTCGACGCGATCGCTCGAATTAACGTCATCTTGATCGACTTCTCTCGCGATATCTGGTCATACATCTCGCTGGGCTATTTTAAACAGCGCTTGGTTGAGGGCGAAGTCGGATCCTCCACGATGCCACACAAGGTCAATCCCATTGACTTCGAAAACGCAGAGGGCAATTTCGGCCTCGCCAATGCTGTGCTTGGCCACCTCTCAGCTAAGCTGCCAATTAGCCGGCTGCAAAGAGACCTCACGGACAGTACGGTGCTCAGGAATATGGGTGTCGCATTGGGATATACGTTATTGGCGCTGCAGTCATTGAAGCGCGGCATCGAAAAACTCGAAGTATCGGAAGCGCCGATAGAGGCTGACCTCGACAGTTCTTGGGAAGTCTTGGGTGAAGCGATCCAAACTGTTATGCGGCGTTATGGGGTTCCAGAGCCCTACGAAAAACTTAAAGCGCTGACACGCGGCCAGCAACTCGATGCCGACACGCTACAGCGCTTCATATTGAATTTGGAGATTCCCGAGGAGGCCAAGGAGCGGCTTATGTCCCTGACACCTGAGACCTATGTTGGTTATGCACCAGAGCTGGCCAAAAGCGTGACAGACTGAGCGCGCTACCCCAGTCATCACATCATGATACTTCCCGTATCTGAGCGCGAGTTCCTTGCCGACTATTGGCAAAAAAAACCCCTGTTCTGCCCCGGCGCCTTGCCCAATTTCCGCGACCCGATCTCCCCCGAAGTGCTGGCGGGTTTGGCGATGGAAGCTCCCATTAGAAGTCGCATGGTCTGGCAACACGATGGGATCTGGCATCAGCAAGAAGGCCCTTTCTCGGCCTCGGCATTTCAGCGGATCGGGCCGTGGACGCTGCTGGTGCAAGGAGTGGATCATTGGGACGCTCGTGTCGCGGGGTTGCGCGATCACCTGCCGTGGATACCGCGCTGGCGATTTGATGACGTTATGGTGAGCTTCGCAACGGACGGTGCTGGCGTCGGCCCTCACTATGACCAATACGACGTATTTCTACTCCAAGGTAGTGGCCGTCGAGAGTGGCGCATTGGCCCAGGGTGTGACTGGGAAACACCCCAACTCAATGAAAATGGCCTCAAACTGATACCCCCATTTGATCCCACAGATACCGTGATTCTGCAGCCAGGCGACGTCCTCTACCTACCCCCAGGCATTGCCCACTGGGGCGTCGCGATTGGCGACTGCATGACCTATTCGCTCGGCTTTAGAGCCCCACCGGTTGCCGATTTGATTGCTAGACGGACCGATGCGGTCCTCGAGCGATTGGTTCACGACGTACTGTTAGAAGATAGACACACCGCGATAGAGTTAGCGCGCCCGGGGGAAATCACTACGGCTCACATCACGAACGCCCGGCAGGCCGCGAGTACCGCGCTCGATGCCGTAGATACGGGTATTTGGTTCGGCGAACTCGTCACCGAACCACATGTAGAGCCCGATCAAGCGAACGCACCTTTACCTCCGCAAAAAGACGTTGTTCGGCTGAGCCCCTGTGCGAGGGTTGCCTGGATTGCGCGGGCTGAACACATTGATGTTTTTGTCAATGGATCGCACGTTGAGGCGCTCCTCGCAGGGCTAGAACCATTGATCGCGCTGTGTGGCGGCAGCTGCGTTTCTAGCGCTTTACTCAACGAAGTAGCAGAATCGCTCTATGATGTATTGCTAGAGCATCAGGCACTCACGGATGAGGAAGACAAATGAATGAGCGCGCACGGAGGCTTCTCCCGCACATCAAGACGCTACTAGAGGGTGCGACTCGAAGTATCGTTATCAGCAATCCAGAAAACACACTGGAGTTGTTCAACAATGACGACGTGATCACCGAAATCGTTCGCGTCGCGCGTCGCGGCCCGAGAGCAAAAATTCAAATCTTGATGCGGCATTTCGAACCCGTGAGGCTGGAGGGAAGCCGTTTCATAGGCATGTTGAAGCGCATTCCGACGCGAGCACAGCTGCGGGTGTTAAGCGAGCACCCAGAAGCGCGAGCGGAAACGATGGTCATCACCGACGGCCGAGCGGGAGTCACGGTCCCAAATCGAACACGTCGACCCATGCACCTCGTTGACAAGCGTGAGGTCAAATCGTGCCTTTTGCGCTTCGATACACTTTGGAATGTCGCAGAGCCGCCGGCTGATTTGCGCCAGTTTTTCTGACAGATACTCGGACTTGACTCAGTCGCCACCCGCGGGGGTCAAGGTACTCCCCAGAAACTCGAGCACGTCGCTAGGTAAGAGCCCGATGCCATGCTCATGCCATGCGCGATCGCCCGCCACCGCGTGTGCGATAACGGCGCCCTCAGCCGCACTGAAGGGACAGCTACTGCGGGCTAAAAGAGCGCCACTCAACCCCGCTAACACATCGCCCATGCCGCCCGTCGCCATGCCGGGGTTGCCGGCAATGCAGATCGAGCGCGTTACGGTCGAATCTGCTGACGCGGTCACGGTACCCGAGCCTTTTAGGACGAGCGTACACTGATATTGCTGCGCCAGTCGTCTCGCCCAACCGAGTCGATCGGCCTCAATCTCTTTCGCAGTGACGCTCGCCAGTCGCGCCGCCTCACCCGGGTGCGGTGTCAATATTCGTGTTTTTCCCTCGGTAAAAAAGGTCGCGGGCGTGTCGGCTGCAAGTAGGTTGATGGCGTCAGCATCAATCACCTGAGCACAATCGGATGTGATGGCCAGGTCAAAGCAGGTTCGCGCCCACGCATCCTGACCTAGACCGGGTCCGATCACGACGATCGATGCTCTTGCCAGAAGCTCGGGGAGCTGTGCTGAAGGGTCCACCAACGATACGCTCATCAGCTCCGGATACCTCGCAAGCGCAGCGCTGATTGAATCCGGGTGGGTGGCAAGCGTGACCAGTCCAGCCCCGCCGCGCAGCGCCGCCCCCGCGGCCAAAATAGCGGCACCTCCCATTCCCGCATTACCGCCAACGACCAACACATGCCCGTAGTTACCTTTGTGTGAGGCAACGGCTCTGCGATGCACAAGCGTCGACGAATCCAAATCCGCGCGGCATATCGCATCGGGGGGCACTGTGTCGTAAACCGCTCGCGGGGTATCTAACGATTCGAGGAACAAGTCCCCCACCGTGTTTCGCGCGAGACCGGTAAGCAAACCGGGCTTGAGCGCAATAAAGGTGACCGTTGTATGCGCCCTCACCACACAGTCCTGTGTCTGACCCGCATCCGCGTCGAGCCCACTGGGCACATCAAGCGCCAAAACCGGCACACCACTCTGATTAATCTTTTCTATCACGGCCCCGAGCTGCTCACGGGGCGCCTGCTTAAAGCCAATGCCCATCAGCGCGTCAACAAGGACATCATAGGGAGCTGCAGGTTCAGAGCGCACCACCCACTCCGGTGCGCTTTGCGGAAAACCGCCCGTAACACGCTGCCAATCTTCGTAGGCCTGATGTGCCGGTCCCTTGATGCGATCAGGCTGGCCTAAGAGAAACACGTCAACAGCGAAACCCGCCTCATGGGCCAGTCGAGCGACCACCCAGCCATCACCGCCGTTGTTGCCTGTGCCACAGAACACCGCCAAGCGTTCTGCGTTGGGCCATCGACGCAGCAGATGCTGGAACGCGATCGTACCCGCGCGAGACATAAGCTGATAGTCGGTCAGGCCTTGCACGGCCGCAGATCGAGCATCGAGTAGCCGCATGGCCTCAACCGAATAACAGCCGCCAGCTGGCTCTCCACCAACGAGTTCCAAAAAGGCTAGAGAGTGGCTCATGATCTACGCGCCCATCAGCAAGCTCGTATCACGAGCGACTCACTGGGCTACGTCTTGGCGAGCGCCAAAACAGATTGCGCCGCCGATAACGGTGTGAGCTCGGTGTTGGTCACTGCGGCTTCGATATCAGGAAGTGCTGCCTTGACGGCGGGGTGCAGAGCAAGTGAATTGCGCAATAACTCATCAATCAACTGCCGCATCCACGCTAGATTCTGCTGCGCGCGAGTGCGTTGGAAACTCCCCGCATTCATTGTGACTTGCCTGTAATCGGCGATCGCCTGCCAAATTTCGTCGATTCCATTTCCCTCTAGCGCGGAACAAGTCATCACCGGGGGATCCCAAATATCACCATGGCTCAATAGCGACATCGCACTGCGATAGTGTTGCTGAGTGGTTCGAGCTAACACTTCACTCGCGCCGTCGGCCTTGTTAACCACGATAGCATCGGCCAATTCTAGGATCCCCTTCTTGATACCCTGGAGCTCATCGCCACCACCGGGCAGCATCAGCAACAAAAAGAAATCGACCATTCCAGCAACCTGGTGCTCGGATTGCCCCACGCCAACCGTCTCGACAAGAATCACATCAAAGCCAGCCGCTTCGCAAAGCAACAAAGATTCGCGGGTCTTGAAGGCAACGCCCCCGAGGGCTTTACCTGCGGGTGAGGGACGAATAAACGCATTATCGGAGCGTGACAGAAGCTCCATTCGGGTTTTATCACCGAGGATTGAGCCCCCGGCGACCGGAGAACTCGGATCCACCGCCAGGACCGCAAGGCGATGACCCTGCGCGATGACGTGCTGACCAAAAGCCTCAATAAACGTTGACTTACCCACGCCCGGCACGCCCGTGATGCCGACGCGAACACTGCCCCCGGTGTGTGGCAACACACTGTTTAACAACTCCTGGGCGGCCTCGCGATCGTTTTCCCGCTGACTCTCTACGAGCGTGATAGCCTTCGCTAAGGCGCGACGATCACCCGAGAGAATTTGTTCAGCTGTTGGCGTTGATCGCATCGAGTACTTTTCGAGCGGCATCGGGTATCGGCGTGCCCGGCCCGAATATCAGCGCCACGCCCTTCTCTTGGAGGAACGCATAGTCTTGCTGGGGAATCACGCCGCCCGCGATCACTATGATGTCATCAGCGCCCTGGCTTTTAAGTGCGGCGATCAGCTGAGGCACAAGCGTTTTATGTCCGGCAGCCAGGCTCGATGCTCCCACAACATGGACATCGTTCTCGATAGCCTGACGAGCGACCTCTTCCGGAGTAGAGAACATCGGCGATAAATCCACATCAAAGCCGACGTCGGCGAACGCGGTCGCGACGACCTTCGCGCCCCGATCATGACCATCCTGACCCATCTTCGCTACGAGCATTCGGGGGCGGCGTCCGTGGCGCTCTACGAATGCATCAATATCCATGCTAATCCCCTCCCAGTTGGCATCCTCGGCATAAGCGGCACCATATACGCCCGACACCGTTTGGGTATTCGCCACGAACCGACCATACACCGACTCAAGCGCATCTGAAATCTCGCCAACCGTCGCTCTGCAACGAGTCGCCTCAATAGCGAGCGCCAGCAAATTGCCCTCGCCAGACGCGGCTGCCGCCGTCAACGCGGCGAGCGAGGAATCAACCGCCGCATCGTCACGGGCGTCACGGATGGATCTCAGTCGGCCCAGCTGCGCGTCCCTGACCTCCTCGTTGTCGATCTCCAAAATGTCAACTTCATCGTGCTCATCAATCTGGAATTTATTGACGCCAACAATAACGTCCTCTCCCCGATCGATACGCGCTTGCTTCTTCGCGGCAGCCTCTTCGATACGTAACTTTGGCACGCCACTCTCAATTGCCTCAGCCATACCGCCGAGGTCATCGATTTCGGCGATCAGCTCACGCGCCTTGCTGGCAATCTCGTTGGTCAGATGCTCCATCATGTAGGAGCCACCCCAAGGGTCCACAACCTGGCCTATGCCCGTCTCTTCCTGCAGGATTAGCTGCGTATTGCGGGCGATACGGGCTGCGAAATCTGAAGGCAACGCGATCGCCTCATCCAGTGCGTTGGTATGCAGCGATTGCGTACCACCGAACACAGCGGCCATCGCCTCGATCGTCGTCCTGACAATATTATTGTAGGGATCTTGCTCGGTCAGCGACCATCCGGAAGTCTGACAGTGCGTTCTCAACATGCCACTCTTGGGATTTTTTGGTTCGAAAGCCGCCACAATTTCAGCCCACAGCAATCGTGCCGCGCGCATCTTGGCGATTTCCATATAGAAATTCATGCCGATGCCCCAGAAAAAACTCAGACGGGGCGCAAAGTCATCGATCTGCAGGCCTGCAGATATGGCGGTGCGAATATATTCCTTGCCGTCCGCAAGGGTATAAGCCAGCTCCAACGCCGCGTTGGCTCCGGCCTCCTGCATGTGATATCCCGAGATAGAAATCGTATTGAACTTGGGGAGATTCGACGAGCAGTAAGCGATGATATCGCCGATGATTCGCATACTCGGCGCCGGTGGGTAAATGTAGGTATTACGCACCATGAATTCTTTGAGAATGTCATTCTGGATGGTTCCAGAAAGCGCCTCTTGAGGAACCCCCTGCTCCTCCGCCGCAACGATGTAACCCGCCAGCACTGGCAGAACCGCCCCGTTCATGGTCATTGAGACCGATACTTTATCGAGAGGAATTCCGTCGAACAGTATTTTCATGTCCTCGACGGAGTCGACGGCGACTCCCGCTTTACCGACGTCACCTGAAACACGCGGATGATCAGAGTCGTAGCCTCGGTGTGTAGCGAGATCAAATGCAACGGATATCCCCTGCCCACCCGACGCGAGTGATTTACGGTAGAACGCATTGGAAGCCTCGGCCGTAGAGAAGCCTGCATACTGACGAATCGTCCAGCGACGCCCGGCATACATAGTCGCCTGGGGCCCCCTGATATAAGGTGACAAGCCGGGCAAGGTGTTCGTGTAGGGCAAACCCTCAAGATCCTCAGCGGTATAAAGCGTCTTAAGCGGGATGCCTTCCGGCGTATGCCATGTAAAGTCCTCGGGCTTCAGGCCTTTACTTTGCTTTGCAACCAGGTCTGCCCATGCCGACAGTGTTGTGGACTCTGGATCATAAACGCTCATGCGTGCCCCTCAGCCGGCTGCGACAATTCAATCAACACACCGTCACAACTCTTTGGGTGAATGAAGATCACCCGAGATCCGTGCGCACCCGGTGTTGGTGTGTCGCTGGTAAATCGGTAACCCTTGCCCCGCAATCGCTCTACATCGGCGTCGATATCGTCGGTTCGAAAGCAAATGTGATGGAGCCCGCCACCGCGCTTCTCCAGATAGGCTGCAATCGGACCGCCGCCCTGCAACGGATGCACCAGCTCAATATGCGTTTCCGGCACACTAAAAAATGCGGTGGTGGTTTGGGCGGCTTCCACTACCTCATTACCATCATGTTGAAGACCAAAATCCTCGAGAAAGCGCGCAACAGCGGCCTCCAGATCGGGAACGGCAATGGCGATGTGATCAAGCGCTGTGATCATAAAAACGCTTCCTTTTCTTCCATCAAATAAAGAGCTTCACAAGCTCTGACGTGTGCGCCTTGCGAGAAGCAGCGATTTCTCCGTCAGAAAGCACCTCGACCTTCTCATCCGGGGAGACTCGAAATAGCGGCTGCCCCTTGGCGATGATCGCCCCGTCTCCCTCAACGAGGACCTCCTCAATCGTTCCGGCGAAGGGTGCAAGCACCTTATTGAACATCTTCATCACTTCGACGATGTAGAGCGGCTCACCCGCCTCGAAATGCTGCCCCGCCTCGACATAAAGGGGTGCGTCTGGCGTTTCTCTGCCATAAAACATCCCGCCGCTCTCGGCGACAATTTCGTCGGACTTCGCGACTGGTGGCGGCGCCAAGCACTTTCCCATTGCCTTTTGATGAGCGGCGTCCATCAGGCGCTCGGGAAAGTGAATGGACATGTCGTCGTT
Organism: uncultured Alteromonadaceae bacterium; assembly: GCA_964420615.1. Lineage (GTDB taxonomy): Bacteria > Pseudomonadota > Gammaproteobacteria > Pseudomonadales > Halieaceae > Luminiphilus. The sequence goes on along the minus strand of CAYQUE010000021.1, from coordinate 3,621 downwards.
GACCGACAGGTCGAAGAAGCCCGTAAACCGGGCCATTGCCGGCAACAGCTCAAGTATCTCCATCCCTGCTTGATAGCCACGGTGCGCGGATTGTATTGCCGCCCAATCCTCCACCTCTACGCCGTCGGGCACCCCCTCCGTAAACAGCGCGCCTACTTCTGCCCAGGATTCCACCCCAAACCGCCGGCTTAACTCAGCGTAAAAATCCTCTGCGTCGCTCAAAATATCCTGATCGTGATCCCAAATCATGCTGGCGGAAGGCAAAGAAGCGTTCCAATCAAGCCTCAGGAAATGGTATGTGTCAGCGAGTACTTCAACCGGATTTTCAGCCCACGCAAAATGCCCATCGCTGAACTCGAATGCTGCGCGGTTCAGGCTCAGCCATCCCGACAACAGATGCGGCGAAGCCATGAGCTGTTTAATGGGGCGAAGCAGCAAGCTCTCTTTTGCCGACAAGACCTGTCCTAACGCGTCGCGCTCCTGACCGGCTCCGCTCAGGCGGGCGCTACACAGTAGCTTCCAAGCGACGTCCACATCGACTCGATTAGATTCTTGAGCAAGCTCACCCACCGCCGTGAGATAGGGCACGATGAACTGAGTCGTCGGCCGCGCGTTAACCGTGCGCCCGAGGAACCAGTGCACCAAGCCGTAATGAAACGCCAAATTGGTTTGCAAACCCTTTCCGCGCAGGCGAGTGGCTCGCAGCACCTCGGCCATCTGTTCGTAGGCCGACTCTCTTGCATCACCTACGGTGAGCAACAGCGCGATATTAGAGTCATATGCGCCCGCCAGCGTGTAATTCATGAAGACATCCGTGTCGGGGTTATGCAGGCTGATGCCCTGATCGTCGCGGATCTCACCCGCAATGGGATCTGACCAAAATTCAACGATACCTCCAGCACTCGGCTGAAGCGCATCATTGGTCGCATTGAGTCGCGCCTCTAAGCTGTCTGATAGTCGAGGAATACGCTCAGGCTTGGGCAGGCGCTCCCCGTGCGCTGCCAACAACACCATCGCCTCAACCAGTGATTCCACGACGAAACCTTCCTTGGGGTCATCTGGATTGCTGAAGCGCATGGCGTAGCACAGCTCGGACACGCGGTGCTCTACCTGGATCCGAGTATTCATCTCCATAAAAAAGTGCTTGTCGCGATCGACAATACACTCAAACGTCGAGACGGAATCTAGGCCCACCGCTTCACCAAACCGCGCTGCTTCTTCCTCCATCGCATCCAAGGTCACAATGTCCTGTGCAAGCACTGCAGCTTCGCCGGTCAACCCAGCCTCCGTCGCACGACCTTGCGCCGCCTGAAGCGATTCTCGGGTCACTGATACCTCGAGCAACTTCTGCTCATGCATTTGCAGCGAGCAGTCTCGTCCACCCAACGTGATACACCAATCTCCGTTGCCAATAACCTGAATTTCCTGGTGTCGGGTCGTTTCGATATTGAGCTCTACCAAGACATTTTTATTGTCACCAACGCCGGTTGCCTTAACCTCGTTGAGAATCTCGCGAACGAGCTCGGGAGTTCGCGCCGCCTCGCCCAGCGGCACGATCCTCTGACCTTTGCCTCCGCCGCCGCCGATTGCCTTAAGCCTGACCCGATTCTGAGGGTACTGATCGCTCATCTGCTTTACCGCCTCAGTCAGCGTCTCGGCGAGCTCCTCCACCGTGTAGAGATCGATTCCTTTTCGATAACTGGCGGCGAGCACCCGTTCAGCCAAAGCCTCTAGATCCGACTCATCACCGGGAGGCGTCACTTCCAACTGTTGCTCCGCCGCCAGCGACAGTAAAGCCTCTCGGTCAGCGTATTTTTTAAGCAAGGTCCGCGTCGTGCCATTATCGATCCCGGGCGTAACGGAGACGCCAGCTCGCAGAGCGGTGCGTTTGGCTTCGTCTTTTAACCCGGCCTGACGTACGGTTCGCGAACAGGGGCCAATGAAATTCAGTCCGGCGGCTTCCATTGCCGCGACCATCTGCTCGTCTTCCGCCATGAAGCCATATCCGGCAAAAATGGCGTTGTAATCGTGCGCTCTCGCAATCGCGATAATGTCGGCGATCCGTTGCTCACGCTCCTCTTTAGTCGCCCCGCTATAGTCAGGTACGCGGTGGATGCGATCAGGATCGGTCAATACTCGGAGCTCGGGCGCCAGCGCGCCGCGATACACAATCGAATCTTTCTCTGACAGCAAAATACCGAAGCCGCTGATCCCCATCTCCGCGAATACATCCATGGCCTCTTTACGGATCGGCCCCCGGCAAATAATCAGCGGCTTAAGGTGCTCGCAGCGGAACTGCTCACTCCATTCGGAGGACCGCAACTTCGTTCGGCGGTCGGCATGAATGAGCGGATTATTAAGGTAATGTGGCGTGCCCACGGAGTTGGCTCTCCCCTTTCCTGATCAGTGGAATTCGCGCTGAATGGACTGTAACGGACACGGGTCGTAGTGCCGCAAACAAAACTCGAGCTGACTGGTCAGTACGCGCCGCAAGTCGGCAGGCATGACAATTTCGGAGATTGATCCCAGACTCAGCGCTTCCTCTGGATTCATGATTTCGCGCTCGTATCGCTGCGCCAAGACCGACTCCTCTGTCTTGATTTCGGCATCTATCCGCGCCGCCGCTTCCGTTTGTGCCTCGTCGTCTGAAAGGCCGCTGCTCACCAGCGCAGCAGCCGCGTCAGAGATACGCTGGTCCCGTACCGCGCGAATTTTGCGTAACTCATCCTTGTAAACATACTCAACCCCTGCAGGGCCCATCACCGCGACACGAGTCGTCGGCAACGCGATCACAAAGTCCGCGCCCGTAGAATAGTTGTTGTAGGAGGCATAAGCCCCTCCAAAAGCATTCCTAACCAGAACGAGAAATCGAGGCGTGCGCAAATCAACAATCGCATCTAGCATCGCGCGACCCGCCTGCACGATTCCCCGATGTTCCTGCTCTCTGCCGGGCAAGAATCCGGTGGTATCTTCGAGAAAAATCACCGGTATGTTGTAGAGATTGCAAAAGCGGATAAAACGGGCGTTTTTATACGCGGCATCGATATCGATCTGACCGGATGACACGGCCGAGTTATTGGCGACGAAGCCCACCACGTTGCCGCCCATTCGACCAAAGGCAGTAATGGTGTTGCGAGCGCGATCAGCCTGAGTCTCTAGATAATCTCCGTGATCACACAGCTGTTGAATCATGATATTGATGTCAAAAGGCGTGTTGAAACCCGTTGGCGAGTTAAATGCCTTCTTCAGCAAGATGTCGATATCAACGGTCTGACGGTGTGTAGGGTCAGAGGTTTCTCTAAACGGCGCCAACGATTGATTGGAATCGGGCAAGTATCTCAGCAGCTCTTTAACCTTCCTGAGCGCAGCGACCTCGTCCTCTACGACAAAATCGGTTACGCCTGTTTGGCTGTGCACCATCGGACCACCCAGCTCATCAGGCGTGATGTCCTCGCCCAAAACACTCTTTACAACGCCCGGACCCGTCAGACCAAAAAAGGTGTTTTTGGGTTGGATCAGAAAGCTCCCTTGGCGAGGCAGGTAACTACCGCCACCGGCGTTAAAGCCAAACATGCACATGATGCTGGGCACAATGCCGCTAATTTTTCGCAATGCGGTAAA
>CAYQUE010000020.1:30088-35574 GCA_964420615.1 uncultured Alteromonadaceae bacterium | reverse complement strand
AGGAAGTGCGCTACCAGGCTGCGCTACACACCGAAGCGCGCAGAATACCAAAACCGCAATTCAGGGCCAAGATTCGCGCTACTGGCGTCAATAAATGCCGGCCCACTGTGCAATGCCCTGACTTAGCAGGCTGAAACCCGCGACCACCGCCACCAGCAATAAAATCAGGAACAGTGGTCGAAAGGGTTTTCGTTCTACTGCATTCACGCCGCGTTGCAAAAACTCATCCACGCGCGCCTGATCAACATCCGATAGCTTGTTGCCTTCCGCTGGGCTGGGCTTTGTATCGTGATCGCTCATTACAGTCTGGTCTCGCTTATCTGCCCCTACTCTAGCCCCTGTCGCCCGCGCGACCAAGCAGTGAGAGACCAGCATAATACGCCTGATGCCAAATGGCCGGCGGGGATGTTCGACGCAGCGACGACGGGCTTCACACTACTGGTTTAAGCGCTTCCAGCGTTACGCAATGGCAGTGCGCTGCCAGCGCGGCTGGGCGGATTCTATGCGATGACTATAAGCGCCTTTTATCCACGATTGACTCAGCGGGTCTCACGATTTGCGCGCTGGCTCATGCCACCCGAGTGCCTGCTGTGCGGCACAGTGCATGACCGCGCTGTTACCATCTGTCATGCCTGTGAGCGGAACTTGCCGGCGAATAGTTCAGCCTGTTATCAGTGTGCATTACCACTGGATTCTGGCATCTCCGAATCCTACCCGCCCTACTGTTTGGCGTGTCAGCGGAATCCTCCCGCCTTCAGTCGAACCCATGCGCCCTGGTTGATGCAAGCCGGCATCCAACAACTGATCCATCTCTGGAAGTTCCAAGGCAGGCCCGATCTCACGCCGGCACTGGCGAGCCTTGTGCTAGCCGGTAGCGCAAGTGCCTTCAAGCCAGAATCCACCGAACCCCCCATATTGGTACCGGTGCCTACCCACTGGCGTCGCCGGCTGCGCCGCGGGTTTGACCATACCTGGCTACTGGCCAATGCCTTGCAACGGCGTCTCGCAACAAAGCCGGCGGTTCGCAGCTGGCTCAAGAACACGGGGTATCATCCACCGCAGCACCAATTAGGGCGCGCGTCGCGCTGGCAAACCGGGACAGACCGGTTCTACGCGCAGCCTGACATGGCCGGCAGGCCGATCTGGCTCATCGATGATGTCATGACGACTGGCGCGACATTACGCGCCGCGGCGCAAGCCTGCCGAGATGCAGACGCGGGGCCAATCACCCTGTATTGCATCGCCAGAACGCCTCCACCGCCGATCGCGGGGTAACATAAGCGCCTTTAGTCAGGGAGATACGGCATGTCGCATCCCTACGAGGGACTGACACCGGATTGCGTTGTCAGCTGCGTCGAGTCGATCGGGCTGCAGAGCGATTTGCGGTTGCTGCCACTAAACAGCTACGAAAACCGCGTCTATCAGGTGGGTATCGAAGACGCGGAGCCTGTCATCGTTAAATTTTATCGCCCTGAGCGCTGGTCCTCAGCACAAATTCTCGAGGAGCACGCATTCGCCCTCGAGCTGGCAGCCGGGGGCCTTTCGGTTGTGGCGCCCTTACCTATCGCGGGGAAAACGTTGCACGAGACCGACGGGTTTTTTATTGCCGTTTTTCCCCGGCGCGGCGGGCATGCACCGGAACTCGATAACTTTGATCACTTGCTGGGTCTGGGCCGCACGTTGGGTCGCCTACACGGGGTCGGGCGAGCCGGATCCTTCTCCCATCGCATCGACTACACACTCAAGCGATGGTTAATCGACCCACTCGATTATCTTGCTCGCGAATGGGTGCCAGATGACCTTAGGCCGGCGTGGGATAGTCTCGGCAAGGACCTGATTGATCGCGCTACGACGCTGATGTCTGACTACACGAGGGCGGACGGCATTCGTCTGCACGGCGATTGCCACGTTGGCAATATTCTTTGGCGCGACGACACGCCGCACTTTGTCGATCTTGACGACTGCGTGACAGGACCCGCGGTTCAGGACTTGTGGATGTTCCTATCGGGCGACCGAAATCAGCGCGAGCATCAGCTCTCAGAGCTGATTGCCGGCTATGAGGAGTTCCAGGATTTTGACCCGCGGCAGATCAAGTGGATCGAAGCACTCAGAACTGCCCGCATGGTGTATTACAGCGCCTGGTTAGCGCGGCGCTGGGAGGACCCGGCGTTTCCTCTGGCCTTCCCGTGGTTTGGTCAGGCGCGCTATTGGGCTGACCAGATCCTAGCGTTACGCGAGCAGCTCGCCCTGCTTCAGGAACCACCGTTGCGGCTTCTTTAAGGTGCTAAAGCCGCCGCGGGACAGCGCCACTTCCCGCTCACTGACGATCGCGACGTGCGGCCGGATAGATCAGTGTTAGCAACCAGAACCAGAAGCGGTTCCGCGATAACACCATGCGATCCAACGCCTTAAATTGCTGCGCGGTGGTATCAGGGTCCGCATACAAATCGGCTCGGGTATAGCGCGGCACATCGGGGTCAAGCACCTTGATAACGCGCGCTGGATTTCCGGCAACCACGACGTTATCCGGAACATCCTGTGTGACCACCGACCTGGCTGCGACAACGCTGTTATCTCCGATAGTCACACCTTTCAGTATGGTGGCGTGGTCACCCACCCAGACGTTATTACCCAAACGAACCGGGGTGGGTGTATCTGACCGATTGATGCGGTCATACAAGGTGTGCCAATCCGAATCTGTGATGTAGGCACCGTTCGCCAGCATGCAGCCATGGCCCAAGGTAATCTCATCGCTCGCACTGATGCGCGACCCCGGGCTCATTAAACAAGCGTCGCCGATCGTAATGGAGCCCTGTCCTGCTTCGCGCCCCCATACCCCAATCTGCACGCGCTGACTCGCGGTATTAATCGCGGTAAACGAGTGGCCTATGGAAATATTGGGCCCGGAAATGTCCACATACCAGGGCGACATAATCGTCGCGTGCGCCCCAAGGTGCGCGCATCGTGGGCGAACAAACCAATCGATATAGGCCCCGCGAAACGCGAGATAAGTTTGTTTAACCCAGAACGGGCGGAGGTCTTCGCGCATTGAATCTATGGTGACGGTGAGAGATCGTAGAGCGGGGTATCATGACAAGGTGATTACGACTCCGCAAACAGATCAGCCCCACGAGACGCCAGTGCTGCACACAGATCAACTTGCCGTGCACAGCCAGCTCGAACGCATTGTGCAGCATCACCAGCAACACCCATGGCGCAAGCCGTGTCCCGGGCATACCCGCAAGGCCTTCAGCCGCCTGCAGGAGATGCTCGCCATAGCACCCCGGCCGGTGATACTGGATTCGTTTTGCGGCACCGGTATGAGCACGGCGATACTCGCGGCACAGTTTCCCGAGGCGCTTGTCGTTGGCATTGACCAATCCGCGCATCGGCTGGAGAAACATCAGGCCAGCGGCGACAAAAACTATGTACTGCTGCAGGCCGAGGCTGAGCCATTCTGGTGTTGCCTGGCCGACGCAGGAGCGACGCTGGAGGCGCACTACCTGCTGTATCCCAACCCCTGGCCCAAAGCAGCACAGATAAAACGGCGCGTGCACGGGCACGGCGCTTTCCCGGTGCTGGCACGGCTCGGCGGCAGATTGGAAATGCGCACTAACTGGGCAATTTTTGCCCGTGAATTCGCCCGTGCGGCTGCGTTAATAGGCTGCGAGGGCGCAATAACCCGGCTCTCTGTGGATGCCCCGCCTATGACCCTATTCGAGCGCAAGTACGGGTTGCGAGGCCATCCGCTATGGCAGTTTCGGGGTAAATTCTCCAACTAGCGCTTGATCAAGCGCTGAGATACCCTTTCCAACCCTTAAGCGAGTCCCCCGGCTAACGGAGCGACGAACGATGACAGCAACCCAGCGAGACAGCATCGAACAGATGCAGCAAGGCGATCCCATCTGGGAGCGCATCCGCGCTGAGACGCGCGCTGCAGCCGCCGCTGAGCCCATGCTCGCGAGCTTCTTGCACGCGACAATTCTCAACCATGACGAGCTGGAATGCGCCCTGAGTTTTCATCTCGCCAACTTGCTCGACAGCCCTACGGCCCCAGCGATGATGCTACGCGAAGTCATTTTACAGGCGCTGAGGGACGACGGCGGTATTCGCTGCGCGATCCGAGATGACCTGAACGCGATTCTCGATCGAGATTCTGCCTGCCATGAGCTTTACATTCCCTTTTTATACTTCAAGGGATTTCAGGCGCTGCAAATCCATCGCGTCGGGCATTGGCTGTGGAAACACGACCGGCAGCCGCTGGCGCTTTTTTTGCAGAGCCAGATGTCGCGGCAGTTCGGTATCGATATTCATCCCGCCGCGCGCTTTGGGCACGGCATCATGCTCGATCATGCGACCGGGCTAGTAGTGGGTGAAACAGCGGTGGTTGGCAACCGCGTCTCCATTTTGCAGTCAGTGACCTTGGGCGGTACGGGCAAGGAAGACGGCGATCGCCATCCGAAGATTGCCGACGGGGTATTGATCAGCGCGGGCGCGAAAATTCTGGGCAATATCCACGTTGGCGAGGGCGCCAAAGTGGGTGCCGGCTCGGTTGTGCTTCAGGACGTCCCCGCGCACACCACGGTCGCCGGAGTCCCGGCAAAGGTAGTGGGCACGCCAACGTCCAGCTCACCGGCGTTAGATATGGATCACGCTATCCCCGAGTCTCAGTGGTAAGCGCCCGAGAGCTCCACGACCGCATCCACCATCGCCGCGACGTGCTCGGGATCAATCCCAGGGGTGATGCCATGCCCCAAATTGAACACATGCCCGGAACCCGTGCCAAACGCCGCGAGAATATCGCTGACCTCTGAGCGAATGCGCTCGGGCGACGCGTTTAGCAGCGTCGGATCCATGTTGCCCTGAAGACAAACCCGGTCCCCAACTCGCGCGCGCGCCTCGGCGATACTGGTCGTCCAATCGAGTCCGACAGCATCTGCACCGCAATCTGCGATGGCCTCCAGCCACTGCCCCCCGCCTTTGGTAAACACAATCACCGGCACACGACGGCCCTCGGCCTCGCGCGGTAATTGCTCGATGATCTCACTCATATATCGAAGCGAAAACTCACGATAAGCGTCGTGGCTCAGAGACCCACCCCAGGTATCAAAAATTTGCAGCGCCTGCGCACCGTTGCGCACCTGTTCCGCGAGATACACCGCCACCGACTTGGCGAGCTTTGATAACAACTGGTGCATGATCGCCGGCTCGTTAAAAGCCAGCGACTTTACCTTGGCAAAATCTTTACTCGAACCGCCTTCAACCATATAGGTCGCGAGAGTCCAGGGACTGCCCGCAAAACCGATCAGCGGTACGCTCCCCTTCAATTCCTTTCGAATCAGTGCAACCGCATCCATCACGTAACCGAGCTCGTGAGCGGCACGGTCGGGATCAAGCGCTGCAATCTCGGCCGCCGATGAAATGGGTCGCTCGAAGCGTGGGCCCTCGCCCTCTGAAAAATACAGGCCAAGGCCCAAAGCATCGGG
>CAYQUE010000020.1:0-29988 GCA_964420615.1 uncultured Alteromonadaceae bacterium | reverse complement strand
CGAAGCGTGGGCCCTCGCCCTCTGAAAAATACAGGCCAAGGCCCAAAGCATCGGGCACGGTCAAAATATCTGAGAAGAGAATCGCCGCGTCCATCGCGTAGCGTCTGAGCGGCTGCAGCGTGACCTCGCAGGCCAACTCGGGGTTGGTGCAGAGCCCCATGAAACTGCCGGCCTGCGCACGGGTCTCGCGGTATTCGGGGAGATACCGCCCCGCCTGCCGCATCATCCAGAGTGGGGTACGGTCCACAGGCTCGCGCATTAGGGCGCGAAGGAACCGGTCATTTTCCAAGCTGACCATGCTATCGACTCACTTTTTTGTTTTTTGTCAGAGGCGCAGCAAGGTCAGATGACCCCCGCTGTGCCCCTTCCCGGCTTATACGCCGAGATAATCCAATATACCTTCCGCGGCCTGGCGACCTTCCCATATCGCCGTCACCACCAGATCCGATCCGCGTACCATATCACCCCCAGCAAAAATCTTGGGGTTCGCGGTCTGGAACTTAAAGGCCTGATGCTCGGGTGCGATCACGCCATCCCAGTCGTTACAGGTCACGCCGACATCCGAGAACCAGTCTGCGGGATCCGGCTGAAAACCAAACGCCATGATGATGGCATCGGCCTCGATCACGACTTCGCTGCCGGGAACGGCCTCCGGGCGCCGACGGCCTCCGGCATCGGGTTCACCGAGCTGGGTCTCAACGACTTTGACGCCGATTGCCTCACCAAAGTAGTCCATGATCTCAACGGGCTGTCGGTTAAAGAGAAACTGCACGCCTTCTTCCTTGGCGTTTGCCACTTCGCGGCGCGAGCCGGGCATATTTTCTTCATCGCGACGATAAACACAGTAAACACGATCCGCCTGCTGCCGCACGGCAGTGCGCACACAGTCCATCGCCGTATCACCGCCACCCAATACCACCACGGTCTTTTCTTTCAGGTCTATGTACTCGCCGGGGTCGCGCGGGTAGTCCATTTTTTCATTCACATTAGCGATCAAGTAATCGAGCGCCTTGTAAACGCCCGGCAGATCCTCGCCAGGGAAGCCGCCTTCCATCGCCTTGTAAGTCCCCATGCCGAGAAAGACCGCATCGTAATCCGCCAGCAGCTCATCAATCGTGATGTCTCGGCCAATTTCGGTATTCAGGCGGAACTCGATGCCCATACCCTCAAAAACCTCGCGCCGGCGCTCCATGACCTGTTTTTCCAGTTTGAACTGTGGAATGCCAAAGGTTAGCAAGCCGCCGATCTCCGGGTAACGATCAAAAACGACAGCCTTAACGCCGTTGCGCGTCAGTATGTCAGCGCACCCGAGGCCCGCTGGACCGGCACCAATAATGGCGACTTTTTTGTCTGTGGGAATCACTCCCGACAGGTCGGGTCGCCAACCCATCGCCAGAGCCGTATCCGTAATGTACTTCTCCGAGTTGCCGATGGTCACGGCACCAAAACCGTCGTTTAACGTGCATGCACCCTCGCACAGGCGATCTTGGGGGCACACTCGCCCGCAAACCTCGGGGAGCGTATTGGTTTGATGACTGAGTTCCGCCGCCTCAAACAAATTACCCTCGGCCAGCAACTTCAACCAGTTAGGGATGAAGTTATGGACCGGGCACTTCCACTCGCAGTAGGGGTTGCCGCACTCAAGACACCGGTGTGATTGTTCCACTGCCTGAGTCTGAGTATAGGGATCATAGATTTCTACAAAGGCTTCGGTGCGCGTCTCCATGTCTTTCTTACCGGGGTCTTTCCGGTCGACATCGAGAAACTGAAACGGGTTCGCTAAACGCGTGCTCATACTCTGATCTGCCTCAGTCCGTATCGCGCAATCGCGAGAGAAGCTGATTGATATCTGCGGCCTTTGGCTTCACTAGCCAGAACTTACCGACATAGTCTTCAAAGTTCTCAAGCAAGTGCGCACCCCACGCCGAGCCGGTCTCCTCGACAAATTCGCGAATATTGTCACGCAGGAAGTGGCGATGCGCCTCCATGGATTCTGCCGCTACGCGGTGGATCTCCACCAACTCACTGTTGTAGCGGTCGATAAACGCACGGTCCTCATCAAGCACAAACGCCAGGCCGCCGGTCATGCCTGCACCAAAGTTGACGCCCGTGGGGCCGAGCACGGTCACCAGACCGCCGGTCATATACTCACAGCAATGGTCGCCAGCCCCCTCAATGACCGCATGGGCACCAGAGTTACGGACCGCGAACCGCTCTCCCGCCACGCCGGCCGCGAACAGCCGACCGCCGGTCGCGCCATACAGGCAGGTGTTACCAATAATGCTGGTCTTGCGGCTCTCAAAGCGGCTGCCCGGGGGCGGCGAGACCACTAACTTGCCGCCTGCCATTCCCTTGCCGACATAATCGTTGCAATCGCCCTGTAAATACATGTGCAAGCCACCGGCATTCCACACGCCGAAACTTTGCCCCGCGGTGCCCGTCAAATGAACGGTGATGGGGTTCGACTCCATGCCAGTATTGCCGTGTCGCTTCGCAATTTCTCCGGACAGGCGAGCACCGATCGAGCGGTCACAATTGGTGATCGTGTATGAAAACTCACCACCACTCGCGGCCTCGATTGCCGGCAGCATGTCGGCCAGCATCTGACTGGATTTCTCAGCGGTGTCGAAGGGGTCGTTACTCGCAACCTGACAAAACTGCGGTTGATCCGCGGCATCTTCGTCGACCCATAAAATGGGATCCAGATCGAGACTCTGCTGCTTCGCTGTCTCACCGGGCAGTCGCTCGAGAAGATCGACTCGACCGATCAGCTCCTCAAGAGACCGCACGCCCAGCCGGGCTAGCCATTCGCGGGTTTCGGTGGCGACGAAAGTAAAAAAGTTCACTACCCGCTCCACATCACCGACAAAGTGCGTTTGACGAAGCTGCGCATTCTGCGTTGCCACCCCGGTGGCACAATTATTCAGATGACAGATACGCAGGTATTTACACCCCATCGCCACCATGGGCGCCGTGCCAAAGCCGAAGCTCTCCGCCCCCAAAATGGCGGCTTTCACCACATCAAGACCGGTCTTCATGCCGCCGTCGGCCTGCAGACGAACCTTGCCCCGCAATCTGTTGCCGCGCAGCGTCTGCTGAACCTCGGCGATACCGAGCTCCCACGGCGACCCCGCGTAGCGAATCGAGGTGATCGGGCTGGCGGCCGTACCACCGTCGTAACCCGAGATCGTAATCAAGTCGGCGTAGGCTTTGGTCACACCCGCCGCAATCGTGCCCACCCCAGGCTCTGATACAAGCTTGACTGACACCAGCGCGTCTGGATTAACCTGTTTGAGGTCGAATATCAGCTGCGCCAGGTCTTCAATAGAGTAAATATCGTGATGCGGTGGCGGCGAAATCAGCGTCACGCCCGGAACGGAGTAACGCAGTCGGGCGATCAGGTCATTCACTTTACCGCCCGGCAACTGCCCGCCCTCACCCGGCTTCGCACCCTGCGCCACCTTAATCTGCAGCACCTCGGCGTTGACCAGATAATGCGGCGTCACGCCGAATCGACCGGAGGCAATTTGTTTGATTTTCGATACCCGATTGGTACCGAAGCGCGCGGGGTCCTCGCCTCCCTCGCCACTATTGGATCGGGCGCCGATTTGATTCATGCCCATAGCTAGGGCTTCGTGGGCCTCGGGTGACAGAGCACCGAGAGACATCCCCGCGGAGTCGAAGCGCCGCAGGATATCCTCGATTGGCTCTACCTCATCCAGCGGGACCGGCGATTCGGCGAGTCGTAGCGTCAGCAGATCACGAAGCGCCGCCACCGGGCGGTCATTGCAGTGGCTCGCGTAGCGTTGATAGTCACTGTAGTCGCCGCTGACAACCGCCGCCTGAAGACTCATGACTACATCGGGGTTATAAGCGTGATACTCACCACCGTGCACATACTTCAGGAGGCCGCCTTGATCGAGGCCTTTGCGGCGGGATCGAGCACGGCTAGCGACCTGCCACTGATCCTTCTCAAGCTGATCTAGGGACAGACCGCCAATACGCGATGTCACACCGGCGAACGCGATATCGACCAGCTCCGCGTCCAGGCCGATAGCTTCAAATAGCTGTGCGCCACGGTAGGAGTTAACTGCCGAGATGCCCATTTTGGACATGATCTTTAGCAGCCCCTTATTAATGCCCTTTCGGAAGTTTTTCTGGCACACCTGAGGGTCGCCTAGCAGTTCACCACGAGCCAGCAGGTCCTCGATAACGCTGTAGGCCAGATAGGGATAGATCGCGGTCGCGCCGAATCCTAGCAAACAGGCCGCGTGATGCGAGTCGCGTGCACTACCCGACTCAATGACCAAATTGCACTCGGCACGCAATCCCACGCGGATCAGGTGATGATGCACCGCGCCCGTAATCAGTAAGCTGTGCAAAGGAACGCGCGTCTCACCGATACCACGATCGGAAAGAATCAAAATATTGTTGCCATCGCGCACCGCAGCTTCCGCGCTCGAGCAGACGGCTTCGAGGGCCTGCCGCATATTGGCCTCAGACGGGTCATAGGTTGCGTTAATGACCGCACTGCGGAACCCTTCCTCGTCCAACGCCACAATCGTCTGGAACTTCGACTGGGACAACAGTGGCGAGGTCAATCCAATGCGGCGGGCGTGTGCCTCAGACTCGGTAAAGATGTTCCGCTCGGGGCCCAAATCGACCTCCAGCGACATCACAATCGACTCTCGAAGAGGGTCAATGGGCGGGTTCGTCACCTGGGCAAATTTCTGCCGGAAATAATCGTAAAGAGACCGCTCCTGCCGCGAGAGTACCGCCATGGGCGTATCGTCCCCCATGGAGCCCACCGCTTCGTTGCCCGACTCGGCCAAGGGGCGCAGCACCTGGTCGCGCTCCTCGAAGCTCACTTGGAACATTTTTTGATACGTACTCAGCTCGGCACCCGCAATTGCAGCGACGGCCTCACCCACAAAGCTGCCCTCGATAAGCCGCGCTTGCTGCCTCAACCACTGCTTATAGGGCTGGCGCGTCTTGAGAAGCTCGTCGATATCCTTAGTGTGCAGGACTTTGCCCTCCTGCGTATCAATCACCAATATCTGCCCGGGGCCAACACGACCTTTCGCAATGACCTGCTCTGGCTGATAGCCATGCGTACCGACTTCGGAGGCAAGGGTAATAAAGCCATCATCCGTTGTGACCCATCGCGCTGGACGAAGGCCATTTCGGTCCAGTAGACAACAGGCATAGCGACCGTCGGTCAGCACAATACCCGCCGGACCGTCCCACGGCTCCATATGCATCGCGTTATATTGGTAAAACGCCTTGAGATCGGGATCAATGCCCTCGATGTTCTGCCAGGCTGGCGGTATGAGCATGCGCAATGCGCGCGGCAGTTCCACGCCACCCGTGGTCAGCAGCTCGAGCATATTATCCAGGCTGGAGGAGTCGGAACCCTCGGTGTTTACCAGCGGGGTGAGCTCCTCGAGGCCCGGCAATAGCGGTGATTCCAGCTTGGAAGTGCGGGCACGGGACCAACTGCGATTGCCCTCGATGGTATTGATCTCACCATTGTGGGCGAGCATGCGGAAAGGCTGCGCCAGTGGCCACCGCGGCAGGGTGTTGGTCGAAAAGCGCTGGTGAAAAACGCAGATCGCCGTCTCAAGGGTCGGGTTATGGAGGTCTGGATAAAACCGCGCGAGATCCGCAGGCATCACCAGTCCTTTGTAGGAGACCACGCGATCAGAGAGGCTGCAGATATAAAAATCCGAATCGTCAGCCAACGCCATTTCCGCGCGACGGCGCGCAATGAACAGCTTGCCCAGACAGTGGGCATGATCAATCCCCGCCGCATCAACAAAAATTTGCTCTATGCGTGGCAGCTGATTGAGCGCGATTTCACCACAAACGCTGGGGTCGACCGGCACCTCGCGCCAGCCAAATACGGCCAAGCCCTGCTCGACAAGGGCGTGCTCCATCGCCGTGCGCGCCGCCTGCTGACGGCCCGCATCCTGACTCATAAACACCATGCCAACCGCGTAGTGATCGCCAAGATCCGCGCCCAAGGCCGCTTTCGCCTCGGCTCTCATAAACGCGTCTGGCATCTGCAACAACAGGCCACAGCCATCGCCCGTGCGACCATCCGCGGCAATGCCACCGCGGTGCGTCATACAAGTCAGCGACTCGATCGCTGTTTGCAAAAGTCGATGACTGACCTCGCCTTCAATGTGGGCGATCAGACCGAATCCACAATTGTCCCGGAATTCTTCGGGGCGGTAGAGACCGCGCGGGGCCGCCGACCGACGATCGACCGCGCCCACTTCCAGACCATGAATCATAATACGTTTCGCTGTGAACCGGCTCATGTGGCCGGAAAAGCCGCCCTTGCGGGGTTACATCAAAAGGGGCCGTAGTTTACACATCCGAGTGGAGGCGCTCAATTAGCGCGATCTTCGGCGATCAGGCTTCGATTGCGTCCGCAATGTCTTGCTCTGACACGCCGTCCGTGAACAAGGCACGCCCCAGACCCTCCAGCAAAATATAGCGAACTTTGCCGGCAGAGACCTTTTTGTCGCTCGACATGGCTGCCATCAGGTCGCGAACACCCACCCCCGATGGCAGCGCTGTGGGTAACCCGACCGATTCGTTAAATGCAATCAGGTCGGCGACCACATCCGGGTCGAGGTGGCCACGCAATGCCGAGATCCGCGCAGCCACCACCATGCCCGCGGCAACGGCCTCGCCGTGCAACCAATCGCCGTACCCTTGAATGCGCTCTATCGCATGCCCAAAGGTATGCCCGAAGTTGAGATGGGCGCGGACTCCGCCCTCGCGCTCGTCCTCGGCAACGACAGACGCCTTAATAGCGCAACTTCGCTCGATAGCCTGAGCCAATGTGTCGCTATCACGGGATTTCAGCGCACCCACGTTCGCCACCAGCCAGGCGAAAAACTCGGCGTCGCGAATCAGCCCGTACTTGATCACCTCCGCGAGGCCCGCCGCAAATTCTCGCTCGGGTAAAGTAGAGAGCGTCTCGAGGTCGATGATGACCTTGATCGGCTGATGAAATGCGCCAATCAGGTTCTTACCCTTGACGTGGTTGATGCCCGTCTTGCCGCCGACTGACGAATCAACCTGCGCCAACAAAGTGGTCGGCACCTGTACAAAGTCTGCACCGCGGAGAAAGCACGCTGCGGCGAAACCCGTCATGTCACCTACGACGCCGCCACCGAGTGCGATAAACAGACTCTGGCGTTCATGCCGATCTGCGAGCGCCGCATCGAGAATCTGCTGAATAGACCCCATGTGCTTGTGCTGCTCACCCGCCGGCAACACGATCTCGGTCAGTCGCCCGTCGTCACCGAGCGCCGCTTTGACTGCGGTCGCATAGTGTGGCGCGACGTGCTCGTCGGTCACCAGTACGACGCCGCGACCCTTTGTGAAAGCCTGCCATTCGGGTGCGCTCCCCAGCAGGCCACGACCAATCTCGATGGTATAGCTACGATCTGGACTCGATCCGGCCAAATCAACGTGCACAGTGTGAAGATGTTGCGGCATAACAATCGCCTGGTTAAAACGCGGGCCTCGTAGCTCAGGGAACCAAACTACGCTCCTTGAGTTGTCGCTGGATCTGCAAGGCAATCTTACGCGCACTGCCCGCTCCGGCGGAGATGATGACATCTGCAAGCGCCCTGTAAAGAGGCTCCCGCTCAGCCATTAACCTATTCAACGTCGCTCTGCGGTCGCCTTGCTGCAATAACGGGCGCCCTTCGCCGGTCCCCGTTCGCTGAACCTGTTGTGCGACACTGACATCGAGATAAATGACGACTCCGGAAGACGACATCAGCGCCCGATTCTCTTCAGCAAGAATCGCGCCGCCACCGGTGGCAATGACCACGCTCTCTCGCTCTGCGAGATCTCTAAGAACCGCGGTTTCTCGGCGCCGGAACCCCGCTTCTCCCTCGACATCAAAGATCCACGGAATGTCTGCACCGCAGCGGGTTTCGATCTCAGTATCGCTGTCGATAAAATCGCGGGACATCAAAGTGGCGAGCTGCTTACCCACCGTCGATTTGCCAGACCCCATAGGCCCGACAATGAACACTCGAAGAGGCGCGTCCTCGGCCACGCTGAAACCGATCAGTTCACCAGCGCTTCAGAGAGAATTCTGGGCGTGATGAAAATTAAAGTCTCGGTCTTCTGTCGCGTATTGGCCGTGCTCTTGAACAGGTTGCCGAGGTAAGGAATATCTCCCAGAAGCGGAACCTTCTCGACTTTGACCAGCTCTTCATTCTTGAACACTCCACCCAGCACAACTGTTTCGCCATTGCCCACCAACACCTGCGTGGTCAGCTCAGTGGTATCGATCGTTGGAATCAGGCCGCCGTTACCACTTGGGACCAGATCTCCCACCGAGTCCTGATTCACAACCAGGTCGAGCAAAATACGATCATCGGGGGTAATAGAGGGTATGACAGCGAGCGAAAGCACCGCCTCCTTGAATGCGGTCGTGGTGGCCCCCGAGGCAGCGCCCTCCTGATAGGGAATTTCAGTACCCGATTTCATAATTGCCTTTTGTTTGTCGCCGGTAATGACTCTGGGCTGTGATACCACCTCGCCCTCACCCGAAGCCTCCAGCGCTGACAGTTCCGCCGTCAAAAAGAGATCCGAGGAGGTAAAGCCGACGGCAAACCCCGAGGTCGCCTCCGCCACACCCAAATCAACAAAAGGCGCTGTTGGTGCTTCCACCAGACCACCACTAATCATTTGGTTGTTCAGGCTGGTGATGCTGGCCGTATTGCCCGCAACCGACGTGAATTTGTCGCCCGAAACATTGAGGTAACCACCGCCCCAGCGGATGCCCAGCTGCTCATCGAGATTGGAGGAAGCGATCACGATGCGGGCCTCAATCATGACCTGACGAATCGGAATATCGACCTTCTCGATAAGCTCGCGGATTTCAGCCAGCTTGGCCGCCGTATCCGTGACCACAATGGAATTGGTTCGCTCGTCCACGACAACTGACCCTCTCTCGGATATCAGCGAGCCACCTTCTTCGGAGCCGGCCTCAAAAAGGTCCACGACATTGATCGCCTTGGCATAGCGAATCCGGATGAATTCAGATTGTAGCGGTGCCAACTCGGCCAGCTGCTTATTAGCCTCAATTTCTTGCCGCTCACGCTCGGCGATTTCCTTTGCCGGCGCAACCATCAATACATTGCCAATCTGGCGGCTATCGAGTCCACGGGTTTTCAGCACCAAATCGAGTGCCTGGTCCCAGGGTACATTTTGCAGGCGCAAGGTGATGCTGCCTGTCACGGAATCCGACGCCACCAGATTGAGCTCGGTGAAATCAGCGATAAGTTGGAGCACAGCGCGGACTTCAATATTTTGGAAGTTGAGCGAAATTCTATCGCCGACATAATCGAACTCGTTCAGCCGCTCTCGCTTTTCCTCTTCAGTTAAGGCAGCAACCGCAAGGATGTATTCGTTGCCCGTTTGGTAAGCCAGGTAGTCATAAAGGCCATTTGCACGCAGGTGAATTCTCGCGCCGCGCTCTGTGGTACTGACGTCGACACCCTGCACTGGTGTTGCAAAATCGGTGACGTCGAAGCGCCTGATGAGCGACTCCTTCACATTGGTATCCATGAACTGCAGCGTAATGTTGCCGCCCTCGCTAAAGATACTGGCATCGACCGAGGGATTGCTGAGACTCAGGATCAACAGACCTTCGCCATCAGGCGAACGTTGAAATCTGAGATCGTTGATCTCCGAAACGACACGCTCGACTCGATTGGCGTCGGCCCTCAAGATGTCGGTCGTGCTACTGGTGGTGACCTGATCGGCGTTATCGTGCCCGATCTGCAGCGCCAGCTGTCGGCCCGAGACCTGACTCTCGAAGGGCACGAGCTCGACAAGGTTTACGATCATTCGAGTGCGATCGCCAGACTCCAACACCATGACGCTACTTGCGTTAGCCTGCGACAGCACGTAGCGTTTTTCGGGAAGCCCACTGCGGGTATTCGGGAAGTCGAGCACGATCCTCGCCGGGTCCTCGATGGTATAGCTTTCGATATCAGCGGAAGGCGCCTCATCAAAGGTCAAGCGAATCTCCAATGCGGATGCTGACAGCGCAGTCAGCTCTATGTCCTCGATCACCGCAGACTGAGCGGCCAGTGCAACAGAGCATAAGACTACAAAAGCAAAGACTTTCAATTGGCTAATTACATGGCTCACTTGAAGTTTCCTCTACGCTAACGTAACGAAGATCCTAATTGGGATCATTCCGCCGAGAGCTCGATAATTCTGGGGCGCTCGACCCACCCATCCTTAGTACCATCTGGCACGATTTCCACGACTGAGACGAAATTGGGCCCCAGTTGAGTCACTTTCCCGTGATCTCGGCCCAAGAAATTTCCTAGCGTAATCCGATGGATTCCTCCCTCGGCATCTTTGATCAGGGCCCACTCGATGGCACCCCGCCGCAAGGACCCTACCAGCTGTAGCGAATCAAAAGTAAAGGTTTCTAACAATTCTCGTGGGCGGCTCAAATCAGGCTTTACAACGGCACGCTTGTCTCGCGTTACCTGATCGTCAACGTCCAGAGGGCGGTCAAAGGGGCTCCGCTCAGTCGTTGCCGCATAGGCGAATGGCTCGTAGACCGGGACGCTGGGCGCTTCTTCAATAAACCCAAAGTTTTCTGCGGCACTTTTGTCCTTCTGAGCCATGAACTCATCGATATCGTCGAACCTACCAGCCGAACAGGCGGCCAATAGCGGCAATACGATGACGCCAGAGAGGGTTCTGGCGAGAACGCTGATGCTGTCACACCCCATCACCCTCACCTTCATATCGGTAGGTTTTAGCGAGAATTTTTATATTTAACATGGGTTGAATTCGGCTGTCATAAGCAATTTCAAAGTCATGTACTGTGACAATTCTTGGCAGTGCCGCCATACCTGAAACAAAGGCTCCCAAGTCGTGATATGAGCCCACCGCCTCTATAGAAATTGGGATCTCTACGTATATCTCACGGTCCTGCTCTTCAAGGAGGTCAATGCGATTGATCTTAAGTCCGTTTAATTCCCCCTTCTCTGTGATGTCATCCAGCAAACCGGGGACTTCTGTCTTGAGTGGCAGACTCGTCAGCAACTCTGCAAAACTGGCCCTCATCTCCGCTATCTGAGCCCTGTAAGCGTCGAGATTCGCCACATAATTAGCGTTGGTCTCATAATTTTCGCGAAGCGTTGCTTCCTCGCTGACTCTCACGGCCAACTGAGCCTTTAAATTATCAATATGCAGGTAAGACCCTGCCGCGAAGATCAGCAGGTAAAGAAGGCATAGAAAGAGAAATTTGAGCGAAACCGGCCAAGTGGCGATTCCCTCGACATCCAGGCCAGCCCAGTCGACCTCGCGTAATTCTGAAAGATGCTGCTTAAGATTCATATGGCTCGACCGGCATCTCGTGAGGCTCGATAACGCAGCTGACTCGCCGTCGTCGCGCCGCCTCCGAGCTTGAATTCAACATAGACGACAACTGAGCCAGAAGCATCACTGGAAGGCGAAGAGCCCAACTTGAGTTTTACCCAACAATCTTCGGCTCTGAGCCGTGAAATGGTGTCGGGTGATTTTGCCGATAGATTTGCCTCCGCAGATAACGCCTGAAGCCTTGAAAAAAAGCTTTCTGCGGCAACTGCATTACCCGCATCGTCGAAAAATGTCGCACTCTGAACATTGTGGGAGACGCCCAGCACAGTGATGTTCCCACTGTTGTCAAATTGCCTCACTGGCCCTTGCACCTCCGAGAGAGTGCTAACGGCAAGCTTAAAGTTGGTCGCCAGGTCGCCGTATTCGGGAACCGCCTGAACTGCATCAAGATTTGGGTTCCACAACCAGAGCGATGCATCGAGCTCACGCATCAATCGCGAAACATAATTGTTGGATTCAGCAATACCCTCGACGGTCAGGAGGTTCCCCGTGCGAGTCAGATCCGTGTAAAAAACACCGTCGGGAAGGGTTCTGACTAGCTGGTCAAGCACTCTGACAATAGTGGGGCGGTCATCCTGGAGCAACCCGATGGCGGTCATTCGCTCAATCAACCGGTTGCGTATAGCGTTAAGCCTATTAACTTCGCCAACTTTTTCTTGAAGCCGCGCGATATTTTCCTCGAGGTATTCATTTCGATCAATTTGGTCTTTGATCTGGCCGGTAACCCTAACATCCCAAATAAAAACCGTTGCTATTGCCAAGCCTAGAGTGGCAACTGAGGCCATGAAAAACTTCTTTTTGGAGGCCTCCCTGCGCTCCTCCCTCCACGGCAGTAAGTTAATACTGGGCACTATTCCAGCCCTCGCATAGCGAGGCCGCAAGTAGTGACAAGGGCCGGCGACTCCCTAACTAAAACCTCATGATCTACATCGGGCGCAACGGACATATCACCCACTGGGTCGGCGACAAAGACGGGCGTCAAAAGCCGATCTTCGAGAGTCGAAACAAGGCCCTCCAACGAGGCAACGCCTCCGCAGAGCAACAAGCAGTCCAACTCAGTGTAATCACTCGAAGAAAAGAAAAATTGCAGTGCGCGGCTGATCTGCTGAACTAAAGCCTCCCGATATGGATTTAATACTTCCAGCTCATAGTCTTCCGGCAAGCCACCGTATTTTTTTGCGAAGCCTGCTTCTGAAATACTCAAATCATATCGATCAGCAATGGCATCCGTGAGTTGCTTTCCGCCAAAGCTGTTCTCGCGCGTGAAGAGGATTCTGTCGCCGACAATTACCGAGAGATTTGTTGTAGCGGCACCCACATCGACAACCGCGATCGCTGAAACGTCTGATGTGGGCAATTGACTCGCAAACAGAGAGAGGGCGCGCTGCCAGGCATACTGCTCGACATCAATCACAGTGGGGACAAGGCCCGCAGCCTCCAAGGCTTCAACTCGAGTCTGAACAGCTTGTAGACGGCAGGCAACCACCAAGACGTCGATCTCATTAGTTTTTTCTGTCGACGGGCCAAGCACCTCAAAATCAAGGGCAACCTCGTTTATTGGATATGGAATGTATTGATCAGCCTCCAAGGCAAGCTGAACCTCCAGATCCTCGTCACTTAGGCCTGCAGGCATTGAAACAACCTTTATTATTGCTTGCGAACCAGACACTGCAGTAATCGCTTGCTGGGCTTTACAGCTCGTCTTATCAAGTAGCTCTTTGATGGCTTCGCCTAAAAGATCAGGGCGAATAATATCTCTCTCGATGACGACTTCCGGGGGTATGGCAGCGACCCCAAAGCTTTCCACCCGGTAATGGTCGCGCAAGCGACTCAGCTCCAACAACTTTACCGTTGTAGAGCTAATATCAATTCCAACAGCGCGATTTGTTGTGGCTCGGCTAAATACCCTCAACACCTGTCATTCCTTTGCGTGTGTCGATGTCCCCCCCGGGGGGGGCCCAAGTTTTTCAGCCCTCAATAGTACGATGGCCTTCTGGGTTTATGGCTCGCCAAAGTCGGTAAAACGTCACTTAATCAGCCCTGTAGTGTGAAATCTTCTCAAAACCCCTGATATGTTTATCCACCCAGCGATACACGATGGTTAGTATTGATCATCCAATGCTGACACGTTACATCATGAACGTGCTCACCCCGGAGAACCTGTAGTGCCAACAGCACCGAAATTGATGCAATACGGCGCGCTGATCGCCAGCGCCGCGCTGTGGTGGCTAGCGGGTCTGTATCTCTATTTGAGCCCCAACCTGCCAGAAGAAAGCGCGCTGCGAAACATCACACTGCAAACGCCAATGCAGGTGCGGAGCCGAGACGGTGCGCTGATCGGACAGTTTGGAGAGCAAAAACGAAAGCCCCTGCGCTTTGAGCAGATTCCAAGAAGCTTTGTCGATGCGTTGCTGGCCGCAGAGGACGACGGGTTCTTCGAGCATGGCGGTATTGAGCCATTAAGCTTGGCGCGAGCCGTGTCAGAACTCTTGCTGACCGGCAAAAAAGGTAGCGGTGGTTCCACCATTACTATGCAGGTCGCGCGCAATTACTTCCTGACGCTGGATCAGACCTTTCTGAGAAAGTTCACCGAGATCTTGCTGGCACTGCAAATAGAGAGTCGGCTGAACAAAGAAGAAATATTTGAACTGTATGTAAACCGCGTGTTCCTCGGTCACCGGGCTTACGGTTTCGAAGCGGCCGCAGAAACCTATTATGGCAAGCCCCTTGCCGAGCTCAGCCTCGCGCAACATGCCATGCTGGCGGGCGTGCCCAAAGCACCGTCGCGCAACAACCCGCTGAGCAACCCGGACAAAGGCAAAATCCGGCGTGACTGGATTCTGGGGCGAATGGCGAGCCTGGGAATGATTACCCCCGGGGAAAGCCAAATCGCTCAAAGCACGCCGGTCACTGCCTCCTTCCACGGCCAGGTCGTCGAAGTTGACGCGGACTACGTCGCCGAAATGGTGCGTCAGGAGATGGTCGATCGTTTCGGCAATGGCGCCTATAACGATGGTTACGTGGTCTACACGACCGTTGACGCGCGCCTGCAGCAAGCCGCGCGCAATGCCTTGCTGAATGGTTTGCGCACTTACGACTGGCGGCATGGCTGGCGGGGACCCGAAAGACGACTCGCGCCGCGGGAAGGCGAGGCGCCAGAGGTGACCCTGAGTCGCTGGCAGGAGGCTTTGCGTGCCATGCCCGTGATCGCTGAACTAGAGCCTGGCATCGTGACCCAAGTGAGTGACGACGACGCCCTGGTAATAACCAAGTCTGGCGATTTGATTTCTCTGGCTTGGGAGGGCGACCTCGCAAAAGTGCGTCGCTATCGCTCGGTAAATCTGACGGCCGCACCCGAGAGAACGCCCGCGGAATTGCTCTCTCCGGGAGACATGATTCGCGTGCGCGAAACGACAGAAGGCTGGCGGCTGAGTCAGGTGCCCGAAGCGCAGTCGGCGCTGGTATCCCTTGACCCTAAACATGGTGCGATCAGAGCGCTAGTGGGAGGCATGGGATTTGAGCTATCTAAATTCAATCGCGTCACCCAAGCTCGCCGCCAGCCGGGCTCCAATTTCAAACCGTTTCTCTACGCAAGCGCCTTATCGACAGGGATCACCCCGTCCACCGTAATCAATGACGCACCGGTGGTGCTGGACAATCTCTCGGAAGCGGAAATCTGGCGCCCCGAAAACGACAGCGGAAAGTTTTACGGGCCCACCCGGTTACGCGAAGCACTCGCTTTTTCTCGCAACCTGGTGTCAATCCGTGTTTTGCAGCGTGTCGGGGTTCAGCGCTTCATCCGCTACGTCGAAGCGCTTGGATTTAACACCGAAGGCATGCAGGCCAACCTGACGTTAGCGTTGGGAACACACACATTCACGCCGCTGGAAATCGCCACCGGCTACGCAATTCTCGCTAACGAGGGCTTTAAGGTAGAACCGTGGTTGATCGAGCGTATCGAAAATGCCAAGGGAGAGATCATCTATGCGGCCGATCCATTGGTGGCTTGCAGTGAATGTAGCACTGCCGAGGGCAACTCAACCGAAGTGTTGCGCATGGAGGATATTCTGGGCACAGATGTGCCAGCGGTGCGCGCCGCTGAGCGGGTGATGGACCCACGCATCGCGTTCATCGTGAGCTCCTTTTTGCGCGAAGCGATTCAGCGAGGTACCGGGCGCAGAGCACGGGCGCTCGAGCGCTCGGATATCGCGGGTAAGACGGGAACGACCAACGGACCGCGAGACGCCTGGTTCTCTGGGTTTAATCCGGACCTTATCACCACCGCCTGGGTGGGGTTTGATGATTATCAGCCCCTCGGCCGACGGGAGTTCGGCGGCACCGCCGCGCTGCCTATCTGGATCGACTTCATGCGCGAGGCGTTGCCGGAAGAGCGCCCCCTATCGCCGATGCCGCCCGGTATCGTGCGAGTGCGGGTCGACGCAGAGTCAGGCCTGCGTGTGCGCGGGCAGCCCGAGGGCAGCATCATGGAATATTTTCTCGAAGAGTCGTTGCCGGATTGGGATAACGGGGGTAACGGGATGCTCGATACCGAGCGTCTGGAACAGATTTTCTGAGCAAAAAAAACGCCGGCAAAAGCCGGCATCTTTTATCAGAAATGCGCTTACTGCTTGAGGCTGCGGCCGCCAAAACGCTTGTTAAAGCGGTCCACGCGCCCACCGGTATCAACGATCTTTTGCTTGCCGGTGTAGAAAGGGTGGCACTGGCTGCATACGTCAAGAGAAATGTCCTCGCCCAGCGTAGAGCGGGTTTTGATCTCATTGCCACAGCTGCAGCGGGCGGTAATGTCGCCGTACTGAGGGTGAATATCTGCTTTCATGCCAACCTCCGTCAGCAATTGGGTGCGAAAAAGAGCGCGGATAATACCAGAGCCCCCACCGATAGCAACAATGAATACAGCCACTATTGGGCTCTAGTACACTGCTAAGCGCCTTGCAGACCATTGAGTCGATCTTGAAGCCACCCACCGCCACAGACAAAAGCCCCAGCCGCCTAGTCTGGCGTTGCGCCGTGCCGACGCCGCTGCGGCGCACATTTGAGTATTTACCGCCCGAAGGGGGGCACCATGAGATCGCACCGGGGACGCGGGTCAGCGTCCCTTTTGGACGGAGAACGCTCACCGCCATCGTCACCGCTGGGGCTGACGGGCCCACCTACGATGCGGCGAAATTAAGGGAAGCCGCAGCGGTGCTGGATACCCAGCCTTTGTTAACCCCATCGCTCCTCGCGCTGCTCACCTGGACGGCGTCTTATTATCACCACCCGATCGGTGAGGTACTCCCACTGGGTTTGTCCCCTAGTGAGCGCCAGGGAAAACCCGAGCAACCGACTCGCGTCGAAGGTCTGCAACTCACCCTCCGAGGTGAAGGCCTTCCTGAGGGAGCGCCGCACAACGCGCACAAACAGGCCGCGCTGATCAGCGCATTACGCGGCGGGCCCCTGCGCGTCGATGATTTGCGTTCGCAAGGCTTCACCCGTCCCGTCATCAAGGCACTGCTGGACAAGGCGCTGGTCGCAGAATGTGACCTGACCGCGGACGCCAGCTGGCGGGAGCAACAACCTCCCCTGGCCGCAAACGCTGAGCAACGGACTGCGATCGACGCGATTGCAGAGACTGCGGGTACCTTCGCCGTACATTTGCTCTACGGCGTGACGGGCAGCGGGAAAACCGAGGTCTATCTGCAGTCGATTGCTGCGTGTTTGGCGCGGGGAGAGCAGGCGCTGGTATTGCTGCCTGAAATTGCACTGACCCCGCAAACCCTTGCCCGATTTGAGGCAAGGTTCGACGCGCCGGTTGCGGCCCTGCACTCTGGAATGGGTAATGCGGAACGCGATCGCGTTTGGGCTGATGCTCGGTGCGGCCGCATCGCGGTCGTAATGGGCACTCGGTCTGCTGTCTTCGTCCCGTTGCACCGTCCGGGTTTGATCGTGGTCGACGAAGAGCATGATGCGGCCTTCGTGCAGCAAGATGGGCTCCGGTATTCAGCGCGGGATGTCGCGATCAAGCGCGGCCAGCTCGAAGGTTGTAACGTGATTCTTGGCAGCGCGACACCGAGCCTTGAAAGTTGGCAGAACAGTGAGCGTGGTCGATATCGACGGCACGAACTCTCGCACCGCGCCGGCGTCGGCACCCTCCCTAAACATCGGCTGATAGACGTCGCTGGTTTGGATCTCGCGGCGGGCCTCTCTCCAGAACTGATCCAGCAGATCGGTGCCACACTGGACGGCGGTGAGCAGGTACTGATTTTTCTGAACCGGCGGGGATTCGCTAACGCCCTGCTTTGCTACGACTGCGGTTGGAGCAGTGAGTGCACGAACTGCGACGCGCGCATGACCCTACATAAGTCTCCCGCGGGACTGCACTGCCATCACTGCGACCAACGTGCGCGTGTGCCGGCTCGCTGCCCTCTATGCCAGGGCAGCCGGTTACATGGTTCCGGCGTGGGTACGCAACAGACCGAGGCTTTCCTGGCTGACCATTTCAGTCGTTACCCCGTAATCAGAGTCGACAGCGATACCATGCGCCATCGCTCAGCCATGCCGGAGCTCATAGACCGCCTCGCCAGTGGGCAACCGATGCTCATGATCGGCACTCAAATGCTGAGTAAGGGGCATCATTTTCCGCATGTAACACTGGTCGCGATTGTCGATGCCGACGCGTTGTTATTCAGCCCCGACTTTCGGGGCGAAGAGCGGCTCTTGCAACTATTGACGCAGGTGAGCGGGCGCGCCGGGCGCGAAGAAAAACCGGGGCGGGTTATCGTGCAAACCCGTCAGCCGGATCACCCCGTGATCAGGCAACTTCACGCGCCCTACCACACCTTATTGCCCGACTTACTCGCTCACCGGGCTCAAGCGGGCCTGCCGCCACAAGGGGCGCTCGGTGTCATTCGCTGTGACAGCCAAAGCCGTCTGGAGGGGATGGAATTTCTCAAGGCACTGCGCGGCGCGGCGGGCCCGACGCGGGAATGTCAGATCATTGGGCCTGTGGCGGCGGCCATGGCGCGCAGAAAAAATCGCTACCGTAATCAACTGGTGATCGCAGCGCGCTCGCGCACGGCGCTTGCCAGTGTCATGACTGCGCTCGTTGCCCAGGCGGAAGCGTCCCGGCATTCGGCGACCCTGAACTGGTCTGTCGACATTGATCCCTATGAAAGCTTGTGACTTCCTTGGCTGGAGCACGGCGGATGGGTCGGGGATAATGTCCTCCGATCTCGTCAGAGTGAAGTGACGAGTAACCCCCGGCAGGATGAGCATGAAACTCGAATTAGCTGCGCTGATTACTCAGGCGCTGGAACAACTAGTCGCGCAGGGTAGTTTGGCGGAGATGCCGGACTCGCCTCCACAGATCGACCACCCTAAGGATGCGAGCCATGGGGATCTCTCCTGTAATGTGGCAATGGTGCTTGCGAAGCGCGCGGGTGTAGCACCGCGAGATCTTGCGGCACAGCTCATAGCGCTACTGCCGGAAAATACACTCGTGACTCGCGCAGAGATCGCGGGGCCGGGTTTTATTAATTTTTTCATCAATCCGACACAGCAGACGGAAGTCGTTAGGACCATTCTCGAAGCCGGGGCCGCATTTGGCCGCAGTGAGCTGGGCGCCGGCCGGCGGGTGCAGGTCGAGTTCGTCTCGGCCAATCCCACCGGGCCGCTTCATGTCGGTCACGGCCGTGGCGCCGCTATCGGTGACTCATTAGGTCGCTTGCTTGAAGCCACTGGCTGGTCCGTACAGCGAGAGTTCTACTACAACGACGCCGGCCAACAGATTCAAAATCTGGCGCTATCAGTGCAAGCGCGGGCCGAGGGAAAGACGCCGGAGCATCCCGACTGGCCCGCTGATGGATATCAGGGTCGCTATATCGAAGACGTTGCCGCGGCTTATATCGCACGCGAAACGGTGCAGGCTGCCGACCGGGAAATTACCGCGGCGGGAGACGTTGCTGATCTGGACGCCATTCGGGAATTCGCTGTGGCGTGTTTGCGGCGCGAGCAAGATCAGGATCTGCGTGCCTTCGCAGTGGTATTTGACGACTACTTTCTAGAGTCCTCTCTCTACGAAAGCGGCGCCGTAGAGGACACGGTGGCAAAACTGAACCGGGGAGGACACACCTTCGAGGAGCAAGACGCCCTGTGGCTGCGCACGACGACCTTTGGTGACGACAAGGATCGCGTCATGCGCAAACGGGAGGGCGGCTATACCTACTTTGTCCCCGACGTCGCTTATCATCACAACAAGTGGCAGCGCGGATTTGAGCGCGTTATCAACGAGCAGGGTGCAGATCATCACAGCACCATCACCCGCGTGCGCGCCGGACTGCAGGGCCTCGATGTAGGCATCCCCGAGGGGTGGCCCGAATACGTGCTACACCAAATGGTCACCGTGATGCGCGACGGCGCCGAGGTGAAGCTGTCGAAGCGCGCCGGGAGCTATGTGACCCTGCGAGACTTAATTGACTGGGTCGGTTGCGATGCCACGCGCTATTTCCTGGTTGCCAGGGCGCCCACGTCTCAGCTGACCTTCGATGTCGATCTGGCACTCGCACGCAGCAACGATAATCCTGTTTATTACATTCAATATGCCCACGCCCGCGCCGCCAGCGTCTTGCGAAAAGCAGCAGAGGAAGGCAACGAGTTCACCAAAGCGAGCCTGGAGCATCTGGATCAGCTCATCGAACCCGAGGTGCTGACGCTGGCCACCTCCCTGGGCAAGTTCCCCGAGGTGGTGGCCACTGCAGCAGAGCGGCTCGAGCCGCACGACGTGGCGAACTATCTCCGCCAGTTAGCGGCCGACTTCCATAGCTTTTACAACGCGCACAAGATTCTCGAAGGTGCACCCGAAACAATGCAGGCGAGGCTGGCGCTGGTTGCAGCGGCTCAGCAGGTGATCGCCAGCGGCCTCGATCTGCTCGGCGTTTCGGCGCCTGAGAGCATGTAGCAATGGCAACGAAACCCACGAAGTCACGCGCTACGACGACACCGCGACGATCGGCCACTCCTGACACGCCCGCGCAGCCCACCATAACGCGGGCGCACGTGCAGGGCTTCATTGCGGGCGGTCTCGCAGGCGTCATGGCCAGCTTTGGCATCGCCAATTGGACGCAACCCGATAGCGCTCATACGATGGATGCGCAGCAATCGGCAACGCCGCCAACTCTGCAGATCGAGAGCGAACCCCGCTTTGACTTCTATGAAGTGCTGCCTAATCAAGCGCTCGATCTCAATCCAGACATCGAGCCCGCCGATTTGCGCGCCAACACCGTTAACCGCATCGAGTATCTCCTTCAAGCCGGTTCTTTCAGAGAACAAACGGACGCCGATCGCCGCCGAGGCGAGCTTGCCCTTCTGGGCCTCGAGGCAACCGTTGAGCCCAGTGAAGGATCTAATGGACTCTGGTATCGGGTGTACCTGGGGCCCTTCACCAGTCGCTCGGAGATGGCCAGAGCGCGCTCCCTCACCGCCCAGGCAGACATGGACACGCTTCTGCTGAAGCGACAGATCCCTGCGGCAGGCGATACGCCATGACGCTGCCGGCGAGCCAACGGATTGAGCGGCTGCACTACTCACGCAGTCAGAAAATGCTCGAACTGTCGTTTGCCGATGGTGAGGCCTACCGGTTGAGTGCCGAATTTTTACGGGTGTACTCACCATCTGCGGAAGTTCGGGGTCACGGGCCTGGCCAGGAAGTGTTGCAAACGGGCAAGGCTTCGGTGGCCATCACCGGCATCGATCGAGTGGGGCACTACGCGGTTCAAATCGCCTTTGACGACGGGCACGACTCGGGTATCTACAGCTGGTCTTATCTGCGGGATCTCGCGGAGCAGCAAGACCGATATTGGCAGAACTATCTCCAGCAATTATCTGCGGCGGGAAAATCCCGTGATGCCGAGCTGCAAGTCCTGCATTTTCAGCCCTGAAGCGCCCACCCGGGCTCAATCCACTCTCTCTGAACAAGCGCCTCCGGCTCAGGTACACTTGCCGGCCCACTGACCGATAGCCAGTATAAACGCGGGTTCCGGCTGATGAATGATGACAATACGGTGAGCGCTGACAGTCACGACGACACTACCGACTTTGGCTACACCCGGGTAGACCGGGCAGCCAAAGCCAGCCTGGTGCGCGGCGTCTTTGATTCGGTGGCCAGCCGCTACGACTTGATGAACGATTTGATGTCAGGCGGCGTTCATCGCCTGTGGAAGCGTTTTACCATCGAGCTCAGCGCCGCGCGCCCAGGCCAGACGATTTTGGATATTGCCGGCGGGACGGGTGATCTCGCCGCGAAGTTTTCGCGTCTAGTGGGTAACGAAGGCAAAGTGATTCTGGCGGATATTAACGCCGCCATGCTTGAGGTCGGCAGGGATCGACTCATCGACAAGGGTGCCATCGGCAACATTGAGGTCGTGCAGGCCGATGCCCAGGCACTGCCGTTCAAAGACAACAGCGTCGACTGCATCACCATCGCTTTCGGTTTACGCAATGTCACCGACAAGGACATGGCATTGCGCTCGATGCTCCGTGTGCTCCGCCCCGGCGGGCGATTACTGGTGCTGGAATTCTCCAAGCCCACGTCGGCCTGGCTGGGCAAGGTCTACGACCAATACTCCTTCCAGATCTTGCCCGCGATGGGGCGGCTGATTGCGCAGGATGCCGATAGCTATCGCTATCTTGCGGAGTCGATTCGCAAGCACCCCGACCAGGACACGCTTCGCGGGATGATGGATGAAGCGGGTTTTGTGGACTGCCGTTATCACAATATGACTGGCGGCATTGTGGCGGTGCACCAAGGCTTCAAGGCGTGACGCAGCACGATCCCGCGCTGCTCAGTGCGGCGTTGATGGGCGCGGAGCGCGCGCTCAATCAAGCGATTGCCCTTGCACCCACGTCTCATCAGGCACTCGACGGGTTAAGTGGCACCCTTATTGGCATCGAGATCACGTCGCTGAACCTCGAGGTCTATATTGAACTGCTTTCAGGGCCCGCATTGCGGCTGATGAGCCACTGCGAGACTACACCTAACACCTCAGTCCGCGGCACACTGCAGGACTTCGCGGCACTCGCAGCTGCAGATGATCCCGCTAGCGTACTCATCAACAGCGGCATCGAATTGCAAGGCAGCAGCAGTAGCCTGATCGCGTTGCAGCAGGTTATCGCGGGTATGGATATTGACTGGGAGGCACCGCTGGTCGAGCGCCTGGGGGATGTTGCCGGTCACCAGATTGCGGAGGCGCTGCGCGGCGTTTTCCGCTGGTCGGAAGGCGCGCGTGCGAGCCTTAAACGGCAGGTTTCGGAATACCTGCTCGAGGAGGGACGCCTGACCCCGCCCGCCGCGGAACTCGAATACTTCTTTGAGGGCGTGCAGTCAGTCTCCAATCAAGTTGACCGCGCCAAAGCAAAGATCGACAAACTGCTCGCCAAAGCCGCCGAGCGCGGAGTGTCATCGTGAATCGACTCGTCGCACTTTACAAAACAGCGGCCCGGTATCAGCTCGACCAACTGCTCCCCGCCGAACAGCGCCCGAAAATATTGTCGCTCTTTTTGCGACTGTTTCCGGTCTTATCCGTCCCTGCAAACACGCCCCGGGGTGAGCGACTGCGGCGGGCGATGGAGGATCTGGGACCGGTATTTATCAAATTCGGCCAGCTACTATCTACTCGACGCGACTTGCTGCCCCTCGATATCGCAGACGAACTCGCCCTGTTGCAAGATCAGGTGCCCCCCTTCCCAGCCAAAGAAGCGATCCAGCGGATTGAAGCGGCGCTGGGACGCCGCCTGAATGACTGCTTTGCCGAGTTTGACGCGAACCCACTAGCTGCCGCCTCGGTAGCTCAGGTGCATGGGGCACGACTGGCAGATGGCAGCGATGTCGTCGTGAAGGTCCTGCGCCCAGGCATCGAGCGGATCATTGATCAAGATCTCCGCATACTGCGGCACGTTGCGAAAATGCTCGCGCGCTGGTCGCGCAACGGCCGCAGGCTACGGCCTGTAGAAGTTGTCGCCGAGTATGACCGCATCATTCATGGCGAACTCGATCTGCAACGCGAGGCCGCCAACGCCTCGCAGCTGCGCCGCCATTTTAAAACCGGCGATTTAGTCTACGTACCCGAAGTCCATTGGCCACTGACCTGTGAGCAGGTCATGGTCAGTGAGCGGATCTACGGGGTGCCCGTCAGTGATATCGACACGCTTAGAGGCAAGCAGGTGGACCTCAAGCTGCTGGCTGAACGGGGCGTGGAAATCTTTTTCACACAGGTATTCCGCGACAGCTTTTTTCACGCTGATATGCATCCCGGCAATATCTTTGTCGATTGTTCGCGACCCGATGACCCAAGATACATGGCAGTCGACTGCGCGATCGTTGGGCAGCTGGATGAGCAAGATCTTTACTATCTCGCGCGCAATCTTTTGGCGATCTTCCAACAGGACTATCGACTCTGCGCCAAACTCCACATCGAGTGCGGGTGGGTGCCCCCGGACACCCCCATCGCCGAGTTTGAGTCAGCCATGCGCACGCTGTGTGAGCCCGTTTTTGAGCGCCCCCTCTCCGAAATCTCGTTCGGCCATATGCTGGTCACGCTGTTCCGCACTGCCGGGCAGTTCGATATGCAGGTGCAGCCGCAACTGGTCTTGCTGCAAAAAACCCTGCTGAATATCGAAGGCCTGGGGCGTGAGCTATACCCCGAACTCAACCTGTGGGATACCGCCAAGCCATTTTTAGAAAAGTGGCTGGAGGATCGGTACTCGCTGCCCACGCTAGGTAAGCGCCTACAGGACGAAGCACCGATCCTTTTGGAGACCCTGCCGTTACTGCCGGATCTGATATTGAACAAGTTACGCCATCAATCCACCCCGGAACCCCGCCAGCGCAACGCACGACAATGGCGTATGCCCGCTATCGCATTTGGGGCGCTGTTTCTGGGGATGGGGATCGCCGGGGCGGAGAGTCCTGCGTGGCTGTTATTGGGAGGCGCTCTGCTCCTGTCTGCCCTTACCCTGCGAGAGCGGTAACGCGCGCAGTCACCCTCTGGCATACTGGTGCCATGACTAAAGCCACCACAGATATACCTGACACCTTGGCACCACGTTGGAACGAGCAGGGGCTGATGCCTGCGATCGCACAGGATGCCACCAGCGGTGAAGTGCTGATGCTGGCGTGGATGAATGCCACGTCGCTGGCACAAACCCTCACCACGGGAGAGGCGGTATATTGGTCGCGCTCGCGTCAAGCACTCTGGCGAAAGGGCGAAACCTCGGGTAATACCCAGAAAGTCGTTTCGATGCGTCTCGATTGCGATGGTGACACCCTACTGCTCAAGGTTGACCAGCAGGGCGCGGGGGCCTGCCACACGGGGCGCCGTAACTGTTTTTTTTATGCCCCTAACAACGGTGAGTGGCAGCTCACCGAGGAGCGCTGAATGAACGACATACTGACCGCGCTGGACCAAACGCTGGCTGAACGAAAATCAGCGCCCGCAGAGAGTTCTTATGTCGCTTCACTCCATGCGGAGGGCTTGAATAAAATTCTCGAAAAAGTGGGCGAGGAAGCAACCGAAGTGATTCTTGCGGCGAAAGATGCCCGGGACGGCGCTAATACCGACGCGCTGGTGAATGAGGTCGCCGACCTGTGGTTCCACACGCTGGTGATGCTGTCACACCTCGAATTAGGCCATGCCGATGTATTGAAAGTCCTCGCCGCGCGCATGGGCACTTCCGGACTGGCAGAAAAAGCGGCGCGAAAGGGCCATAATGCGGCTTCAGACGACGCTTAACGAAAGGGAGAGCGACAATGGGTCTTGGCGGAATTAGTATCTGGCAACTCCTGATTATTCTGGCGATTGTGGTGATGCTGTTTGGGACATCCCGCCTTCGCAATATGGGCAGCGACCTAGGCAGTGCTGTCCGCGGCTTTCGCGACAGCATGAAGAAAGACGATGCCGGCAGCGAGGCTGAAACAAGCACTGCAACACGCGAGGAAAGCGACCCCGATAAGCCTGCAGGCTAACCGGAGCAGGCATCCGTGTTTGATATCGGCTTCGCCGAGCTACTCCTAATTGGCGTGGTGGGCCTGCTGGTGGTGGGCCCCGAGCAACTTCCCGGTACTGTCCGAACGGTGCTCGCCTGGATTAATCGTTTTAGGCGCAGCTTCGATCAGATCCGATCGGATGTTCGGCGTGAGCTCCACAATGACGAAGTTATGCAAAAATTGCGCGCAGAGTCGCGCGAGCTCGAAAATCAGATCCGTGATACAACCCAGTCGATGGAAAAAGAGCTGCAGGGACTCACGAGCGACCCCGCGACACCGGTAGCCTCCCCTCACCCGGGCAATGACCCCGCTCCGACTGAAACCGACGCGGCTGACCCCGTCTCGCGCTCCAGCCGTGACTGACGACACACACGACCAAGATCCACCCATGTCGCTGGTGGCGCATCTGACCGAACTCCGCGATCGGCTGTTACGCGCGGTGTTGGCGGTGCTGATCGGATTTCTGGTGCTTTTCCCCTTCGCCAACGAGATCTACGCCTTTGTGTCCGCGCCGCTACGCGAATTGATGCCGGCGGGTTCAACTATGATCGCAACCGGGGTGGCTTCGCCGTTTTTAACGCCCTTCAAGTTGAGTCTGGTTTTAGCGATCTTCCTGGCAATACCGGTGATCCTCTATCAAATTTGGGGATTCGTGGCACCGGGGCTCTACCAGCAGGAAAAGCGCGTTGCACTGCCGCTGCTGGCCTCAAGCGTGTTGCTGTTCTACTCGGGTGCGGCGTTTGCCTACTTCGTTGTCTTTCCGCTGATCTTTGCTTTTTTCACCAGCGTCGGGCCGGAAAGTGTTCAGGTCATGACCGACATCAACAGTTATCTGGATTTTGTGCTGAAGCTATTTCTGGCCTTCGGTATTGCCTTTGAAATGCCCATCGCCGCAGTTATTTTGATCTTAACCGGAGTGACCACCGCCGAGGCGCTCGCAGCCAAGCGGCCTTTTATCATCGTTGGCTGCTTTGTTTTCGGCATGCTACTGACGCCGCCCGATGTGATTTCACAATCACTGCTAGCCATCCCGATGTGGTTACTGTTTGAACTCGGTGTGTTTTTCGGCAGATTACTCAAACCCTCCGCGTCGAATGCGGTCAGCGAGTAGCCGCGCTTAAGCGTAGACTGAGCCCGCCGACATACTTCGCGCCCAGCCCCACAGCCGGGCGGCAACGTCTCACTCAACCGGATACCCCGTCGTGACCGAATCTGCACCCGCCACCTCAACACCGGAGCCCCAGACTTCCGCAGAGCCGGGAAATCGTCCGCCCGCGCGGACCAAGTCCTTAGCGCCGCTGCGGCAATTGCTGGCATTTCTGTGGCCGCATAAAGGTCGGCTTATCGCGGCGAGCCTAGCGCTGGTATTTACCGCCGGTGCGCAACTGACGCTCGGTTATGGCGTGCAAATGCTGATCGACGAGGGATTCAAGGGTGCGGACGTCGCCGGTCTGTATAAAGCGGTTTCGTTCATGCTTGCGATCGGCGTAGCCATGGCGATTGGCGCCATGACCCGTTTTTATCTGGTGTCCTGGCTGGGCGAGCGAGTCAGCGCAGACCTTCGCGGCGCCGTTTTCAATAATCTTGTGCATCTACAGCCGAGCTATTTTGAAACCAATCACTCGGGCGAAATCATGTCCCGACTGACCACTGACACCACGCTGCTGCAAACACTGATTGGATCCTCAGTCAGCCTGGCTGTGCGCAACGCCCTTACCCTGACGGGTGCGCTGACGCTCATGGTGATCACAAACCTTAAACTCAGCCTGGTGATCTTGATTGCCGTACCACTCACCTTGCTACCCATACTGATCTTTGGCCGCCGGGTGCGAAAACTCTCAAACAAAAGCCAGCAGACCATCGCCGAAGTCGGTAGCCACGCCGGTGAGATCTTTCAGTCGATCAAGGTCGTGCAGAGCTTTAATCGCGAGTCAGCAGAGAAGGCCACATTTGAGCGCGATGTCGAGCAAGCCTTCGTGGTGGCGCGGTCTCGGGTATTGCAACGCGCATTGCTCACCGGGTTTGCGATTTTTCTGCTCATGGGTGGCATGGTTGGCATGATGTGGTCGGGCGGCGTCGACGTGATCGAGGGGCGCATGAGCGGCGGAGAGCTGGGCGCCTTTGTGTTTTACGCCGTCATGGTCGGCACCGCGTTTGCCACTTTATCCGAGGTCTGGGGTGATCTGCAGCGTGCCGCCGGCGCCGCCGAGCGCCTAATGGAATTGCTGCAGGAAACGAGTGACATTCCAGATACCGGGACAGTCGCACCGGCACGCGGCGCAGCGCTCCGCTTTGCCGATATTGGCTTCGCCTACCCTAGCCGCTCAAATCATTGGGCCTTGAATGGCTTTGACCTGACGGTCGCACGGGGCGAATCCGTCGCACTGGTCGGGCCCTCCGGCGCGGGCAAATCGACGGTTTTTGAGCTGCTGCTCCGATTTTATGATCCGAGTCGTGGGGCCCTATTCTTCGGCGAGACCGATCTGCGCGAGATGCCCCTCGAAGCATGGCGCGACAAAATCGCCTTGGTACCCCAGCAACCCACTCTTTTTTCCGGCACCATCTTTTCCAACATTGCCTACGGAGCGGCAGAGCCGACGCAGGAGGCGGTGGAGCGTGCCGCGGCGATGGCGCACGCTCACGAGTTTATTGTGACACTGCCCGATGGTTACCAAAGCGACCTTGGAGCACAAGGCGTCCGGCTTTCCGGTGGTCAGCGCCAGCGGATTGCCCTGGCCCGCGCCATTCTGGCAGACCCCGAGCTGCTACTCCTCGATGAAGCCACCAGCGCGCTCGATACGGAGAGTGAGTGGCACGTGCAACAGGCACTGGCGGAAATTATGCGTGAGCGCACCACCCTCATCATCGCCCATCGCCTCTCGACAGTAATCAATGCCGATCGGATCGTGGTCATGGACCAGGGCAAGGTT
The DNA here is from genome assembly GCA_964420615.1 of uncultured Alteromonadaceae bacterium. Classification (GTDB taxonomy): domain Bacteria; phylum Pseudomonadota; class Gammaproteobacteria; order Pseudomonadales; family Halieaceae; genus Luminiphilus. The sequence goes on along the minus strand of CAYQUE010000020.1, from coordinate 1,575 downwards.
ATCGATAGCGGTCGCCATGACGTGCTGATGGGTCGATGTGAGCTATACCAGCGGCTGGCGCGGCTGCAATTCCAGTCTGCTGATGCGATCCTGACAGACGCCGATGACCCTCACAATCTGGCTTGAACAAATCTCACCTCAGGGTCCAGAAGCCACAAAAAACCCCGCACTGGGCGGGGTTTCGTAACGGGACCGACAGATCAGCTGAATTCGCGGATCAGACCGCCGATGCTTTCCTTGGCGTCACCGAAGAGCATCCGCGTATTGTCTTTGTAGAACAGCGGATTCTCGATGCCGGCAAAGCCCGACGCCATGGAGCGCTTCAACACAAATACGGTGCGTGCGTCCGCCACATTGATCACCGGCATACCGTAGATCGGTGAGGACTCGACCTCGCGGGCGGCGGGGTTCACCACATCGTTTGCGCCGATCACTATCGCCACATCGACCATTTCCATCCGCGGATTAATCTCGTCCATCTCGAGGAGTTGATCGTAGGGCACGTCGGCCTCGGCCAGCAGTACATTCATGTGGCCCGGCATCCGTCCCGCCACCGGGTGAATACCAAAATTCACCTCACAACCATTGTTTTCAAGGAGCTCGGTGAGCTCTTTGACCACGTGCTGGGCTTGCGCGACGGCCATACCGTAACCAGGAATGATCGCGACATTAGTTGCTGCCTCGAGGACGTAATAGGCGTCCTCTACCGAGATGGGCTTGATCTCGCCCTCGACCACGGTTTCCTCGTTAGACACGCTGGCAAAGCCCGAGAACAACACATTCGACAGCGAGCGGTTCATCGCCTTACACATGATCTGCGTGAGGATGATGCCCGAAGCACCAACCAGTGAACCCGCCACGATCAGCGCATTGTTGTTGATCGCAAAACCAGCGGCACACGCGGCCAGGCCCGAGTAAGAGTTCAACAATGAGATAACGACCGGCATGTCGGCACCGCCGATTGGAATGACCGCCATGATGCCAAACAGCAGCGACAAACCAATCACCATGTACAGCCAGTTGGGGTCAGTCGGGTTCATACAGAACATCGCCGCACCACCCACAATGCCCAGCACAACCAGCGAGTTGACAATCTGCTGTCCTGAGAAGGTAATCGCGCCGCTACCAATCGTCTCTGACAATTTGCCGTAGGCCACCAGCGAGCCGGTGAGAGTCACGCCACCAATCAAAATCGACAGCACGATGGTCACCAGTGTAAAGATACCGGCATCCGGTGACAGCGCCGCCCAACCGACTAGCAGTGACGCAGCGCCACCCAAACCATTGAACAAAGCGACCATCTCTGGCATCGAGGTCATCGCTACAGCGCGTGCAGCAATCGCGCCGATGGCACCACCCACCAGCATGCCGGCGGCAATCCACGTGAAATCAACGATGCCCTGATCCAGAAGTGCGGCAATAATCGCCACCAGCATACCGATCGCCGAGATCATGTTGCCGCGGCGCGCCGTGGCCGGCGAGCCAAGCATTTTCAGGCCAAAGATAAAAAGCCCCGCCGCAATGACGTAACCCAGTTGTGTCATCAATGCAGTTGTCATGATCAGTCCTCCTTCT
>CAYQUE010000019.1:0-36439 GCA_964420615.1 uncultured Alteromonadaceae bacterium | reverse complement strand
TGCTGTCGACCTCGACGCGGAATTTCCCCAACCGTCTGGGAGAGGGAGCCAACGTCTACCTGACCTCAGCTGAACTTGCCGCCGTTGGCGCGTTGTTGGGCAAACTGCCGACGCCGGACGAGTATCTCGAGTACGCGCGCAAGATCGATTCTATGTCGGATAACATCTATCGCTATATGAACTTCGACCAGGTCCTTGCGTTTCAAGAGCTCGCAAAGGACGGCGAACGAATCGCGGCCACGATCATCGATCAGGTAGCCTGAATCAAGCGGCGCACTACAGCGCGAAGAATCCGCGCTCGCAGTCTGCCTGCAGATCAGATAGGTCCTCGAGGCCCACCGCGATGCGAATGAGGCCCTCATCGATACCCGCGGCCTCTCGTTGCTCGGCCGACAAACGTCCATGGGTGGTGGAGGCGGGATGCACAATAGTGGTCTTGGCATCGCCGAGGTTCGCCGTTAACGACATCATTTCAGTGGCATTGATAAACCGCCAGGCAGACTGTCTGCCACCAGCGACCTGAAACGCCAACACGCCCCCAAAACCGGACTGCTGCGCACGAGCCAACACGTGGCCCGGGTGGTCCTCCAAGCCGCAGTAAAATACACGCTCAACCGCGGAATGTTTCTTCAACCACCGCGCTAGAGACAGCGCGCTATCACTGTGCTCTCGCATCCTCAGGTCCAACGTCTCAAGGCCCTTGAGCATCACCCAGGCGTTGAAGGCGCTCATGGTGGCGCCGCAAGTCCTATTGAAAGCCACAATAGGGTCAACCAATGCCCGATCACCGACCACTGCCCCCCCGAGTACCCTCCCCTGACCATCGAGATACTTGGTTGCAGAGTGAGTCACCAGATTCGCGCCCAACGCCAGCGGCATCTGCAACGCGGGGGTGCAGAAACAATTATCGACGACCAACAACGCGCCGGCGTCAGCACTGAGTTCCGCCAAAGCACTGATATCCGCAATCGCGTTAAGGGGATTTGACGGCGTCTCGAGAAACAACAGGCGCGTTTTCGGCGTCAGGGCTGCGCGCCACGCGTCCACATCGGTGAGCGCCACAAACGACACGTCGACACCAAACTTCCGCAACACATTCTGAAAAAGCCCGACGCTGGCACCAAATATGTCGCGGGAACAAACGACGTGATCGCCCCCGCTGAGATGCGTCATGCAAACCGCCAGGATAGCTGCCATGCCCGACGCGGTTCCGACAGCGGCTTCGCCGCCCTCAAGTGCCGCCAATCGGGTCTCAAAGTTACGAACGGTCGGGTTGGTGTAGCGCGAGTAAACATTACCGACGGCATCACCTGCGAATTTGGCCGCCGCGTCCTCCGCAGACTCAAAGAGAAAGCTCGAGGAAGTAAAGATGGGTTCACCATGCTCAAGCTCATGGGTGCGATTAATACCGGCGCGCACGGCCCGGGTACGGGGCCCTGCGTCGTCCAGCCAATCACCGGTGTCGCGCGTCATCTCCACTCCTTAGTCATGCTGTCGCGCTTAATTATCATTGTGTAGCCCGACCACCGCGCCATCGCTAAAGCCCAGCACGCGCCCCCTACCCTTGGCGCCTTCAGCTCGCGCAGCCTCCACCGACTGCAAATAGTGATCGTCGATATTGCCGGCCAAATAGCGGCCGTCAAACACAGAGGACTCAAAACCGTCCACCTCTGGGTTGCCTTCGCGGGAACATTCGATCAGATCCTCAAGATCCTGGTAGATCAACCAGTCAGCGCCAATCTCGGCACGGACTTCTTCGACGGTTCTTCCGTGCGCGATTAGCTCGGTCGCCGCGGGCATATCGATTCCATAAACATTGGGGTATCTCACCGGGGGCGCCGCCGAGGCAAAGTAGACCTGACGGGCTCCGGCATCTCTCGCCATTTGGATGATCTGACCACAGGTCGTTCCCCGGACAATGGAGTCGTCAACCAGCAACACGGTTTTGTCCTGAAACTCGAGAGGCACGGGATTCAGCTTTTGACGCACGGACTTCTTGCGTTCGCTCTGACCCGGCATGATAAAGGTCCGCCCGATATAGCGGTTCTTCATAAATCCCTCGCGGAACTTGACACCCAACTCGTAGGCGAGCGACTGCCCTGCAACCCGGCTGGTATCAGGGATCGGAATAACGACGTCAATGTCATGCTCAGGGCGATCACGAAGAATCTTTTTCGCTAAGGCCGCCCCCTGACGCATACGTGTCTTGTACACAGAAATGCTGTCCATCAAGGAGTCCGGCCGGGCGAAATACACATGCTCAAAAATACAGGGGGTCAATCGGGGTGTGTCCGAGCACTGCTGACGGTAAAGCTCCCCTGACTGCGTAACGCAGATCGCTTCCCCGGGTTTTACATCGCCCAGTAACTCGTACCCTGCGACGTCGAGCGCGACGCTTTCTGAGGCCACCATATATTCCGGATTGCCACCCGAGCGCTGACGCTGACCGACCACCAGCGGCCGGATCCCATTGGGGTCGCGGAACGCAACGAGTCCAAAGCCTGCAATCAGGGCGACGGCGGCATAGCCGCCCTCGCAGCGTTTATGAAGTGTGGACACGGCCCTGAAAATGTCCTCAGGTTGCGGCGCCAGCTTGCCCAGACGATGAAGCTCGTGGGCAAACACATTCAGCAACACCTCAGAATCAGAGTCGGTATTGAGATGTCGCAAATCTGATTTAAAGAGCTCATCAGACAAAAATGCCGAATTAGTCAGGTTACCGTTATGGGCGAGCGCAATACCGTAGGGCGAGTTCACATAGAAGGGCTGCGCCAGCGCAGTGCCCGAACTACCCTGAGTTGGATACCTGACATGCCCGATGCCAAAACGACCCAAGAGCTGCTCCATGTGGCTCGACCGAAATACATCACGAACCAAACCTTCGCCCTTTCTCTGCATGAGCTTGCCATCCGAGCAAGTCATGATTCCGGCGGCATCCTGTCCGCGGTGTTGTAGCATGGTCAGCGCATCATAGATGTCTGGTGCTACATCCCGCTCTGCCACCATACCTACCAATCCACACATAAGGTCACTCCGGCTCCCTAGAGCATCTCGGCCGAATCAATGCGCTCTTTCACCGCCTCTGTCGGCTGCGACTCTACCACTCGCTCAAAGTTGGCTCCGATCCACTCTGCCACCCACTCAACCGGCTCCATCAATACGGCAGCGTTGAGTAGCGCTTCCTTATCGTCGGGCAAGATCGCGCGTAACATAATACTGATTGCGGCAACGATGATGACCCCCCGCAAAGTCCCGAATACGCCGCCCAGCAATCGGTTACCCAAATTAAATCCGGGCTGTCGCATTTGCTTGGAGATAAAGGCAGCAATGACGCCAAAGAGCAGCAATATGGCAATAAAAGTGACTGCCCAGCCCAGCAAATATCGCGTGGTGGGATCATCGATCAGATTTTGAGCGGCACTCGAGACAGAATCTGCCAGTAAATTCGCCGCCAGAAATGCGCTTATCCACCCAACAATAGCGAGCGCTTCACGCGCAAAGCCTCGCGCCACGCCGTAGCCTGCGGAAACCAGCCAGACCAGCAGAATAAGCCAGTCAAACAAGTTGAAATGCGCGACAGCGGACAACAGGGGATCTATGACGTCGTCCATGCTACTGGGTATACCTAAGAATCTGAGAGTCCACGGACAAGACGCGATCGATCTCCGGCTTTATGCGCGCTAGCGCGTCCATTTGCGCATTCGGGCCTATTTGCACGCGAAACAACGCCTCGTCGACGCGCGTATAGCGACTCATAAATGCCTTGTAACCCCGATCGCGAAGCGCCTCGACAATCTCATGCGCGCGGCGCTCGCTCCCGAGTGTGGCGACCTGCAACACCCAAAAAATAGGCAGGCCTGCCTCATCGATCAGCGGCTCGTCTCTGGGAGCTGCTTCAGGGGATGGGGCCACCTCCGGCTGTCGCAGGGACTCGAAAATGACTGGTGTCTCACTCCCATCCGAGGACAGCTGCGTCTTTGCGTCCGCGCTTTGTTGGTCCTCCTCGCGAACCGTTGGGGCCCGGGGCAACTGCGATTCGACGGCCTCGCGATCAATCGCAGGCGGAGAAACGGGCGTCATATCAACAACGGGGCGCTCAGGCATGGGCTTCAATACCAGCGGGTTTCGCACATCAGGCGGCGTGAAGATTAGCGGCCAAAATACGACCCCCAATGCGATCAGTACCAGCGCACCAACCAATCGCTGCTTCAGAATACCGTCCAACTACCCATCTCCTGAGGTACGCACGCTATCGCCGAACTCACTGTAAGCCGCACCAACGGTAAAGAACGAGCCGAAAATAACGATCCTGTCACCGGGTTCGGCGCGCTGCATTACCGCGTCCCAGACGGTGGCGAACGGCCCAACCGACACTACGTCGCTAAGGCCAATCTTCTCGGCTAATTGATCTGCAGGCATCGCTCTTGGGACATGGCCGAGCTCAATGACATTCCACTCGTCGACGACTTCTCGACAAGCGAAGATCATATCACGGATTGGTTTATCGCCCATGACCCCAAACAGCGCCCGGGTCGCGCCCCCACACGGTTGCGAACGCAGCAACGCCACCAACTCGCGGACCGCTTCGGTATTGTGCGCAACGTCCAACCAAACATCGAGTGCACCGAAGCGGAGTTGGTGCCTCCTGCCCGGCAAATGGATGGAGGCGACACGGCTGAGCACACTGCTATCGAGCGAGACGCCGGCGAGCTCGAGCACCTGCAGGCCCGCGCCAATATTTGCGGGCAGCAGGCCGTTCACCTCAGGCAGCGTGACACGCTGGCCCTGAGCGGACAGAAATTCACCCTCGCCCACGCGCCAGTCCCGATCAATAAACATTGGAATGCTACCCCGCTCGCTCAGCGCTGCGATCAACGTAGCGGGTGGCTGGGGGTCTGCGACAACACAGACTTGCCCCTGGCGAGCGACGCCTGCTTTCTCAATCGCAATGGTTTCTCGATCACTGCCCAGCCATTCGACGTGATCAAGCCCGATACTCGTTATGGCGCTAAAATCGGCATCGATGATATTGACAGCATCAAGTCGCCCGCCCAGACCGACTTCCAGCACTTGCCAATCCACGCGCCTCTCTCGGAACAGCCACAATGCCGCGAGCGTAGCAAATTCGAAATAGGTGAGGCTGATCTGGCCACGAGCGCTATCAATTTCCGAAAACGCGCTGACAAGATCACCGTCGGGAACAGCCGCTTCATCGATGCAGATCCGCTCGTTAAAACGCACTAAGTGTGGCGACGTATAGGTGCCAACGCGAAAACCGGCCGCTCGAAGGCCCGCACTGACAATAGCAACAACACTGCCCTTACCATTGGTACCCGCCACTGTAATTGTTCTGGGCGGTGATTCGAGCAACCCCAGCGATCGCGCCACTGCAGTAACGCGCTCCAAGCCGAGCTCAATCTCAACAGGATGTAGTAACTCTAAGCGCCGCAACCACTCGTTGAGTGAAGAATCAGGCATGCTCCGCTTCAGCATCATCCCCCGACGCCTGAATGTACTCGCCCTCGAGCGCACCATCCTGAGCCTCAGGCCCGCTTTTTCCTGTCAACTTGCCCAGCACTCGCGCCAATGTGGCGCGCATCTCATTGCGGTGCACAATCATGTCAATCGCACCATGCTCGAGCAAAAATTCACTCCGTTGAAATCCCTTAGGGAGCTTCTGGCGGATGGTCTGCTCGATGATGTTGGGGCCCGCGAAACCCGCTCGGGCATCGGGTTCCGCAATATTGATGTCTCCCAACAACGCCAGTGACGCAGATACGCCCCCATAAATGGGATCAGTCAGCACCGAGATGTAAGGAATGCCCTGCGCTTTAAGCCGCTCGATAACGGCAGATGTTTTCGCCATTTGCATCAGAGAGATCAGCGCTTCCTGCATGCGCGCACCGCCAGACGCTGAAAAACAGACCAAGGGCACTCTTTCCTCAAGGGCTACGGTGGCTGCGCGAGTGAATTTCTCGCCCACCGCATACCCCATTGACCCACCGTGAAAGTCGAATTCAAAGGCGAGCGCGACGACATCGACCCCAGCGATATGGCCTCGCATGGCAATGAGTGCGTCCTTTTCACCCGTGCTGCGCTGAGCCGCGGTTAGACGATCACGGTATTTACGCTTATCACGAAACTTGAGGTGATCGACCGGCTCCAAATCACCGAAGAGTTCTGTTGCACCTCGATCTAGACACAGCTCCAAACGGCGCCGGGCCCCAATGCGCATGTGGTGGTCGCATTTCGGGCAAACCTCGGCATTCCTCTCCAAATCGGGCTTGTAAAGAATAGCCTCGCACTTCACGCACTTCTTCCAGAGCCCCTCAGGGACACTGGTGCGATTGGCACTCTCATCTTTTGTAACGCCCGAGGGAAGGATCTTGTCAATCCAGCTCATGGGTCTCTCCATCACACAACAGGGGCAGTATACGAGTGCGGCCGTTACCTAGGAAGGTGAAGAGTCCACACCCGCGCGAATACTGCTCATGAGTTGTACCGCCGCGTCATGTATCTGGATCTCGCTCATTGATGCGTCAGACTGAACAGCTTTTACCATTTGGTCGATCAGCGCGCTGCCGACGACTACCGCGTCTGCGACAGCAGCCACCGATTTCGCACTGTTTGCATCCTTGATGCCGAAACCGACTGCAACGGGCAAGTCCGTCTTGGCGCGAATGGTAGCGACCTTCGAGGCAACCTCCGCGGTGTCGAGTTGCCCCGATCCCGTTACGCCCTTCACTGCAACGTAGTAAATAAAGCCCCGTGCCCGCTCGACGATCGTCTGTATTCTGCTTTCGGGTGTGGTGGGCGAAATGAGAAAGATATTGTCGAGCCCACAGGCGTGAAGCGCCGCATCGAGAGCGTCGACCTCCTCAGGCGGCAGGTCGACTGTAATCAATCCATCGACGCCAGCGGCGGCGGCGGCATCCGCGAACGCACCGTAACCAAAGCGCTCAATCGGATTCGCATAGCCCATCATAATGATGGGCGTCTCGTTGTCATCGCGGCGGAATTCGGTGACGATACCCAGCACGCCTTTCAGCGTCATGCCATTACCCAATGCCCTTTCGTGACCCTGTTGAATAACCGTACCCTCGGACATCGGGTCAGAGAAAGGGACACCCACCTCAAGAATGTCTGCCCCGGCTGCGACAAGGCTGTGCAGCAAAGCAACGGTGCCCGAGGCACTGGGATCTCCTGCGACGACATACGGCACAACAGCTTTTCGCCGCTGCGTGCGCAACCGCCCAAATACGTCTGCAATTCGACTCATTAGCGCACTACACCTCGATGCCATCGAGTGCCGCTACGGTCAGTATGTCTTTATCTCCCCGACCGGATAAATTAACGATAAGGTGCTCATCGGATGACATGCGAGCCGCCAATTTTTCGGCATAAGCCATCGCATGCGCGGTTTCGAGCGCGGGCATTATGCCTTCGATTCTGGTCAAACGATGGAACGCAGCCAGCGTTTCATCATCATTGGCGGCGACGTACTGCACACGACCAATATCCTTTAACCATGCATGCTCGGGGCCCACCCCGGGGTAATCCAAGCCCGCTGATACTGAGTGCGTGTCAAGAATCTGCCCGTCCGCGTCTTGCATTAAATAAGTCCGATTCCCGTGCAGCACGCCAGGACTACCGACCGACAAAGGCGCGGCATGCTGTCCCGTTTCGAGCCCCTTACCCCCTGCCTCAACGCCATACATTGCGACCTCGGTATCGCCGAGGAAGGGGTGGAATAGACCGATAGCATTGGAGCCCCCGCCAACACACGCGACAAGGGCCTCTGGCAGCTTGCCCGTTTGCGCCAAGGACTGAGCACGCGCCTCTCTGCCGATGACACTCTGAAAGTCGCGAACCAACATGGGATAGGGATGGGGTCCTGCAACCGTACCAATAATGTAGAACGTGCTGTCGACGTGCGTCACCCAATCGCGCATCGCCTCATTCATTGCGTCTTTCAACGTCCTTGAGCCCGACGTGACTGGGACCACCGTGGCGCCCAGTAACTTCATGCGATAGACGTTGAGCGACTGCCGACGAATGTCTTCTTCTCCCATAAAAACATGGCACTCCAGCCCGAGACGGGCTGCCACGGTCGCACTGGCGACACCGTGCTGCCCCGCTCCGGTCTCCGCGATCACCCGCTTTTTTCCCATGTACTTCGCAAGCAGGGCCTGCCCAATCGTGTTATTCACCTTGTGAGCGCCGGTATGGTTGAGGTCCTCACGCTTCAAAAATATACGGGCACCGCCAATCTCATCAGACAGGCGAGCCGCCTCATAAAGGGGTGACGGCCTACCCACGTAGTGGGCCAAGTCATGATCAAACTGCCGCTGAAATTCCGCGTCATCCCTGAGCCGCTGGTAAAGCGCCTCCAGATCAGCCAAGGCCGACATCAACGTCTCTGCCACGAACTTTCCGCCGAATTGGCCGAAACGTCCCTGCGCGTCGGGTACAGAGCTAAATAACTCGGGTGTAATCTCAACTGTCATGAAGTGACTTCCTCAAAGGCGCCGAGCGCCGCACTAATAAATTCTGCCATCTTGTCTGGGTCTTTAATCCCTTTCTCTTGCTCCACACCGCTACTCACGTCGACCGCGACCGGCTGCACCTGCCGAATGGCCGAGGCGACATTATCTGGCCGCAAGCCGCCCGCCAAAATAATCCGCCGGCGCAACGTTGCATCCACCCAGTCCCAATCAAACTGCGCACCACTGCCACCGAAACGGCCTTCGTGCACGCTGTCTAATAGCAACGCCTGAGCGCCCTCATACTCAAGATTCACAGCCGCAAGGTCAGTATCAGCTTGCATGGGCACCGCTTTGATATAAGGTTTCTTGAACTGCCCGCAAAACTGCGGCGGTTCTGCGCCATGAAACTGCAAACAGTGTAGCGGCACCCGCTCGAGCACCTCCAGCACTTCCCTGACACTCGGGTTAACGAATAAACCAACGAGCTCTGCCTTGTCACCTAGACGGCTCGCAACCTCGAGGGCCGTTGCCACTGTCACCGCGCGCGGACTACCCGGGTAAAAAACGCAGCCAATTGCGTCGGCACCGAGCTTCAGTGCCAGCGCAGCGTCGTCGGGCCTTGTCACACCACAGATTTTGACGCGCACCCTACAGTCCCTTGACGCAAACCCGCAGTTTAGCAGAACCCCCTCGCTTAAAGTGCTCGCGTGACGATTGTAGGCCCGTCGGGCACGCTCGGAAGCTCGAACTCTGGAGGATAGTTGACTCGCACCAGGTACAGCCCATCTGGGGGCGCAGTCTCTGCAGCTTGCGTCCTGTCGCCGCTCGCTAATACCGACTCGAACCAAGAGACACTTTGCCGACCAGAACCCACATTGAGCAAAGATCCCGCAATATTCCTGACCATGTGATACAAAAATGCATTCGCCTCGATATCGATGATCACGAAGTCACCTTCGCGGACGACGCTACAGTGGTGAATGCACCGATGCGCTGAGCTTGCCTGACACGCGGCTGCTCGAAACGCACTAAAGTCTTGCTCGCCCAGCAAGGTGGTGGCTGCACCGTTCATCGCAGCCAGATCGAGGGGGTGCCGGTACCAGGTCACCGATCCGGCGAGTGCCGCAGAGCGCACAGGCGTGTTTAAGATAACGTAACGATACTGTCGTGACAGTGCGCTGTATCGCGCGTGAAACTGCTCATTGACCGGGGCCACCCAGTGGACCCGAATCGCGTCAGAAAGATGCCGGTTGGCACCCAACACCCACGCTTTAGCGCTGCGACCGACTGGGTCATCAAAGTGCACGATTTGACCGAAACCGTGCACGCCCGTGTCCGTCCTGCCGGCGCAGGTCGTGGATACTGGAACGCCGGCGACATGGGCCAACGCAGACTCGAGCGTCTCTTGCGCCGTCTCGACAGCGAGATGCGGCTGAGCCTGCCAGCCGTGAAAATGCGCACCGGCATACTCAACTCGCGCCGCGATTCTCTGCCCTACAGGCAGGCTTTGATCGGAAAACTTCAATCGCTCAGTGACCCTCAAGCCTCAGCAGCAGTTCACGCGCTTCAGCTTGTTGCGATAAATTTCCCGACCTTATGACTTCGGTCAGGACCGGCCGAGCACCTTCTTCATCACCCATGTCCAAATAAGCGCGGGCCAGATCAAGTTTGCTATCAATTGGGTCGGTCTCGACACCATAAATCGATTCATCCGGGGCCTCTTCTTTCGACTGAGTTTCTTTAGGATCTTCATCCAATGGCGCGAGCGTCAAACTCGTTTCCACACTGGACACCGCTGTCGCGGTGTCAACAGAATCGCTGCTTAACGTGGCATCCGACAAAGGCACGGCGTCCATCGCACCCTCAAAAAGCGACAGCGCCTCATCAGATTCGTCCGGCTGGGAGGTCTCCTCCTCGTCAGGCGGAGCAATCGCTTTTTCTTCCTCAGCCGATTCAGCCTCACGATCGATCTCTAGATCCGGCACGCTGGGCGCAGCGTCACCTGCTGCAAAAGCAGGGTCAGTAGAAAAAGAAAATTCGCTCAGCACGGAGTCACCCAGATCCACGGGTGACTCCGACTCACCGCTGCCGCTGACTTCATCGGTGTCGCCATTGGTTCCCAACACCATACCCGCGTCCAGGACCAACTGTCTGGCGCGTCGAACCACCTCGGTATCCTCGCCCGCCTCCAGCCGCGCGATGTGATCCTGGGCGTCCTGGACCCTCTCCAGCTCTATCAGGCATTCCAGCAAACGCATATTCAAGCTCTGTGATGACAGCCCATCCGCTATCGCTTCGTTCAGCACCTCAATAGCCTGGTCAACTCTCCCGTAAGCAATGTAAATCTCGGCCTCCTCCACCGCCTTTGACGCCAGTATCTGCGGATCCGAGAGGCGCGCCTCCGCGGGCTTTTCTGCGGGGGTCGCGCCGCTTTTTGAAGTTAGGCTCTCCTCTTCAACGGCTAACGCCGTGCGCCCGCGCCGTATGCGCCAAACAATGGCTAGCGCCGCTAACACCAGCGCGCTGCCGCCCGCCCATAACAGCCAGAGTGGCGTCGCGGCGGGCGCAACGGTCGGAGATGCAGTGGGCACTGAGACAACCGCTATCGGCACTGGCACTGGTACTGGCACTGACTCTGGCTCCGACGCCGGCGAGACGCCTGACGTCTCATTGAGTATGGATTGCAATTCGGCTAGTGCCGCATCCTTTTCCGCAATTTGCGCCTCGAGCTCACTAATACTTGCCTCCAGCACATCAATGGTGCCCAGCAGCGATTCAATCTCACCTTCGGAGGCCCAGTCGTTAACTGCCTCCTTGGACGTCTCGCCCATCTCACGCTCATCAGCACCGGCATTGATATCTTCAGCCGTGGCAGCTTCAGCCAAGCCGGTGGCGTCGCTATCAGCCACCAGCGTAAGGCCAATCCGTTGCCCGGACTGATTCTGCAACCAAGCACTGTTCTGCTCGGCGACCTCGGCCCTGGCGCGTGCTGCATCCATAGCGATGTCGTCGGCGGAGGGCAATATCAGTACGTAACCCGATTTCAGCCCATTGATATTGCCCCCCTGAAACGCTTCAGGGTTCGCATCTCTGATGGCCAACATCGTTTGGCCAATCGAAATGCCCTCAGGCGTTGCTCGAGAGGCAATCCGCCATAAGGTATCGGAATTGGTGACCAGATATTCACCGCCAGCAACGGGACCCATCGCCACATCGGCGCCATCGACCGCTATCGCGTCACCTCTCTCGCCAGGAGTTGCGACCGCCGCAGACGGGTTCGCCACCACAACCTGAAGCCTCGGCGGGAGATCGACGAGCACCGTGTATTCACGCAACAGCCGACCATCGGGCCAGCGAGCTTCCACCACTAGATCCAGATACGGCTCGCGTAAAGGGGCGTCGGTTTGCAACCTCACCCGCATCCCTGACGGCGTGTCTTCGACCTGAAAATTGATGCGCGTGAGAAAAAACGCTCGCTGGACGCCGAGCCGGTCGAATTCTTCGTCAGAAGCAAGCTGGATGCGCACATCCCGCACATCAAGCCCGTCGGCCTCTAGCAATCGAACCTCGGCCTCTAACGGCTCGTTGAGATAAGAATTAAGGGTGAGCTCACCGAGACCTAAGGCCCAACTTTCTGGCACGCTGGTCACGGCGAACGCGCTCGCCGCCACTATAAAGAGATTTTTCATGGATTCGTCGCCTTTCCCTTCCGTTGGTCTGGCATCGACGCTGCCCCTGTCGCCATTCCCTGGCGCTTACCGCACGGGGATCCCGCGTCACGATTAAGTATCGAGGTGCTCTGCCAACAACCGCTCAGCAATTTGAACACTATTCAGCGCAGCTCCCTTACGTACGTTGTCAGCCACAACCCAAAGATTCAAGCCCCTTGGATGTGAAATATCTGCGCGAATACGCCCTACAAATACCGGGTCCGCGCCAGCGGCGTCGCTCACAGGCGTCGGATAGCCTCCCGCCTCGTGACTATCGATCACCTGAACGCCCTCAGCTCGCTGAAGCAGAGACTTGGCGTCCGCCGCAGATAGGGCCGTTTTGGTCTCTATATGAACCGCTTCCGCGTGACCATAGAATACGGGAACCCTGACGCATGTCGGGTTGACTTGAATCTCGGGGTCCGAGAGTATTTTTTGTGTCTCCCAGACCATCTTCATTTCTTCCCGGGTGTATCCGTTTTCCTGAAAACTGTCGATGTGGGGAATCACGTTAAACGCTATCTGGCGAGGATATACCGCGGGGTCGGCCGACTTGCCATTAAGCAGACGCGCGGTTTGGCCCGCTAACTCCTCGATGGCTGACTTACCCGTGCCACTCACCGCTTGGTAGGTCGCGACATTGACACGCGAGATGCCCACTGCATCGTATATAGGCTTCAATGCCACTAACATCCCAATTGTCGAGCAGTTCGGATTGGCGATAATGCCCCGATTCCGATAGCCGGCGATGGCCTCAGCATTAACTTCGGGTATCACGAGAGGAATATCTTCATCACGCCTGAAGTGTGAGGTGTTGTCGATCACCACGCAGCCCTGCGCGGCGGCAATGGGTGCGAACGCCTCACTGACACTCCCTCCGGCTGAAAACAGGGCGATGGGGGTCTGCGAAAAGTCAAAGTCGGCCAAATCCTGAACCGAATGACGCTTACCCCGGAACTGCACCGACTTGCCGACCGACCGGCTAGACGCCAGAGGAAATAGCTTATCGACGGGGAAATCACGCGATTCAAGGATTTCAATCATTGCTTCGCCGACCGCGCCAGTTGCTCCGACAACGGCCACATTAACTGCTTTCATCTCTGGTATTCCTAGTGATCGACCGAGGAAAGTGCCTGCAAAACGGCATTCCCCATCGCGGTGGTGCTGACATTCCTCTCGTCCCCTGCACTCTGAGCAATATCCTGCGTCCGAAGGCCCTTCTCTAAGACACGCTCGACGGCACGCTCGATACGATCCGCAGCGACCGACTCACTCAGCGAGTAACGCAACAGCATGGCAGCCGAGAGGATGGTCGCCAATGGGTTCGCTAACCCCTGCCCGGCAATATCGGGGGCCGACCCATGGACCGGCTCGTAGAGCCCCCGCGATGCCGCATTTAGCGACGCGGAAGGCAGCATGCCGATGGACCCGGTCAACATGGCGGCAGTGTCGGAGAGGATATCTCCGAACAAATTGCCAGTGACCAAAACATCAAATTGCTTCGGTGCGCGAACCAACTGCATGGCGGCGTTGTCGACGTACATATGCGTCAACGTGACATCAGGATAATCCCCAGCGAGCTCCTGCATGACCTCTCGCCAGAGCATCGTGACTTCCAATACGTTCGCCTTGTCTACGGAGCATAGGCTCCCGCGACGTTTGCGCGCCGCCTGGAACGCTAAATGACCGATACGGCGAATCTCTGTCTCGTCGTAACGATCGGTATTGAAGCCCTCTCGGATGCCATCGTCGCGCGTAATGACGCCGCGCGGCTCTCCGAAATAAACCCCGCCCGTCAGTTCACGCACGATTAAAATGTCGAGCCCTGCAACCAATTCAGCCCGCAAACTTGAAGCGCTGGCCAACTGCGGAAACAGTAACGCGGGCCGCAAATTACAAAACAGATCGAGATCCGCGCGAATCGCCAGCAAGCCGCGCTCGGGCCTATCGGGTGCTGGCAGAACATCCCACTTGGGACCCCCCACGGCCCCGAACAAAATGGCATCCGCCTCTCGCGCCTGTAGACGTGTACTTTCTGGATAGGGCGCTCCCTCGCGATCAATCGCGACACCCCCAATATTCGCCTCGCTGAACCTCAGGTTCAGCCCATCGATGTCGGAGACCGCCTGAAGCACGCGTCTTGCCTCGGCAACCACTTCGGGCCCGATGCCATCACCAGGCAGCAGCAGAATATGCTTGCTCACAGATGAACGTCCCTAAACACCCATGGATACTTCGCCTCATGACGTTGCTCAAACGTTTTAATAGCGCCTGCGCTCTGCAATGTAATGCCGATGTCGTCCAGACCCTGCAACAAACAATCTCGCCTAAATGGGTCTACCTCAAAGGACCACGTGACCCCACCAGGCAGCGTGAGACTGCAAGCTTCAAGGTCAATTGCTAGCGTGAACCCCTCGGTAGCGTAGGTTTGGGCAAATAGCATTTCCACCTGATCTGCCGCGAGCGCAAGGGGAAGGATGCCGTTTTTCAGCGCATTGGATTTAAAGATATCAGCGAAACTGGGGGCAATGACGCAGCGAAACCCAAAATCAGCCATCGCCCATGCGGCATGCTCTCGACTGGAGCCACAACCAAAATTCTCTCTAGCCAGCAGGATCGAGGCACCCCGATAGCGAGGGAAATTCAAGGGGAATTCCGGGTTTAACGGTCGTCGGCTGTTATCTGCATCCGGCTGCCCCTCATCGAGATAACGCAACTCGTCGAAGAGATTGGGACCAAAACCAGATCGCCTGATAGATTTCAGAAACTGCTTGGGCACCATCAGGTCCGTATCGACGTTCGCTCGATCCATCGGCGCCACGATCCCCTCATGTTGCGTGAACGCCCTCATGACTGCTCCTCCAACCCTGACGCCGGGAGTGACATGGCGACGTCTACAGGGACGAATCGGCCGGCGACGGCGGCCGCCGCGGCCATCGCAGGACTCACCAAGTGAGTTCTGCCGCCGCTTCCTTGTCGCCCTTCGAAGTTCCTGTTCGACGTGCTTGCGCAGCGCTCACCCGGCTCCAGTCGATCGGCATTCATCGCCAAACACATGGAGCAGCCGGGTTCGCGCCATTCCATACCCGCATCGATGAAAATCCGATCGAGCCCTTCTGCCTCTGCCTGCGCTTTAACCAAGCCCGACCCGGGCACCACAAGCGCTTTACGAATACCCGGCGCGACAGTTCGCCCCTTCAGCACCGCCGCGGCCTCGCGAAGGTCCTCGATACGACTGTTAGTACAAGAGCCGATAAACACCGCGTCGGGCTTTATATCAGTGATCGCCATACCCGCTTCGAGGCCCATGTAGGCGAGCGCCCGCTCCAGTCCATGCCGGGCCGTTTCGTCGACCATCTCGCTCGCCATCGGTACGCGACCGTCAATAGCCGCCACCATTTCGGGAGAAGTACCCCAGGTCACTTGTGCGGCAATCTCACTGCCATCAATCTCAACGGTGCGATCAAATTCGGCATCAGCGTCGCTGTGCAAAGTCCGCCACCAACGCTCCGCTCTGTCCCAGTCGTCTCCGGTAGGTGCCAGTGGCTTGCCCTTAAAGTAAGCGAGCGTCGTGTCGTCGACCGCCACCAAACCGCAGCGCGCACCCGCCTCAATCGCCATATTGCACAGCGTCATCCGGCCCTCCATGGTTAGCGCTCTGATCGCGCTGCCCATAAATTCGATCGCGTACCCGGTACCACCGGCGGTGCCGATACGACCAATGACTGCAAGCGCGATATCCTTCGCAGTCACACCGGGCCGTAGCGCTCCCGACACCTCGACCCTGAAGTTCTTCATTTTTTTCTGAATTAAGCACTGGGTTGCCAGCACGTGTTCAACTTCTGAGGTGCCGATTCCATGCGCCAGCGCGCCAGCAGCCCCATGTGTCGAGGTGTGGGAGTCGCCACACACCACAGTCATGCCGGGCAACACCGCACCCTGCTCGGGGCCCATCACGTGAACAATGCCTTGGCGGGGATCGTTGAGAGGAATCTCGGCCACGTTAAATGCCAGACAATTGTCATCGAGGGTTTGCAGTTGGATCCGAGACACTTCGTCAGGCAACGCGGCCAGCCCACCCTGTCGCTCGGACTTAGCCGTAGACACGTTATGGTCTGGCACCGCTAGATTGGCGCTTCGACGCCACAAGTCACGACCCGCCAGCTTCAATCCCTCAAAAGCCTGTGGCGATGTCACCTCGTGCAATAGGTGCCGGTCAATGTAGATCAACGCCGTGCCATCTTCACGTTGCTCCACTAAGTGAGCGTCCCATAACTTGTCGTATAAGGTTTGAGCCATCTACTTGAAAATCCTGTCCCGCCGAGCGAGCCCTTACCGCGAACGCGGCCCCCCCGAAAAAAGGCGCGGAGTATAGCACTGAAGCCCCCTCGCGCGCCGCTAGGGCCGGACGATTGACTCGTTAACGCCCGGAGATTGGGCGTAGCTGATACGCCAGCAGTAATGGATCCGGGCGTTACGCTCAAAATCCTTGGGGATAGACGCTGCCGTTACATCCTCTACCCGCCACAAGTCGGGTAGCGCGTCGGATAATTTAAATCGCCTGCGATTTGTCGAGAAATACAAAATGCCATCGGGAGCCAATCGAGCCATCGCCAATTTCAGCAAGGCGAGATGGTCGGCCTGAATATCGAAGTCCTCCTGCCCTCGGGAATTCGAGAATGAGGGCGGATCAAGCATGATGACGTCATAAAATCGGCTGTCTGCCGCAAGCCATTCCCTCACATCTGCTCTAACAGCTCGGTGCTGTCGGTCAGATAAACCATTCACCGCCAAATTGGCAGAAAACCAATCGAGATAGGTGGCGGAGGCGTCAACGCTCGTGCTGGTCACAGCGCCGCCAATAGCCGCGTGCAAAGTTGCCACGCCGGTATAGCTGAACAGATTGAGAAAATGACGGCCTTTGGCTTCTCGTCCAATCCAGGTGCGCAGTGGCCGATGATCGAGAAATAATCCGGTATCCAGATAATCGTGCAAATTGACCAGCAGCTTCACCGGACCCTCGGCCACCGTGAAACGAGCCCCAGTATTATTCTGTCTCTGGTACTGGTCGCGTCCGCGCTGGCGAGATCGCCGCTTGAGTCCTATCTCACTTCTATCAAAAATCTTGAACACCACCTGCACCGCGTCGAGCAACTCCTCCAGTCGAGCGATTGACTTTTCCTCTGGAACCTCTTGCGGCGCGACGTATTCGGCCACATGTATTGCACCGTTATAGCAGTCGATCGCCGCGGCATATTCTGGAATATCTGCATCGTAAACCCGAAAGCAGGTGACCCCCTCGGCCGCCAACCAGCCCTTCAGACGGCGTTGATTTTTCCTGAGCCTATTCGCAACGGCGTTCGCACCCTCCGATAGCTTCGGCAATCCCGTAGCGACATCTAGCCGCTGCGAACCGCCCAGCTCCGCGTGTGGCTTTGTGTCGCGGTTAAAGGGCCTAAACTGATTCTCGTCGTTCAACTCGAACTGAAGACAGTGCAGATCAAGTCGACCGTTATGAAAACGGTGACGTTTGCGCGCTCGCAGGCCAATGGCCTTGCCAAGCTCGATCTCCGAGGTCAAAACCACGGCATGCCATCCGTTAAAGGCAGAACTCATCAGCTCCCCCAGGGATGAGTACAGATGGGGTAACGCCTGCTTATTCCCCATGCGCTCTCCCCAAGGTGGATTGACGATCAGCAAACCCGTACCCATTTCGCGATGAGTCGGGCGGGAAATTTCTGACAGTCCCTTGCAACTCACGCGCACTTGCGTGTCGAGCCCCAACCTCGCGATGTTGTCCTGAGCCCGCCTCACCGCGCCTATATCACCGTCATAACCACGGATCTCAATGGGCGGCGCGGGCGCTGAAGCCCTGGCAATGGCCTCACTTTTCACCGCCCCCCACTGCGCGGGGTCATGGCCCAACCAATGATCGAAGCCGAAGCCCTCGCGCAACAGCCCCGGGGCTTTATCCAATGCGATCAGCGCCGCCTCCAGCAGGAGCGTGCCAGAGCCACACATGGGATCAATCACAGACTCGCCCTCACGACTGCGGTCTGGCCAACTAGCCGCCCACAAAGCCGCGGCTGCAACATTCTCTTTAATGGGTGCTAGCCCGCCGTCAAGACGATACCCGCGCCGATGCAAGCTATCACCAGAGAGATCGATTCCCAGCGTCAGACGCCCCTTCGCTAATCGCGCCGTCACCCTGACATCCGGTGCCTGTACGTTGACCGAAGGCCTACCCCGCCCAAGTGCGCGAAAACGGTCAACAATTGCGTCTTTGGCACGCTGGGCACCAAACTGCGGATTGCGGACAAAGTCAGATCGCCCAGCAAAATCCACCATGAAAGTGCCCCGCTCCGGGATATGAGCCTGCCAATCGATGGCGTAAACCACGTCATAGAAGGCCTCGATGGAAGCGGCCTCCGCACTCGTCAGCTGAAGCACAATACGGTTAGCGAGTCGACTCCACAGACAGGCGCGATAACCCATCGCCAGCCCGCCGATGAACGACACGCCGACCGGCCGATCAACGATCTGCTCCGCGCCCAGTTGCTGCAGTTCCTGAGCCAGATAGACCCCGACACCCGTAGGGCAAGTCGCCAAAAACTGGTGCTTCACCACACAAGCTGCTCCTGCTCGAGCGCGAAAATCTCCCGAAGGAGAGATCGCCAGGTCTCGTACTGTGCGTCCAGCGACCCTTCCAGCGTGACTACATGATCAGCCGTCCTCAACACCACCGGCGCACTCTCCCCTTCAAACGCTTCCGCCAACTCAACGAGCGCTTGCTCCTGAATTCGAAAAGATCGGTAAGCCGCATAGTTAGCCTGCATTATCGCGATCGCGCCATCTCCCCCACTCGACTCACGGGAGGCTGCCCTCACCTCGTATTGCGCCAACCATTCCGCCTGCTCCACCGCGGCGGCTCTCCAGAGCAAGTAGGTTGGCATCACTCGCTCGGACAACATGACGTACTGTTCGTCTATTGCGTCACAAAAAAGTATTTCCTGATTCCGAATTCTGCGAACCCTATTCAACATGGGATCACCCTCAGCGGGAAGACGCTTTAATTCACGCCCGGTCGCTGTCACCTCAACGTACGCCTGAAACGCATCGGGAGACAGTTGCTGCGCATACCCGATCTCTGCAGCGGCAATCAAGCGAGTCCTGTCAGGCATAGACAAGCCAAGCCAATGCTCCCGCATGGCGTTACTGACGCTGTTGAATAAGTCGCGCAGCCGAGAACGCGTCTCGTTGTGCTCTTCAGGTCCTTGGCGGTGCGCTATCGAAGCGCCAAACCATTCCGTACCCATTGCGTCTATGACGCGCACATCGAGCAATAAATCACGACCATCCGAATGAATAATGCGGGTGGAGATGTTAACGGGCGCCAACAAAGACGGGCCTGGCACCATTCGTACGGCACCCCATTGATTACTGGACACCAGCGTGTCCCGCAGGGCGCCCGCGAGCAATTGCGACTCCAATCGTCTGACCGAGGCAGCGGCAGACGTAGCCTCAGGATTGACCCCGGGGTTGAACAGCACCACCCCGACATCTAGCTCAGGGATTATCGGGGTACTCGCCACCATCAGTGGCTCTAACCGCGTACCTTCCCAACTGGCCAGGGGGCGCTCCGCAGGCTGGATTGGCTCGCGCACTTCGGGCTCCACTGCGCAACCCGCGAAAATAGACAGACCGATTAGGGCGATTGCCCGGCGACAACTCACGATGACGGTGCTCCTGCCCGCTCGGTAGTGCAGACCTTCCCTCGCGACAAAGTCTCAGTACAGTGATAGCCCCGCTTGCCCGGCTCGTAACGGGCGAATATCCGCCCGACCTCGAATGTTTGTGTCGTTTGGGTGCCGCTGACGAGCGTGCGCTGCGACAGCAATTGTCCATCCGCGGCGCGCGAAAACCGGTGTTTGATGGTCAAGCCATCGGGTAGCTGAATCCAAAAATGCCACTGCTCGCCATCCCACCAGCACATCTCACTGCCCAACGAAGAGACGGTCTGCGAGGCGCGCGTGAGCCTGCACCGGAGCGCAAAACTGTTCTCTCGTTCAAAACGAATGAACTCGGTATCTTGCGTAACCTCGATTAGCGCCGAATCCGTCACCAGCTCTGCCATTTGCGCCAAGGCGATCAGCTGGTCTACGTTGCCTAAAGGCAGACCTTGGTAAGGCGTACCGCGCTCTGCCGCTTCGTTGCGCCGACGTATTTCTCGCTGCACTTCGCGAAACGCCGCATTGAGCTGGTTTTGCACGCTATCACTGCGTGCATAATCGACCTCCCAATACCCCGAAAAGTCGGGTACGGGCTCATTGACCGAGGGTATTTCTCGCGCGTCGCTGACGCACCCCGTCAACGCCAGGCACCACAGCAGCACACAGCATGCTCTACCCGTCATGACGCAACATGGCACGCGGACAACAGTCGATTTAGCGTGAGCCGAAGCCAGGGGTATCGGCTCCTAGCGTCGCGCATTACCCCAGACATTAAATCCTGCGATCCGCGGCGTACCGGGAAGGTACATTTGATCCACGGCCTGCACCTCAAATCCGGCACCCCCAATCCATTCAAGAATGGGACGATTCAAATTACAGCCGCCCAGTAGACGACGCCACATAGGATTCACCCGTGACTGCCACTTGGCAACACTCGCATCCGGCGCAGCGCCATGCTCACAAAAGACCAGCTGCCCGCCGGGGCGCAGGACGCGCCGTATTTCAGCCAACGCGGCGGTCGCATTCGGAATGGTACACAGGCTATACGTCATCAACACCGTATCGAAGTGGGCGTCGGGAAGTGGCATGTCCTCGGCTGACCCCTCGACAAACTCAAGCGGCACCCCCAAAGCCGCTGCGCGCGGCTGCGCGAGCTGCCAGCTGGTCTTACATGGATCAATCCCCACTACTGAGTGCACTTTTTTGGCATCGTAGTAAGGCAGGTTGTGCCCTGCCCCCATACCGATTTCCAGCACCTCCCCCGAGGCCATCGGGACGACTTTTTCTCGTTGTTTTAATATTGGTTTAGTGCCACACGCACACGTCACCAAGCGCGGCACAATCACGTCATCGTAAAATCCCATGCTACTCCCCCTATATTTCCAGCTTCAGACCCGCTGACCGCAATCCACTTGTCTCTAGTCCGCAAACCTTACACGTGCTCGTCGGCGGACATCCCACCTTGTGCGGCGCGCGCGGCGGCCGCACGCGCTTCGAGCGCTTGACTCAATGCGGCCTCACGCTCCTCGATTGTCTGCACGCGCTGCACTTGCGGATATGCCTCTGGGTCCAGACGACGCATCTCGGTCTCAATCCACTCTTCCACTTTTTTCATCAGCTCCGCCGGGCTCTCCCCGGGCGCAGGGGCGATCGGCTTTCCAATCGAGACCGCAATCGTTCCGGGAATAAAGGTAAAACTTTTGCGTGGCCAGCAACGAGCAGAGGTCACGGCAACTGGCACAATACTGGCGCCTGTAGCGACTGCCAGACGCGCAGCTCCAGTCTTGTAAACGCCCTGCGTGCCTCGCACCGACCTCGTACCCTCGGGGAACATGATCATCCACTTACCCCGATTCATAAGCTCTTCTCCAAGGCTGGCTACCTTACTCCAGGCGTCGCGACCCGCGCTCCGATCGATCGGGATCATATTGAGGCATGCCATGGCCCAGCCAAAAAACGGAATGTACAGCAACTCGCGCTTGAAGACGTAAGCCAGCGGCGCTGGCATTCGACTTGCAAAGAAAAAGGTCTCCCAGGTGGATTGGTGCTTCGGGCACAAGATGATGCGCTGGCTTAGGGTTACATCGGGCAGAAGCTCCTCTCCCTCAACCGTGTAAGCAATGCCACCGACGACTCTGACAACCTTAATCGCCCACCTGAGCCAGGGCCTGGCGAGGTACCACCACCTCGCCTCGTGACTGATGAATGGCGCGGTAACAATGATCACCAGCGTTACCGGAATCACCGTCACTGCCATCACCGTAAATACCACGATGGAGCGAATCAGTCCCATTAGCGTAGATACCTGGTCACTCGCCACCCGCTCGCGACATCTGCTGTCATGGTTTTTATTACTTTGACTCTGTCCTTGGGGGGGCATTAAAACAGAAACTGCCCACCGGGGTCAGCCTGCCACGTTTTTGATCTGAGTCACCACCGCCTATACTCTTCTCGCTCGGAGGAGGCTCAGTGAAAAAACCCCCATCCAAAACCGATCTGCGGGAAAAGCTAGTTGCGCAAACAGCCGCATTTCTCTCTGCTGGCGGAACGGTGAGGCAGTTTTCGGCAGGCGAGAGCGCCTACGACCGCGACACCCCCCCACCGCCAACGCCGCTGTTTGAAGCCCGCAGCGTATCGCGCACGCCGTTAACTGACGTCATTGCCGCTCTAGACGCGCGCCGCGCCAACAAAAAGCGACAGCGGACACGGGTCGTTCGCAGACGCACACCCAAGCGCAGGAAGCAAACGCTATACGACGACTTTGGCGAACCTCTGCGGGTGATCTGGGTCGAGGAGTAGCCTCGTTTGAGCGCTGCACGCCAGCAAAGATGAACTGCCTACCCCCCGCGCGCGTAGGGTAGCCATCTCTCTCCGGTAAGACTTCATGATCTCATTAAAAGAAGTTATCGAGGTTGCCAGGCCCGTCGAGGCTTGCTTTCGCTATGTGGCGGATTTCCGCAACACGGTCGAATGGGACGCGACTGCCATCACAGCTACCAAAAAAACAAAAGGCCCCGTGGGCGTCGGCACTCGCTTTGCATTGCAGTGTAAAGCGGGTCCCACAAAGCTTGACCTCGACTACGAAATCGTCGCCTTCACCCCTTGGCATTCGTTGACCCTGTTGGGCCGAGGCACTTGGTTCTCCGTGGAGGATGTCATCACGTTCGAAGATATCGGTGCCGGAATCACCCGCATTACCTACTGCGCCGACTTTACCTATCACTTTGGCCTGGACAAGGTCGCCAAGCTCGGCGAACAGGGCCTCACTCGCATGGGCGAGGCAAGCCTGCAAGGACTGAAGGCAGCGCTCACAGATAACAATCCGATCCCATCAACCAGTGCGGCGACCCAGCGCAAAGACCAGAATCTCATCACTGCGCTGCATTGCTTTACTCGCGCTGGATATAACCGCGGACGACAACGCTGGCTGCCGATGAGCACCGACTTGAGCAACACCCATATCGTGCTGACCGGCGCCACCACCGGCCTAGGGTACGCGACGGCAATAGCACTGCTCGAGGCTGGCGCTAGATTAACCGTTGTCATCCGAGACCCCACCAAAACTGACGAGTTGCAAGCAGGCTGGCTGGCAGAGACCCGGCGCATGGCCGACCGAGTCGAGATCGCTGATCTCAGCCTCATCGCGGAAGTTGACGCGCTGAGCGATCGACTGCTCGAGCGCAATGAGCGCATCGACGTGCTCATAAACAATGCGGGCGCGCTATTCAACGAATATCAACAGACCGCCGAGGGCATCGAACGCAGCACCGCGCTGCTTCTGCTTTCGCCCTGGCGCCTCACCGAACGACTCTATCCGTTGCTTCGCGGCCACAGCGAGCCCGCTCGGATCATCAACGTAATTTCGGGCGGGATGTATACACAAAAACTCGACTGTTCGAGACTGATCATGCCCCCCGAAAAATACAACGGCACCGTCGCCTATGCGCGCGCAAAGCGCGCGCTCACGGTGATGACTGAACTCTGGGCAGATCGATGGGCCAAAGACAACATCGTGGTAAACAGCATGCATCCTGGCTGGGCAGATACACCGGGAGTTCAGTCTGCCCTCCCGGGCTTTCGTCGAATTACCCGGCGGGTACTGAGAACACCCGCCGAGGGTGCCGACACCATCATATGGCTCGCGCGAGCGCGCGAAGCGGGGTTAATTAGCGGCTGCTTGTTCTTGGACAGAGAGGCGAGGCCCACCCACCTTAAACCCGGAACTGTAGAGACCCCTGACGAGAGAGCGGCGCTTCCCGATTGGCTCGCAGACACCTGCGCGAACTTGCATCGCCCGAAGGCATATTGAGTAGCGCCCGCGTCGGAGTTACTGTCTCGCTGTCGCCACAGGAGCACACCACCATGAACGCAACACTGGAGCCCTTCAGCCCTCGATTCGATGAGGCCCTGGTGCAAGATACGCGAGACAGACTTGCAAGGACGCGGTTCCCAGATCCCGAGACTGTCGACGACTGGGAGCAAGGTGTCCCGCTGTCCTACTGCCAGGAGATGGTCCGGTACTGGCTACACGACTACGACTGGCAACGAGTCCCACAGCGATTATCTCGCTACACGAATCTGCAGACGGACCTCGACGGCGTGCAGATTCACTTGCTACATATCCGTAGCCCGCACTCTGGCGCGACGCCCCTGCTGATGACCCATGGCTGGCCGGGTTCTATCCTTGAATTTATCGACATGGTTGAACCCCTGACAAACCCGACCGAGCACGGTGGTAAATCGGATGACGCTTTCCATCTGGTGATACCCAGTCTTCCCGGCTACGGTTTTTCGGGGAAACCCACCGCACCTGGCACGGGAGTCGATACCATCGCAAGGATGTGGGACACCCTGATGCTGAGACTGGGCTACCAGAATTACATCGCGCAAGGCGGCGACTGGGGATCTCTTGTGACCCACGCATTGTTACTGCAGGAGGACACTCATTGCCTTGCAGGACATGTTAATTTGCCGCTGGTTCCACCCGATGAGACAACGCTGTCATCCAGCGACTCCGAAGAATCGGCCACCATTGCCGCGGCAATGCACTACCAAGAGCATGAGTCGGGCTACTCCAAGCAGCAAAGCACCCGCCCCCAGACACTCGCGTATGGGCTCGCTGATTCTCCTGCCGGACAAATGGCATGGATCTTAGAAAAATATATGGCCTGGACCGACTGCGCCCGCGACGGGACGCGTCACCCAGAGAACGCCATCGAAAGAGACGTGATTCTCGATGTGGTAAGCCATTACTGGATGACCAATTCGGGCGGCAGTAGCGCACGCCTCTATTGGGAGAGCTTTACCGCGGCAGACTACCGCCCCATCGCGTCGCCCCTGGGCATTTCGCTTTTCCCTCGAGAACTATTCCTCTGCAGTGAGCGACTCGCCAAGACTCGCTACCAGAAACTCATCTACTTCAATCGCGATCTGGCAGCCGGAGGTCACTTTGCGTCTTTAGAGCAACCTGAAGCACTGTTGGTAGAAATCAGAAACTGGCGGCGTGCGCTTGCCCATCAAGGATGCATTTAATTTATGAGCTCCCCATCTCCTTATGAACCGCTATCTCCCGAGGCAGAGTACTGGAGTGCCCGTCACGAGCTCGCCAAGGCCGCCCGAGCGCTCAATGAAAAACTGGTCAGTACCGATATTCCCACGGCCACAGCACTAGAAATCGCCGCCCGTCTCAGAACGGAAGCCGGCAACCTCAGCGCCCTGCCACAGGTAACGGGGATGGTTCAAATGAGCAGACTGGCAAATCGCGGCAGCGTCGATAACATCATGGGTGAGTTGGTTGCCATGGCGGGCCGGAGTCACCCGAGCGCCCCAGAACTGACTTGGGAAGAAGCGACCAACCATATCTCCGGCACGGTCGTTTTCGGACAGGCCTTCGAGGGACCGCCGGGGCATGTTCACGGCGGCTGGGTCGCCGGCATCCTCGACCATTTGATGGGCATGACTCATGTCCGCATGGGGCAGCCAGGCATGACAGGCGGCCTGTCCGTTCGCTATCTCAAGCCCACGCCACTGGGCGTCACACTGAACATCGCCGCCAGCGCCGAAGAACTGGATGATCGACGCACCGAAGTAAAGGCCGAAATGCGCCACGGCGAGACTGTCACCGCGACGGCGGAGGCTATTTTTATTAGGGTTGATATCGCCAAATTTGGTTTTGGCGCTGACTAGTTGCGGTCAGAGACGTTGGTATACGGTCGCCCCGTCGATGACCGTCCGATCCACCCTGATTTCACGCACATCCAATGCGGTCAGTGGGTTGTCCGAGAGCACTATCAGATCCGCGCGCTTGCCGGCCTCTATTGAGCCAATCCTATCGTCCATGAATACCTGCCAAGCCGCATCAATCGTCACGGCCCGCAACGCAGGCATTCGACCGATACGCTGAGCGGGGCCAATCACCACGCCCGACGTACTCTCGCGCTCTACTTGAGACCACACCGCCTGAAGCGGCAGCATGGGTGTCACCGGGGTGTCCAGGTGCGAGCTGAATCTGACTCCTGCGTCCAGCGCCCACCGCGCGGGGCTCATGTTGGCCGCTCGCTCGGGACCCATGAAGATAGCCGCATGTCGATCGCCCCAATAGTAGGTATGCGCTGAAAAGAAACTCGGCGTAACGCCTAACGCTGCCATGCGCTCGATCTGGTCCGCGCGGGTCATCTGCGCGTGAATGATCAGAGGCCTGGCGCCGGGCCAGGGATGGGCCGTCATCGCCGCCTCGATCGCATCCAAACCATCGTCGATCGAGGCATCCCCGTTACAATGGATCGCTACCGGAATGCGTCGCTCGAACAAATCATTCACCTGCTTAAATAATGCCTCCCGAGCGACGGACGCGTACCCACGGTAAGCCTCGTCACCCTTAAAAGGCACGTAATAGGGCTCTGACAGATAGCCGGTGTAGCCTTGAATGCTACCGTCAGCAATGATCTTGACCCTTGGCACCGAGACTCTCGCGGCGCCGAAGCTACCTAGGGACAGCTCTCCGGACACGAGTTGCTCACCTACCTCTTCAAACAGCGGAAACAATGCGACCCGCTGGGGAAACTGATTTAGCCGACTCAACAACCCCAGCAATTTGCCTACCGCAGCAGGCATTCCACCTGCCGAGGCGGTCGTGACGCCTACGGCCAAGTACTCTTGAGCCGCCTGCGTGGTCATACGAATCCCGTCCATGACACCCAGATCCAGAGTGTGCTCCCAGACTGCGCGAGCTGCGGTTTCTTCCAACACACCGTTGGGACGCCGACCATCTGCGGCAGTAGCATCGCGAACAATGACACCGCCTTCAGGGTCTGGCGTGGATTCGTCAATTGCGAGAATCCTCAGCCCAGCAGTGTTAACGACAGCCAGATGCCCGGATACGTGGGTGATTGCAATGGGACGATCGAGAGAAACTTTATCGAGATCATCGCGAGTCGGATGGCGATGCTCAGCCAGCAGCGTATCGTCATATCCATGGCCCACCAACCAGCCGTCGGGACGACGTGAGGCGAAATCGCTGAGTCGACTCAGCAAGTCATCAATATTCGTGACCGTACCAATAGGCGGGCTATTCAGATCAACCGAGAAGACGGTTTGCCCTGAACCCGGGAAATGGCCATGGGCATCCACAAAGCCCGGCATCAGCGTTCGTCCTCGCAGATCAACCACTGACGTAGTTTCATCCGCCATCGACAGAATCACTTCCGATGCTCCGGTGCGCTCTATGACCCCGTCTCGAATGCTTACCGCTTCAACAATCTGGCTCTCAGCATCCATGGTGAGCACATTGCCATTGATGTAAATCTCATGTGGGGGTGCGGCCGCGGGCCGCGTAGCGATCGCAAACAGCACCGCGATACCGCCCAAAAAAGCGATGGAAATCAGACTGGTTACACGCCAATTCATACTGATATTCTCACTATATTGTTAGCATTCAATAGTGGGGAGGCGGCGGCTCCGACGTCCCGTCTGCGGCAGCACTCAGACGCTCTGCATGCTCGGTCACGCGCCGAAATAACCCCTCCAACGCGCGTTCTAAGTCCATTATTTGCTGCTGTTGTTTGGCCAGCGCGGCATCCAGCGCTTGCACGGTGTCCTCGAGAAATGCCACTTGCGTCTGCAATGCTGTGGTGTCCGTCATGGGCGAGCCTCAAGCGAGTTACCAGTCGATGCTAGTATACCGATCCCTCTCTTTGTCGGAACGTTTAAGTGGCTCGCACTCCTAGCTCAAGAGCAGTCTACCGCACTGACGGTGGGCGCCTCTGCCCACAGTGCCAGCGAACGGTACTGAGCTGCGTGTGCGGAGACGCCAGACCCGCGTCAGTGGGTGATGGGATCGTTCGCATCCGGCGTGAGACAAAGGGTCGCGGCGGCAAAGCGGTTACGGTTATCGAAGGCATCCCGGTACAACCAGATCAACTCAAGCTCATTTGCAAACAGCTCAAGCAAAGATGCGGCGTGGGTGGAGCAGTCAAGAATCAGAATATCGAGATGCAGGGAGATCAGCGCAGGACCTGCGACGCACTGCTCACCAAGCTCGGTTATATCGTCAAGCTCTCAGGCGGCTGACTCCCGCATTACCAGCAACGTTTTGCATCCGGTTTTGCGCGCACCGTAGGACTGCAATGCTGACACACTCAGCGCGTCCTGCAGGCTCACTCGTGCGGAGTAGTGGCTGGCGAAAGTCGTATCAATTTCACTGACCACCCGCTGCCGCATTTTCGCCACTCGCTCAGGTCCCGCCCGCTTCATGAATGGCGTCAGCAACCAACCGCTGACTGACCACACCCAGCCATAACCTCGAGTCAGCTCCGTCGCCCCCAGATCCAGCTGGCCATAGATATAGGCCTGCTTCGCCTCCTCGGAGCCGTATCGCGACCAGGGACCGGTTTGGGCGGCAGCAATTTCCATCGCCGTCAGAATGCGATTGACCAGGCGCCCGCCGCCAATCGCATCGAAGGCCAGAGTGGCGCCTGTCGCCTTTAGGGCCTCAATCAGGTCGGGCATGAATTCTTCCGACTGGCTATTAAGCACCCACTGAGCACCGAGACTCTTGAGCAGCGCTACCTGCTCATCTGAACGTACGATATTCACTAGGTCGACACCGTCAGCCTGGCAAAGGCGAAGCAGCATCTGCCCAAGGTTCGACGCCGCCGCCGTATGCACAATCGCTTTTTGTCCCTCTATATCGCGCGTTTCCATAAACCCCAGCGCCGTCATCGGATTCACAAAGCAGGAGGCCGCCTGCTCGGCAGTAACAGACTCTGGAAAGGACAAACACTGATCGACAGGCAGACAGCGATATCCCGCGTACATTTCACCCCCAAACATGCCGACCCGACTGCCCATCAACGCCTGAGCCGCGTTACTGGTACCCGCGGAAACCACGCGGCCACTTGCCTCATTACCCACAGATAGCCAGTGACCGACTCTGGGCGCCATCGCGCGCATCGCTGCCGCAGGCACGTCGAGCAACACCGCGGGCTGTCCATTCCTCTCTGTCACCCGCGCACTGGACAAGTCAGCGGCGCCGAACATCAAACCGAGGTCAGACGGATTTATCGGCGATGCGTCGATTTCCACTAGCACCTCATCGGGTCCCGGCTCGGGTATTTCGACCTCGACCAGGGCGCACTCAATCGTGCCGTTATCGTGCAAGCATGACTGCATCTGCAATGTCTTCAATCTACTCTCCTCAGCTTTCGCGCAACTCGCGCCTGACGTTAACTCAATCCGGCAGATTATCGCCGCACTTTACCCAGCGCTAATAGCCCGCCTGTCGCTCAGCGGCACTCAATAACTGCGCCGTCTGTCCACTTTGAACCTGATAAATAACCGCGTAGGTGAGGACCGCCTGAACGTACTCACGGGTTTCTCCAAAAGGTAACGAGTCGACCCACTGGTCTACCGGGACTTCGCCACCTGACCATCTCGCGACCCGGCTGGGACCGGCGTTGTAAGCGGCCAGCGCCTTGACCCGATTATCATCGTAGCGCGTCATCAGGTCGGAATAGTACGCCGAGCCCAATGCGATATTGTCTCTCGGTTGATACAAAGTCTGGCTGTTGCGGTACGTGAGTCCGTGCTTTTTCGCGACACTGCGAGCAGTACTCGGCATCAGCTGCATCAAACCTCTCGCACCGACTTTGGATTGTGCCAGCGGGTACAAACCGCTCTCCCGCCGAGCCAGCGCGATCAGCTGATGCGGGGGGTGACCCACATGCTCGGCTGCAGCCGCGAACTCTTCCCAGTAGGCAACGGGAAAGCGTAAATCCAATCGATTCCAGGCGGCTCCCGCGTTCGCCGCATCGATCGCCAGATCCAACCAATCACGACTGATCGCATAATCGCCCATCGCCGCGCGTTGCTCGAGTGGCAACTGGTTGAGGGTATGTCGCCACTGCTCCTTGGCGGCCTTGATGTCGCCCAACGCCCGCAACTCTTGCGCCCTCATAGCGCCCAGCAGCGCAGCGCCAGTTGGAGCCACCTCGGCTGATGAAGGCCCCTCTTGGTTCAACACGTACGGCTGACCCAAGCGGTCCGCCGCCATAAACCCGTGAAAGCTTCTGTGTTGCGCCAACGCCTGCCACACCCGCGCTTGGCCCGCGAGCTGTAACGCCTCCAGGCTCCGCGCAGTCCAGTACTGCCAGCGATCCTCGTCACGCAGCTCTGCCGACAGCCAGCTGAGACCCGTCTGAACACTGACCCAATCGCCGCTGGCAATCGCATTGCGTAACCAGATGACACTGAGGTCGTCGTCACCCAGCGCGGCGACCTGAGCCGCTATCCAATCCTCGGGCGCTGGCGCTCGCTCGGCAAACAAACTATGCCGCACAATCGATACCGTGACCGACCGAGTCTGCGTCGCTGTGAAATCATGCGCTTTCGCCAGTGCAATCAATGCCGTGAATGCCCGGGCCGGATTCAGCTGCGCCAGTCTTTTTAGCCCAGCCACGAGAATATCGGCATGCACCTGTGAGTGAGGGTGCCGGTCAGACTCTACTCTTGATGGCCGGCGATACACGGAGGCAAGCTCATCCAATTTGGGTTGCAAACTGGCGCTTGCAAATCGCTTTACGTAACGAATGAGGTGCCCGTTTTTAGCGTCAAACGCGCGCAGCGCCCGCGACCATACGAGCTCATCGTCAGGACCGCCGGACTTCATCCAGGCTTTAAATAACGGGTCACAGGCATCGTCTTGAGAAAACCCGACGTCCCACAACTTTCTTGCGCCCGCGAGCCCCACTTCGCGCTGCCCTGCCGCCAAGTGCGCTCTAAAGTAGTGGCATTGCAGCTCAGGCATCAGCGGCTCCTCATCGAGCAGCCCTAAAAATTCGCCCCAACGCCGATCCTGCGCCTTGTGGCGCAAATACGCGACCACAAAGCGCCCGGCCAAGGGCGTCCCATCAGCCGCACTGATAAAAGCGCGCGCCTCGGCAGGCGTCATATCATGAAGCTGACCCAGCTTGACCGAGAAATCGAGATCAAGCGAGAGCGGATAGCCGTCGAGCGCGTCGCGCAATTCTTGGTAGCGGTTGCCAGCCCCCGAATCGAGCTCGGCTTTCGCCTGCTGATAAAGCACGCGCTGCTCGGCCAAAACTGCCTCGGGGGGACCACCGTCGCTCCCCCAGGCAGGGAACGCCAAACATATAATGCAGACCATTAGCGCCATGCCGCGCAGGCTCCACCTGCGAGAGGTGCCTAAGTAACACGAAGCGGTAACGCGCATAACCACTGGGTATAGGAATGTTAACCGGATGGGTGATCTGCAATCATAAACGACTATGATCTGCTTGAGGCGGCTGAGGTACCACTGGACATGAACGCTGATTCGATTCGACTGACGCAATACAGCCATGGCGCGGGCTGCGGATGCAAAATTGCGCCTGATGTGCTGTCGCAGATTCTCGCACGTCAGGAGGGGGCCGTGGAGCCCGACTTTCCATCGTTACTGGTAGGCCATGCATCGCGGGACGACGCAGCCGCGGTTGTGCTCGACGATGACCGCGCCCTGCTGTCTACAACCGATTTTTTTATGCCGATCGTCGATGACCCCTATGATTTCGGTCGCATTGCTGCCACCAACGCCATTTCTGACATCTTCGCGATGGGCGGCACGCCCTTGGTGGCCGTCGCGATCCTTGGATGGCCGCTCGAGTCACTGGGCCCGGAAGTCGCCAACCGCGTGGTGCAAGGCGGGCGAGACGTCTGCCACGCGCTGGGCTTTCCACTGGCCGGCGGCCACAGTATCGATGCACCCGAACCTATATTTGGCCTCGCAGTGACGGGCGTCGCACCCCGAGCGACACTCAAGCGCAACAATACCGCGCGCCCGGGTGACCTGTTGCTACTGACCAAGCCGCTTGGCATTGGCATTCTCACGACAGCCGAGAAGCGCGGGAAATTGCAAGAGTCGCATATTGGGCTCGCCACAAACGTCATGTGTCAGGCCAACAGTGTGGGCGCGGAACTCGCTCAGACTGAGGGAGTCAACGCGCTCACAGACGTCACGGGCTTTGGACTAGCAGGCCACCTGTCGGAGATCTGCGCGGGAGCCGGGCTAGATGCGACTATCGATATGGACAAGCTGCCATTGTTACCCGGGCTCGACGAATACATCGCAATGGGTTGCGTGCCAGGCGGCACACTTCGTAATTACCAGGCTTATAAGCCAGTGTTGCCCGATCTGAGCGAGCGTCACAGGGCGATACTGTGCGATCCGCAGACCAGCGGGGGGTTGCTGGTAACCGTCGACCCTCAGTATCTACAGACACTAGAGCGCCTGCTGGAATCTCGATCTCTCCCCCACGCAGTCATTGGTTCACTGCAAACAGCCGCGGAAGCCCTGCCGCGGATATCAGTACAACACTCGTAATGCGGTACAGGGAAGATATCGAGTCGTTGTTTTTGAGCGACACAATGCTCATCGATACGCGCTCACCAACCGAATTCGCCAAAGGTAGCTTCCCGCTTGCGGTTAACCTACCGCTGATGACCGACGAAGAACGCGCGGCCGTCGGGCTCCGTTACCACGAGGCGGGGCAGGAGAGCGCGATCGCGTTGGGGCATCAGCTGGTCGGTGGCGATATCAAAACACAGCGTGTCGCCAGCTGGCGGCGTTTTGCTGAAATGCATCCCGGTTGCGCCCTATTTTGTTTTCGCGGCGGCTTACGATCGGAAATTTCCCAACAATGGCTTGCCGATATCGGGATCACACTACCCCGCGTCGCAGGCGGATACAAAGCCATGCGACGCCTCCTGATTGATGAAACGGACGCGATACTCAGCAACACGCCGATACTGCTTTTGGCGGGCCAAACGGGTGCGGCTAAAACGCGCCTTATCAACGAAGGCAACCGCGGTAAACCGCTGCCCGCCGCTATTGATCTGGAGGGTCTCGCGAATCATCGCGGATCAGCATTTGGCAAGCGCATCACGTCGCAACCTACGCAGATCGGCTTTGAAAACGCGCTGGGAATCGCTCTTCTAAAACATCGCGCAAGAGATCAGTCCCATCTGCTACTCGAGGACGAGGGTCGACTCATCGGCAAGTGTGCGCTACCACTCACATTGCAATCGAGCCGCAGAGGCGCTGACTGGATTCAGCTTGAAGCCAGCCTCGAGGACCGCGTTCAACATTCCTACGAAAACTACATACTAGACAACCTGACTGAGCTGAGCGCAGAGGAAGAAAATCCCGAACGGGCATTCGCGCGGTTCTCTCAAGACTTACTGGACGCACTGCAGCGAATTCAAAAACGCCTAGGCGGCACGCGCTATCAAGCGCTGTTAAAAATGATGCAAGCGGCGCTCGAGTATCACGCCGAGGGAGAGCCGAGGCACCATAAGCGGTGGATCGAGACCTTACTAGTGCAGTACTACGACCCTATGTATGCATACCAGATGAAGGGCCGCGATCGACCCCCTATTTTTCGGGGGAACGAGATAGAGGTCGTTGATTTTTTGCGAGACAATTTTTGACATCGACCAGACATCGCACTGCGATTACGGAACGGGCCCGCCCCGCCGGAGCTTGACTTTACGGTAAACTAAGCCCCTCTCCCCGTAGTTAAACAGGATATAACTACCGCCTCCTAAGCGGTGATTCCAGGTTCGAGTCCTGGCGGGGAGGCCCTGAGCTTTCGAGCCAGCAGAGGTCACAGAACATGATCAAACTCGTCTATTGCATTCGTAAGCGCGCCGACATCGACGCAGAACACTTTTATCGCTATTGGCTCGAGGAGCATGGACCCCTCGTCAAAGCCGTCTCGGACGCAATTGGCGCGTTTCGTTACGTACAAAGCCACACGGTACTGCCCGAGCTAAACAATGCCATGCTGGAGAGCCGTGGCCTGCTAGCGCCCTATGACGGCATCACAGAGGTATGGTGGGAAGACCGGTCAGCGCTCGAAAAAGGCCTGTCCACCCCGGAGGGTGTCGCTGCGCAACAGGCCCTTATTGACGACGAATCGCGATTCATTGACTTCAGCCAATCTCGGGTGTTTATGACAGAGGAACACCCCATCTTCTGACGCCCGACTCGCCCGCGGCGGGCCCTGGGAGCCACTCGCCTGCACCGCTTCCGACTAGCACGTCTTAAATACCGCGGCCATACACATCCAATAGTGGTCATGACCGGTATATAACCTCGTCGGGCAGTCGCCCCTTGCTGAAAGAACGCCATGAGCGGCACTTTGACCTTGCACCACCTCGAGTACTCACAGTCCTTTCGGGTCTTGTGGATGCTGGAGGAGCTCGAGATACCCTATGATCTGATTGTCTACTCCCGCGACGCTAAAACCATGGCAGCGCCGGCCGAGTATAAGGCGCTGTCGCCGCTCGGCACCGCGCCCGTCATTACTCATGGCGGCATAACGCTGGCAGAAAGTTCAGCGATCATGGACTACATTCTGGATATCACGCCTGATCAGCAACTGCGGCCGTCCCCGGGGACCGCGAATCGCACTCGATTTTTGTTTTGGTGGCATGCTGCTCAAGGATCGATGATGCCTCTGCAGCTTATGATCACGGTGATGACCCTCTCGCAAAAGCGCCTACCGTTTTTTATGCGACCATTGATTAAGCTGTATGTGAGCGCGCTCAACGACCTATTTATGCAACCCCGCCTCGCACGGCTGCTGGCCCTCGCGGAGGCGGACCTGGGAACTGCGCCTTGGTTTGGCGGAGACTCATTGTCCGCCGCGGATTTATTGATCGCCTACAACATGATCGTCGGTGAAGAGCGCGGCATGATCGACGCCGAAAAATACCCGCGATGTACTGAATGGGTCTCGCGGATGAGAGCGCTACCGAGTTTCGCGCGCGCCACCGAAAAAGACGGCCGGCCCAGCATGGCTCTCAACTACTGAGCCCAACGATGGGGCGGGCTCATTCCGGCTCAGTCGCCCAAGTATTTAGCGAGCGTCTGGTGAAAGTGCCGGATCCGCAACTCCTGATAATCCGCCGTCAGCGCCTTACGCGTTTTTGATGCCATCAGGCCTTTTTGAACCTCCGGCAAATTGTTGGCGTCCTGGTCGAAAAGTGCCCCGAGCAACCCTAAACCCTCCGCATCCGTATACCGCTGATCGTAATCGAGACGGATCGTCTTCGCGTCAGCCGGGCGAGGCTGGTCTGAGGGATAACCGTCGAGCAGATAAATATCCATGATGCAACCATCAGGATTCATCCCGTCGGGCCTGTAGCGGTATGTAATCTGGCTCTGAAAGCCACCCCAAGGAGCAAAGTTAGGAAACACCAGATACAAGATCGAGTCCATTGTTTCAGCATCAGTGACCGTTGCCAGCTTTTCCGGATCCATAAATGTCGCAAACTGATCTCTGCGCACAGCGCCGATCGCCTGCCTAGAGGAGATTGCGTCGGCGTCGATCCCGGACAGCGACACGCCGCGCTCAAATCCTCCCGGACCGGTCATTGCTTCAACGGACTCTTGAATACCGTAGCGATCTGCTTGTCCCGGATTTGGAATGCCCTGTGCCGTGATTGTTCTGCTCAGGTGGTCACCAAATACGTCATATTGGGAGTTATCCCCTCCGGTGAACGACAGAATCTGGGGATGTGTCTGAATCGCGTGATAAGACTCGATAAACGCCTCCATCGCGATCTTCCAGTTGCAGCGAATCTTCTTTTCGACATGCAGAGATACATATCGATCTTCGGGGGACCACCGCTTGAAATGCTCGCTCAAAACAGAGGCGTATTCCTCAAAGGGCGGCGCTTGGAGATCCATATTGATCAGCACCCACCCACCCCATGTCGTGACTCGCACTTCAGGCAAACTCAAGTCCGCCAAAGACGCTTGGTCGAACTCCCAATCGCAGTAGGCCTCCTTGAATCGGCCATCTAGGTGCCAGCAAAATCCATGATAAGGACAGCGCAGTTCCCGGCTCGTGCCACGTCCTGATTTGAGGGCCCTCCCTCGATGCAAGCATGAATTATGGAAACCCTTGAGCTCACCAGACTCCGTTCTAACCAGCAGAATCGAGTATCGCGTAAT
>CAYQUE010000018.1:23752-39782 GCA_964420615.1 uncultured Alteromonadaceae bacterium | reverse complement strand
CCATCTTTTACTGGGGCTGGTGGATCAGCTGGGCACCTTTTGTGGGCGTGTTTGTGGCGCGCATCTCCAAGGGGAGGACGATTCGGGAGTTTCTGGTGGGTGTGACTGTCGTGCCTACTTTGTTTATTTGTTTGTGGATGGGGGTATTGGGCGGCAGCGCACTGGATGTCATTACCAACCAGGGCATTGTCGAGTTGGGTACGGCAGTGCAAGAAAACCCCGCGGTGGGGCTGTTTCGGT
Organism: uncultured Alteromonadaceae bacterium; assembly: GCA_964420615.1. GTDB lineage: Bacteria > Pseudomonadota > Gammaproteobacteria > Pseudomonadales > Halieaceae > Luminiphilus. The sequence continues at coordinate 39,542 of CAYQUE010000018.1, read as the reverse complement.
TCCTGGAGTTTTTACCTGCCACCGAGCTGCTCAGCGTGATATCCCTGATCATGATTGTGATTTTCTTTGTCACTTCGGCAGACAGTGGCGCCATGGTGCTCAACATGCTGAGCGCCAACGGCGTCGATAACACCCCCGCATTACAGCGCACCATTTGGACCTTTGTTATCGCGCTGGCGGCTTCTCTTTTACTGCTGGGAGGGGGGCTACAGGCCCTGCAAACCGCGACCATTGCCAGCGCGCTCCCTTTTGCTGTGGCGACGCTCGGTGCGATGTGGGGGTTTGGTCGTGCTTTGTTGGTCGATGGTGCCAAGCGGCAGGCGCACTCCATTCATACCCCTCCCGCGATGGCCGCCGAGGGATGGCGGGATCGCCTCAATCTGCTGCTGGATTATCCAGATCAATCGGCAGTGCAGGCGTTTCAGCGCGATTCTGTGCTGCCGGCCATGCAGTCGTTTGCTGACGCACTAGCCGGGAAGGGTGTCGCGGCAAGTGTCACGGTAGATGAGCCAGAGTTGATTGTGCGGCTGATCGCATCCCATGGTGAGGAGGTGAACTTCGTCTATGAAGTGCGCGCGCGAAGCTTGCCTTTGCCCGACGCCTCTCTAGGTGCCATTGAGCACCATGGCGGGCGTCAGGATCGGTTCTTCAGGGCCGAGGTGCATCTCGCAGAAGGTGGGCAGGACTACGATGTGATGGGCTGGACCAAAGATCAGCTCATTGTCGACATCCTCAATCAGTACGAGGATCACCTGCATTTCCTACACATGGTCCGCCACTGACCAGCGGCTTCACTGCTCAATTTTGACGGGATGAATGGCAGCTTTGGTCCGGTTGGGATTCAATTCAAGCATTTGCGGAATCATGGTGTTGAGCGCCGCCTGCCGATTCTCCGGTGCGGGGTGCGTGCTTAAAAACTCCGGTGGCCTGTCCTCGCTGAGATCCCCCATCTTTTGCCACAGCGTTACGGCTGCTTCGGGGTCATAGCCGGCCTGGGTTGCCAGCACCATCCCCATGACGTCGGCCTCAGTTTCAGCCTCGCGGCTATTGGGTAGCGTTAGCGCGACATTAGCCGCTACCGCGGCACCTGCCATGGCCGTACTGCTGTCTGAAGCCGCGCCAATAACGACAATGCCCAGCGTAGTCGCCATCGCGCGGGACATGCGTTCCGCCGTATGATTTGCCAAGGCATGAGAAATTTCATGGCCCATAATTTGTGCAAACTCGTCGTCGGTCAGTTCGAGTTGGTCAAAGAGGCCTGTGTATACCGCCATGCGTCCACCCGCCATACACCAGGCATTAACGGTCTCGGTGTCATCGACAATCGCAACACTCCACTTCCAGTCCACGCTCTCGGGAAACTCCTCAACCGCGATGGAAACTAATCTGCCGGTAATTCGTGCTACCCGCGCCACAGTCAGGGGATCGCTGACCAGCTTATCCTCGTCATCGAGTTGTCGAACCGTATCCAAATAGGCCGCCTCGGACTCGATAATGGCGGCATCGGGTGAGATCAAAATAAATTGAGTCCGCCCCGTGGGGCTGGTCGCGCAACCGCTCAGAGTAAAGAGTACCGCTGGGAGCGCGAGGATGGCGGCTAGGGATTTGAGGGCTTTTATCTGAATGCTTGGGGGCATATCTGCGATTCTCTCAAGTCGCGTTGACTGCATTGAGCGTAGTCAAAATGAACTCTAGCCGCCACGGTATTTTTTGAGAAACGCATTGGTAAAAAGGCGGTATTTACCCCGCGGGGAGTTGTGCCCATCTAGTTAGCCGGGTTCGGACTCTGCCCCTGCGGTGACGCGGAGCAGACCCCGATAGACGCCGCGTGCATTGGACTCGCCAATGATGACCCGGTACACGTCTTCACTGATCGGCAGGCTGATGCCTTTCTCGCGAGCCAGCTCGATCACCGTGGGTGCGCTTTTTACACCCTCGGCGACCATATGCATGCTGTCGATGATGTCTCCGATGCGCCGACCCTTGGCGAGCTCCATGCCGACATGGCGGTTGCGACTTTGCGGACTGGTGCAGGTGGCAATCATGTCGCCCATACCGGCAAGCCCGGCAAACGTCGTGGCTTGGCCTCCCAAGGCGCTCCCAAGCCGGCTCATTTCAGCGAGTCCGCGTGTGATCAATGCCGCCCGGGTGTTGTCGCCGGCGCCTAATCCGTCACCCATGCCTACAGCAATCGCAATAATATTCTTCAGCACGCCACCTAGTTCACAGCCGATCACGTCCCGGTTGGTATAGACCCGAAATAGCCCCGAATTAATTATGGGCTGCAGGGCCAACGCCGCCTCATGTTGCTCCAAAGCGAGCACGCTCGCCGCCGCCTGCCCCGCGACAATTTCTCGTGCCAGGTTAGGCCCGGTGAGTACGCCGGGGATCCGGTCGGGGGCGACCTCGCGAATGATCTCAGTCATGCGCATGCGGGAGCCCCGCTCCAGGCCCTTACTGAGACTGATGATCGGGATTTTTTTAGGAATGCCCGGCAGCGCGTTGACCAGCACTTCACGAAAATGGCTGCTGGGCACCCCAATCAACACCGCGTCCGCTCCAGAAACGGCCTCGATAATGTCCTCGGTCGCAGTGAGCTTGTTGTGGAGCGGGAGGTCGCCAAGATAGCGGCTGTTGCGTCGCTCGGTATTAATTTCTTGGACAATCTGCTCGTCGCGTGCCCAAAGCACTGACTCGCAATTGCGGCTGATGACCGAGGCAGTGGTCGTGCCCCAGGAGCCACCGCCGAGAACCGCTATCTTAGACTGCGCCACGTGCGGCATCCCTCAGCGTGCTGGCGCCTCTTGCAGCGATACTCAGCGCACGTATGACCTCCAGTCGCCGGATTAGCTGATTCAGCGCTTCCGCCTGCTCAAGCCGGCCGGATTCGCTATCGATGAGTTGACGACTGGCTAGCATCTTCCAGGCGTTAGCAAAGAGCAGCTTTCCAACGGAGGCCTCGCTACTGATTCGACGCTGCAAGTATGCCTGCTTGCCGTAACTCATGCACCGTTCAACAAACGTGCCCTCATCGAGCGGTTGTCCAGCTTGCTGGTGCAGCAATATGTCGGCGCCTATGCTGTAGGCCTCGGCGAATACGGAAAGCGCAATGTGCCCGAGTTTCGGCGAGAGTGAGTTCAGGATGCTGCGGGCATTGTCGCGATGTTCGGTGAGCTGTTGCTGCCAATCGGGCGCGTCGCGGCGCAGCTCTTTACTGATCTGCGCTTCAAAAGTAGCGCTGTCCGGGTAGAAAAATTCAAACTTGAACAGATCCCGCAGTTCGCGCACCTCGCTCCAGAATTGATCCAGTGCATTGTCCTTTGGCGCGTCTTCGGCCACGGCTAAGAGCGCGAGCTCTGCCATCGCACGATGCAGGAAAAAGTGCACGATGGTGTTACGGTAAAAGCTTGCAATTGGCGCCTGCCCGTCCGCAATGCCGTACACCGTCTCGGGCCCGCCATCGAATCGGGTGATGATCCCTTCCTGGATCATATTACCTAGTAGGCCGGCCATGTCCGCCGCAAAATTCAGATTAAAGTCAGGGGATAACCTGACACCTCTACGAGTCGCCCATTGCGTCATGTCCGTGACTTCACGAACGATCTCGGCTTCAGTGAGCGCCCGAGGGAAAGCGCCCAGCAACGTGGCCGATACCACTGCCGGGAAAGTGGCCGGAGTGACCCGGTTCGCTTCTACTGCCACTTGAAACGCTATTTTGGAGATGGTCAGTTGATCCTCAGGATCGGGTGCGGTGGTTAGCCGGACCGGCTCACCGAAATCGACATGAATACGACCCATCGGTCGCGCCAATCCCTTCAGATAGCGCACGAGCCACCCCACCGACTCGGGCGCCTTGGGCGTGCCGGACTGTTCTCGTGCGTACTCCTCGGCATCCCGCACCAGATCATAGGAAACGGACACCGGAATAATGTGGATATCTTGAGACCCCGCGTGGTACGCACCCTCGAGGACGTACTTAAGCAGCCCATATTTCGGGGGCATTAATTTGCCCAGTCGCGACCGCGTCCCCTCGAATGACCAAGTCATTGGGAAGCGCTTTTCCATCAGGTAGCCGATGTATTGCTTCAAACTGAGTTTATAAACGTCGTTATCCTGAAAGCTCCGCCGAATAAAAATGGCGCCCGCGCGTCGCAGAAAAAAACCCAAAATGGGTATGTTGAGGTTAGCGCCACCAAAAAAGTGCGGCATCGGAAAATCGTTATCAAAAAGAATTTTTGGGACCACAAATCCATCAATATAGGTTTTGTGTGTCCAAAGAAGCGCCGAGGGATAATGCCTGACGATGTGCCGAATGCGCTCCAAATCCTCTCGGTCGTACTGCAACGATTTGTCGTAGCCCAGTCCTAGGCAGACCTCGCATAGCTTGGCCCAGACGTCGAGCCAGAAGCGAGTCGGGACAGATATCATTTCCTTCAGATATTCACTGGCTTCTGCGCGTACTGCTTTCGAGGGCGTTCCGGATGCATTGGCAATGGCCATCAGCCCCGCTTTGAATGCCCGGTTGTTGCGAATACTTTGATGCACATACCGCGGTACTTTGTAGCGGCCGCCCATGAGCCTGCGTTCCGCAATATCAAGTACCACCGCTGCCTGGCGTGCGACAAAAATGGCGAACTCTTCTTGGCCGGAAAGTGCCGCAAGCCCCGTTTTCGATTCGAAGCGGCTCGCGAGCTCCGCGACGGTGCCGGGCTCTCCCTGGGTCAAATGGAGACGGGTCGGATTGACCCGTAACGCTCGGCCGGCAAGCCATGCAGGCGGGCGACGATCTCCGCCGCGGATGATGTCGCCGATGCGCGGGCCCGAGCCCGGGGCTCGCTCGCGTCGAAGCCAGGAGGCTCTTAGGGGTGCGACTGTTGCGCCGGCGTGCTCCTGTAGCGCGGCTTCCAGCGGATACACATTCAGCGGCTTATGATCGTCACCTAGGTCGAGATAGATGATGCTGCATGAACCGCCTGCTGCGGCATGATCATCCACCCACTGGTGTAGCAGGCGTCGCTCAAAGCCGCGTGACGTATCCAACAAAAAGATGACATGTGACGCCCCACCGGGCCAGGGGCTAATCGCCAGTTGCGTCGGCAACGGGGTCGGCGGGCTCACTCAGTGCCTCGTAGCCGGAGCCTCTTGCTCACGTTGGGGCTGCGCCTTTATCTGCCGGGTTTTGATTTCGCTGGTCCGCCGCCGATTACCACGTGACGCGGTGGCACTTTGCCCGTTATCAGAGGGGGTGGCGGCCTGCTCTCTGGCGACCTTTGCGCGCCCTTTACCGCGAACCTCGGGCTTCAGGTCATCCGGTGTCATTTTATGAAGGTTCGCGGTCTCCGCAACCGACAGCTCCGGCTGGCCCAGCGCGCGCGCAAATTGATTTCTGACCTCGGCAATGTGTTCGTCGATCTGTTGAACTGACCACTCAGCGGTCTCAATGGGTGGCAGCACGTCTACTTTTACCGTGCCGCTGCGGAAGATCTTGTCGCCTTTGGGAGAAATATCGCCTGAGTTATGTATGACGACCGGAACAATAGGGGCCCCCGATTGGATCGCGACATGGAAGCCGCCTTTCTTGAAAGCGCCGAGCTTGCGAGTAGGTGCGCGGGTGCCCTCCGGGGCGATCACCAGGCTCTTGCGCTCGTTCTTCATGGCGCTGACCAAGGGCTTCATTGTCTCAATCGCTGCCTTCCGGTCGCTGCGATCGATAAACACGACACCGGAAGCGCCCATCAGGGGTCCTATTAATGGCAGATTCTTGAGCTCCCGCTTGCCGACTCCGACAATGTCACGGCGAACCAAGCTCGCCATGATCAGCATGTCGGCATTGCTTTGATGGTTGAACATAAAAATTGCCGGGCGGCGATTCCATAGATGCTCTCGACCCTTAACGTCCAGATCAAGTCCGATGAGCGCGCTAGCGGTGTCGGCGAAGAGCGCGATTGAAAAGTTAATAGAGTCGCGCCTCGAGCCGCTGAGCGCATATAGCGGTAGTGCCATCATTGCGCTACCGACAATAGAGCCCGTGGCAGCCAGTGAGCGAATGACCTGCCCTCCCGACGGATTCCCGCGGCTGGTGAATTGCGCCGTGGTCCAATCGCGCTCGCGGGCGATGGCGCGCAATTGTCGACTTCCATTCAGTACCACCGGCCGTCCAACCGCTTCCAAAAGCTCGATATCGTCAGTGCTGTCGCTGTAGAAAAAACAATTATCGAGAGAGCCGTTGTGTGCTTCGGTAAATTCCTCGGCTGCCAGCACCTTGCCTTCACCGAAGCACGTCGGCCTCTCCACTGCCCCCGTGAATTGGCCATCAACCACCTCTAGGTTGGTCGTGTAGACATGATCAATGCCAAGATCTTTTGCAGCGGGGCGCACTTGATACGGGGTGGCGGAACTTACAATCGCGATACTGTGGCCCTTGGATTGATGGGCTTCGATCAGTTGGCGAGCCTCGGGGTAAATCAACTTTGCGATCGCGCGGCGGAAAAGCCGCTCGCTATTGGCAATGTAGTCCGCCTCCGAGCGTCCCGCCAGATACTGAGCATGCACTGTCATCAACGCGGAAAATCCCAGCGAGCCGAGGCCGAAGCGGGTCGCCGCCTGGGTCAGTTGTACGAGGTCTGCCGGCGATATTTCGCCCCTCGCAATTTGATCCTTTAGGAAAGCGGTCGCGGAATAACCCGAGATGATGGTCCCATCGAAGTCAAATACCGCGCAGGTGCTCGGGCCCGACGGCGAGTCAGCAATGTCCTGCAATAACGCATCAATAGCCATTGAGCGAATGCCTGCCCCAGTATTGTGAGAAAACCCTGAACATTACACTTGGGATCGCGGCATTACCAAGTGTAAAAACGCCAAAACTGCCGCTCTGAGCGCTCGTTTTGGTGCACTATTAGTGCGCTAATCGATCGCCGATTTCGGGGTGGGTTTGCGGTGTACAACCCGGGAATTACCCTTCGGCAATCGCGCGCGGGAGGTGATATCCGCGGCCCTCAGCCGGTGTGCGAGGCTGGTTTTGGAGAGATAACTTGATGGATTACGGCTTAATGACCCTGATGCCTACACTACTGGTGTTGGGCCTCGCTATCTGGAGTCACCGCACCTTGGAGTCGGTGCTCGCCGGCGCGCTATTCGCGTTTTTCATGATGGAAGGCGCCGGATTTCTCGATGCCATGGCGGGGGCGACGCTGGAGGTCTTGATGACCGAAGACGTCGCCTGGGTCATGCTCGTCTGCGGTTTGTACGGCGGCTTCATTGGTTTATTAGTGAAAGGCGGCGGGTCTTACGCATTTGGTAGGGCGCTGATAAATCGGATCGAGACCAAGCGTGGGGGATTGTTGGCTACCTGGGGACTAGGCCTGGTGATTTTCCTTGACGATTATTTGAACTCGCTCACTGTCGGCGCCACCATGAAGGCGGTCACGGACCGCTTCCGCACGTCGCGCGCCATGCTGGCATACGTGGTCGATTCGACGGCGGCCCCTCTCTGCCTGCTTATTCCACTCTCCAGCTGGGGTGCCTACTTTTCCAGTTTGCTGGAACAAAATGGCGTCGCGGCTGAAGGACAAGGCTTAGCGGTTTTCGTCGAGACCATTCCTTACATGTTCTACCCAATCGTGGCGCTGTTAATCGTGCCTTTGGTTGCGATGGGCGTGATCCCACTGGTGGGAGCTATGCGTCGAGCAGAGATCAAAGCCGAGACTACCGGTGATCTGGGTATTTTCGAGGATGAGGCGCTCGCGGTAGAACAGAGCGAGCGCGGCGGTATGTCAGTATTCTTTCTCCCGATTCTGGCGCTTATTTTCTTTACCGTATTTCCTAGCGTCGATCTATTACGTGGCGTGATTGCCGGGGTTTTGTTCACGCTGGCGCACTACGCGCTCGGGCGCGTGATGCCCTTGGGTGAACTCTTTGACACCTGCACCGAGGGCATCAAATCCATGGTGCCGGTGCTGACGATGTTGCTCACGCTTTTCGTTTTTGTCGAGGCAAATGACCGGCTGGGGCTCACTCCCTATGTTATCGAGGCGGTTTCCCCCTTTATGACTGCAGCACTGTTGCCCGTTGTGGTGTTCGTGACTGTATCGCTGCTCTCCTTCACCACGGGATCAAATTGGGGGGTGATAGCGATAACCATGCCGATCGCGTTTCCGCTGGCGCAGACCTTCGACGTCAGCATACCTCTGGTGATGGGCGCGTTATTCTCGGCCAGTGGTTTTGGCTCCCACGCCTGCTTTTATTCGGACTCGACCGTGCTCTCTGCCCAGGGGGCGGGTTGCCGCACCTTTGACCATGCGATTACACAGTTGCCTTATGCCCTGCTGGGCGCCGTGGTCACCGCCTTACTATTTTTCGCAGTGGCATGACCCTGACGAGGCGGGCTTCCGAAAGGGGGCCGGTTGGAGAGATACCGAAGATGGGTTCATAATCGACCGGCGGAAAGAGTCACTCATATGAAGCATTTAAAGCGGCATTTGATGTCCCAGCAGGTAAAGCCCTTTGTGGCCTGGCGCGCGATGCGTCGGTTGCTGCGCGACCCAGACGACACCACGCAGGTGTTCAACATTATTGAAGCGCTGAAGGGGGACAGCCTGGGCGCCGCAGTGCGTCGTCTCCGCATGACCGATTCTGGCCGCGCATTGTTGTCGACAAAGCCCGATATCGTGACACGGTTAAATGACCGCGAGTGGCTCTTGAGCTTGCCCGATGGCAGTCTTGGCCGCGCCTATTACGATTTCGTTCACGGCGAAAACCTCTCGGCAGACGGGTTAATCGCGTCGAGCGAGACGGCCACGCGCGCGGAAATTTACCGCGGGTTATCTGAAGACGAAATATGGCTCGCTGACCGCTTGCGGGACATCCACGATTTACAGCATGTCATGACAGGCTACGGGCGTGACCCGGTGGGCGAACTGAGCCTACTGTCTTTCATGACGACCCAAACCCCCAATCGGGGCATAAACTTTATTGTCTGGATTGCCTCGAAAAAATATCGGCGAGACGTACCGCAGTTCGATATCCGCGCGATGGTTCGTGAGGGGGCCGCGATTGCCCGGGACGCGCATTGGATGGCAGCTATCGCCTGGGAGACGAAGCTGGCAGAGCCACTCGAGGCTGTCCGTGCTGAGCTGGGTTTCCGCCCCCCGGCGATGTATCAGAAGCTGCGAGCCCAAGCGCCACATTTGTTAGCTGCCGCCTGATCCTACCCACACAGTTCTGCTAACCTACCGCGATGACGGTTGTCGGGTTATGGCAATGAATTTCGAGTTTTCTGAAGAACAGCAGCTGTTGCGCGATCAAGCGCGCGGCTTTTTGTCAGAGCGGTGTCCCACCTCTGTCGTGAGAGCGGTACTTGATGGTGATGCAGACTGGGACGCAACTTTATGGCGACAGGTCGCCGACATGGGGTGGACTGCTACGGTGATCCCTGAGGCCTACGGTGGTTTGGGGCTCAGTTATTACGAGCTGGCAGTTATCGCCGAGGAGATGGGTCGCGCGGTCGTGCCGCTTCCTTTCAGCAGTTCGGTTTATTTGGCGAGCGAAGCGATTCTCCGCTTCGGCACTGAGCGGCAGAAAACCGAATGGCTGCCGAAGCTTGCCAGCGGCGAATGCGTGGCCACGGTAGCGATGTCCGAACGCGCGGGAAATCTCTCCTTAGACGGGCTGACTACCTGCCGCGGCACGGGCGGCGTTAATGGCGAAAAATCACCCGTGCCGGATGCAGCCATTGCCGATGTGGCGATTGTCTTGGGCAGAACGGATTCGCAGCTCGAAGCTTATCTGGTGCCGCTTAAGCAATCCGGCGTGACCTTAGAATCGGTAAGAACCTTCGATACCAGCCGCGGACACAGTAGGGTCACTTTTGTGGACGCGGAAGCCGAGGTGTTGGGTGAGCGGGCGCTCGAAGAAGATGAATGGCAGCGATTGATGGATGGTGCCGCGGTGCTACTGGCCTGGGAGCAGCTGGGCGTTGCCGAGTCGGCCTTAATTCAGGCGCGTGATTACGCGCTGCAGCGATTCGCTTTTGGTCGTGCGATTGGCTCCTATCAGGCGATCAAGCACAAGCTCGCAAATATCTACGTCAAGAACACCCTCGCGAGGAGCAACGCTTACTACGGAGTTTGGGCTTTGGCAGAGGGTAGTAGCGAGCTGCCGCTGGCAGCGGCAACCGCGCGGGTAGCGGCCATTCAGGCAGCGACCTTCGCGGCGGAGGAAAACATTCAGACCCACGGTGGCATGGGCTTCACGTGGGAGTTCGACTGCCATTTTTATTACCGCCGCGCCAAGTTGCTGAGTTTGGTGATCGGCAGTGAAGCAGTGTGGCAAGACCGATTAGTGACTGCGCTGGCAGCGCAATCGTCTGCAGCGGCCTGAGGTAGCCAACCATGGATTTTAACGATACCCCGGAAGAAGCCCGTTTCCGTCGCGAGGCCGCGACTTGGCTCGCGGAAAACGTGCCCTCCGAAGACGAGTTTCGCGGCCTATCGCCGCTGCAACAGGCAAAGTTATGGCAGAAGCGAAAATATGATGGCGGCTGGGCGTGCATTGGCTGGGCGCCTGAATTTGGCGGCCGCGGCGCGTCACCGATTGAAGAGGTGATCTGGCGGCAGGAAGAGACGCGATACGAGTTGCCCGCGACGTTCTTTTTGATTGGCCAGGGCATGATTGCACCGACCTTAATGGCGTGGGCCAGCGAAGCAGACAAAGCCCGATACTTGCCACCGCTGGCCAGTGGCGAGGAAGTCTGGTGTCAGCTGTTTTCAGAGCCTGCTGGAGGCTCCGATCTTGCCGCACTGCGCACGCGAGCTGAAAGAGACGGCGATGATTGGGTCATCAATGGCCAGAAAATATGGACCTCGGGCGCGCATTTCTCGGATTACGGCGTCATTGTTGTGCGCACTGATCCGTCAGTGCCCAAGCACAAGGGGTTGAGCTACTTTTATGTAGACATGAAGGCGCCGGGTGTAGAGGTAAAGCCCATCAAACAACTGACCGGCGACTCGGATTTCAACGAGGTCTATTTCACGGATGTGCGGGTGTCAGATGCCCAGCGTTTGGGAGAGGTCGGGCAGGGGTGGCAGGTCGCATTAACCACACTGATGAATGAGCGTGCGGCGATTGGTGGCGGCTTTGGTCAGATGGATGTTTCGCTCGCACTGTCTGTTGCACAAGAGGTTGAGCTCGATGGCAAGCCGGCGTTGGAAAATGCCGCGGTCAGGGCGCGACTGGCAGATTGGTATGTGCAGGAGTCGGGATTGAAATACACCGGTTATCGATCGCTCACCGCACTTTCCCGCGGCTCGTTGCCGGGGCCCGAGAATTCAATCGGTAAGTTAGTCGGTGCGCCGAAAATGCAGGCGATGGCGTCCTATCTCATGGATTTATTGGGTGCTAGCGGCGCGATCGCTGATGAAAATCTTGCCGCCAAGGCGGGTATCATTCAGCGGGCCTATATGGGGGCACCGGGACTCCGCATCGCTGGCGGTACCGATGAGATCATGGCCAATATTATTGCCGAGCGAGTGCTGGGGCTTCCTCAGGAGCCGAGGCTTGATAAGGGCATACCATTCACTGACGTGCCCACCGGGTAAGCATTAATCCGGTTGAGGATCTCTCCACAGGCGCGCACACTTACCGCATGAGCCGGGAGACTACCACCCAGCTTCTTGCCATGCCGACCGAGTACGTTGCGCCGGGTGCAGAGGCGAGGGCTTTCAGCGCTGCCGAAGTCGATCAGCGATCGGCTTCGCGCATGCTGCGGATTCTCATTGTATTTGCATGGGCGTTGGCGGCCGCGGTGATGGTCTCCGCTGCGCTGGGGTATGGGACGACCTTCTCCAACACACTGGCAGCCGTTTGGTTCGTCGTTTTCTCCATCATTTTAGTCGCCTGGCCAAAAATGAATTTGGCCTGGCACCGCGGCATCGCCGTCGCCATCCTGGCCTTACTGGTCATTCGTTGGTGTATCTCTTGGCTGCTGGCAGAGCCTGCCGACGCAATGATCGGAATTCTGATCGGGCTGCTGTATACGCCGGTTCTGGTGATTATCACGACATTGCTCTGGGGTCGGCTCAGCGCTTACCTCGGTGCGTTGACGGGACTAATTATGGGTGCTGTGGCGGTGGTGGGGAGCTCGCGAGACGCGCTTGCTGACGCTTACCTCAATGATTGGCGAATAGGGCCGCTTGTATTCTGCGTTTATGGGCTTTTCTCCTGGTTGCTCGGAATATGGGTTCGGGAGCGGGACGAGCTGCGAGAGACTGCCGAGCGGGTGGAGCGATTACGTAAAGCAGCCAATACCGACACTTTGACGGGAATCGCTAACCGCCGTGTCGCCGAGCGCGCGCTGAACCTTTTTGCGGCGGGTCAGCGGCGTTACGCGGTAATGATGATCGATATCGACCATTTCAAAGTGATTAATGATGAGCACGGGCACGATACAGGCGACCGGATACTCCAGAGAATCGCCGATATTTTAAAGAGCCGAATGCGAGTTCAGGACACCGTTGCTCGCTGGGGGGGCGAGGAGTTTGTTGTGGTGGTTGAGAGTGTCACGCGCGAAGAGGCGGCCTCGATCGCAGAGTCGCTTCGGCAGATGGTCGAGCAGGGCACATCAGATATTTTGTCGACAACGATCAGTGTGGGTGTCGCCCATAGCAATACAGGCCAGAGCGTTGACCAAATCCTGAAGCGCGCGGACGAAGGTCTATATGCGGCGAAAAATTCCGGCCGTAACAAGGTGATTACGGTTTAAGGAGCTCCTTGCGCGGGTGCCGCGAGCGCCAGGCTGTACTTAAGGAACACGTTATCCCGTTCATATCCGAGACTGGTGTAAAGCGCCTGTGCGTCGATATTGTCATGGGCGGTTTCTAGATCGAGCCGGGACGCTCCGGCTGCCTTCGCCCACTGAGCCGCATGGTTCATTAATGCCCGCGCGACACCTTGTCGCCGAAATGATTTCTCGACAAACAGATCATAGAGTACGAAGTAAGGCGCTAGCTCTACCGAGCAGAGTGCTGGGTATAGTTGCGTGAAGCCCGCGATGCGGCCCTGGAGATCGGCGACGAAAATGGTCGATCGCTGACCTTTGAGATTCTCGCGCAGCCAATTGAAAGCGGCTCGTTGATCCGGAGTGCACTGATAGAACTGCCGATAAAGATCAAACAGATTCGTCAGCTCGTCCAGATCATCGGGCGTTGCGACCCGACATTGCAACGGGAGTGCCATCCTGAAGTATCCTTTGTTGTTTGAGCTTGTCCTCGCCTCGCAGGCTTTGTTGTGTCGCTAATCACAATGTACCGTTGCGGGGTTTTAAATCAATTGAGAAGCGCTTCGTGCTCGGCAATCAGCAAAATGTGACAGTGAGCGCGACGTGTCACCTATTGCACCTAGCACGTTGTGCCGATGCGATAGGCTTTTGGCTTAGGTTGGGCGGTGTGTTGACGCGCTGAGGAAGTGACATGGTGACTGACGAGAGACAAGCGCAGCAGGTGGTGATTGCCCACATTGGCGGGTTTGCCTGGCCAACGTGTCTGTTGCTCATAGTGACGGTGGGGATTTATCTCACGTGCGTTGGTTACCTCGTCACAAATCCGGATTTTTCTTGGTGGGTTGTTGCGGGCGTCGCATTTTGTGCCTACGCGGCTTATACCCCTGTTCATGATGCCGTGCACGGTGCGGTGACTGGTATGAGCGTATCGTTACGCCCGGTGAATGAATGGGTGGGCTACATCGCTTCGCACCTGCTGGGCGTTTCGTTTATGGCGCATCGTCGCGGCCATCTCAAACATCACCGCGCGACAAATCATCCGGAGGATGATCCCGACTTGGCGTTTGCGGCGGAAACGTTGCCGCAGCTGGTGCTGGTATGGTTTAAGGGCATCCCAAAAGAATGGCTGTTTGCTTTGACGTTTGAGCACTTCACCGCTTCAGAGAGGCGCATTGTGCTCCTCGAATACGCCGCGATTGGCCTGACACGAATTGTACTGTTGATTTATTGCGCAGACGTCGCCGTCACCTTAGGCACACTGATACTGGGGCATGTGATAGGCAATGCAGTGCTGACGACCTTGTTCGCGTGGGCAGTCCATCATCCGCATGGTGAGCAGGAGCGCATGAAAACAACAACGGTTTACCAAGCAAGACCCGGTTTGGATACCTTGCTGACGCTGGGGTGGATCTTTCAGAACTATCACGCCATGCACCACCTTTACCCCAAGGTGCCCTTTTTCAGATACCGCAGGCTCTATCGTGCGCTTGAGCCGTATCTGCGTGCCAATGGCGTCCCCGTCAAGCGAGTGATCTAGCGGTGAGCGCATTATCAAAATCGGCAGTGGGCGTTGTATTAACGTGCCGCCTTAATACCGATTATCGTCGCGTCCAAACATGGAGTCTTTGTATGCGGCCGCAGTGCGCCTGATTTATTGAATAACTCGAGTATCTGCCATCGCCGCTAGTTTTCGTGTGGTAGGGTTTCCAAAGGAGCCGAAAGGGTTTCGTTTTCAGTAAAAACAAAGGGAGAGTCGAAATGAAGCAAGTGATACAGTTTTTAATGGCCTGCTGTCTGGCCGCCATGGCCAATACCGTAGCCGCTGAGCGGCTTGAAGTTTTTCGTTGGCAAGCCAATTCCTCCTCTCCGGAGGGGTTAGTGCAGGGCATGATGGCGGCCGCCAAAATCCATGAAAAATACGGCGCGACCGTGGGTATTTTCCGCATGGATGTCGGTAGCGCAGGATACCCTACCTTTGATTATGTGCTGCGCTGGGATTCTGGCGAGGCCTGGGCGAAGACAAAAGAAACCAATTTTAACGAGGAATGGCAGGCTTTTTGGGCGCAGGCCTCAGAGTCACCCTCGGGCAACCTGCTTTGGTCGATCGAGGCTGCGAATTGGAATAACGCAGTCAAAGCCGCTGACTTTGCGCAAGATGGTCCTTACCGCGTTTATGTATGGCAGCCTAATGCAGGAAAAGCCGCTGCTGTCTATGCGGCGTTCAACCGAGCAGCTGAAATGCATACCGCCATGGGCGCCAAAGTCAATATTTATCAAGAGGGCGTCGGGGGCAACGGCAAGGTGCACTACGTACTCTCGTTTGAAGATTGGGGTTCGATGGCTGATTTTGCTGACAAAGTCGCGGCCAGCGAAGAGTTCCGTTTTCTGCAGGCGGCTTTTTCTGACGCCGCGACGCCAGTGGGTTCGATACAAGGTGAACCGCTTTATTACACGGGGCGCTGATATTGAGCGGCGCTTGCCCTTGGCGAGCGCCTCTTCTCAATCCTATTGAAGGAGAAACGGATGAAACTCTTCGTAATGCTTTTTGTGATGACGCTTGCACCTTGGGTTGTAGCCGAGGATGACTTGCGCGAAGTCAAAACCGCTAACCCGTTTATTTTGTTGCATCCGGAATCGCAGCAGGCGGCCGCAGAGGCCTACTATGCCGCGGTAGAAAAGAACGTATTTAACGGCGCAATCCCATTGAAACATGCCCAGCTTGCCGCCATTTCCGCATCGGTGGCCATGAAGTGCGTGTATTGCATTCCTGCTCACGTCGCTTTCGCGCGCGATGCCGGTGCAACCGAGGAAGAGATTAAAACTGCAGTAGCGATTGCCGCGGATGTCGCGCTCAACAGCTCAATGTTGTATGGCAATCAGTTTGATATGGATACCTTCATGAAGATGTTCGAGTGATGCTGTTGCACCGCATCTCAATCAACATTGCCGACCCTTAAATTTTGACTGTTTTAATGAGGCTTGGCTCAACATATGACTGAGAGTGTCTCACGGCGCTAG
>CAYQUE010000018.1:0-23652 GCA_964420615.1 uncultured Alteromonadaceae bacterium | reverse complement strand
ATCTGTTCGACTAGGTGCTCTAAGGCTTCAAGATTCCCCTCGCAGCCGCGGAGCATTTCTCGGTTAATTAGCGGCGTGACGCGGTCTTTCTCTACGACGACGATGCAGGGTAATCGGTCACGGACTTTTTCGAGAATACCTTCCGGTACTTCGTCGCGGTGCAGCCATTGAATGGATGCCATCGTGCCTTTGCGTTTCCGCCAAGCGGGTTTACCCAGGGGGTTCCAGCCATGGGACAAGTCGCACAGCGCGCAACTAGATTGCCCGCGGCATTTATCCCACAAATAGCGCATTTCGCCCAGCACTGAGCCATCCGCATCATAAATTGCATATATTATTTGGCTCACCGGCAAGGCATTACTTTTCACACCCATATCTGCCGGTGTTATAACGAACTTTCATTGTGGTTAACGAGCGAAAACAGTGGTTACACAAGGATACATGGCGGCTGCTTTTTTTGTGGCTCTAGCAGCCGCGGCCGGAATCATAAACCCCGCTGCCCAAGCGGCAGAGACCGTGACCCTTGAATTATCGCGTCGTGGAGAATCATCCAAAACCCTTGTCTCGCTCGAACAGCTTTATACGCAAGCGGGTGACGAGATTACCGTAAGGTCGGAATACGGTGAGACGTACTCCTTTCGGGTGGAGTCAGCCACGCGATCCTTGTCTGGTAATAAAATCATCGTCGGGTTTGACGATAATGGAGCGCGCCTAAATTTGGTGGCCAGCCCTGACGGTGCAGTCGAGGGGGCTATTCGCGACGGGTTTGCGTCCTATCGGCTTAATGCGGTTGGTGGAGAGTTGCTTTGGAGTCGAGGCGATCCGGCGTTGGCGCGCCGAGCAGATGGTGGTGCCATTCGCAAACGGCGGCCACCGGGTCAGTTATGGCCTGCTGAAATGATGCTCAGAGAGTCGGCCCAGCAGTCGCGAGTACAGAAAAGTACCCATTCCTCAGAAATCACCTACCCACAATTTGCCTCGGGTAAGGCCGTGATAGACGTGCTCTTTTATTACGAGGCTGGGATGGCAACTCCCGATGTGGTTATCGACGCAGTCACTCTTGCGGCAAATCAGGCGATGGTTGATAGCGGTATTGATCTTCAGATCAATACCGTGGGGTTAAGGCCATTGGATATCGACCCCGATGTCCTACAGGAAGATCTTTTGGACCACATGTTTGAGGCAGAAGCGCCCTTTGATGATATCGCGCGCGACCGCGCTTTCTATGAGGCTGATCTGGTCATCGCGCTACGAGAAAATATTCCGGATGACGACGATGCTTGCGGGGTCGCGTATGTCGGAGTTTATGAGGGCGCGCCTTGGCGAGATCTTTACATGGCGACGGTGCAATGGTTGCCGATTGAGGCGCCAGGCAACACTTACTGCTCGGATACGACCACCGCCCACGAAATTGGCCATATTCTGGGCTCTCAGCATGAGAGGCGCATTGCGGAAGAGGGGGATGTTGGCGCCTATACGTATAGCTTTGGGCACTATGAGGACGGTGTATTTCACACCATCATGAGCTACGGCGAAGAGGCGGAAGCGCCTTTTTTTTCCAACCCTAATATCCGTGACTGCGGGGGAGGCCCTTGTGGCGTTCCTGCGGGTGATCCTCGGTCGGCTGACAATGCAAGAGGGTTTACTCAGACCAGATTCATGCTCGCGGGATATGAGAGCACTAGTCTCGCCAGCGAGCTGATCAGGGACTTTGTTATCGATGAAACTTGCGAGCTGGACGAAGGGGGAGAGGGTCGCCGCAAGGGTCACGGTATTTCTAATGACACGCCCCACAGTATCTACGTTCAATCGCTGTCTGTCTTGACTGCGGCGGGTCAAGTATTAACAAACACCTTTTCCGAGGAGCGGGCTCTCGATTCCGGTTATTTTCTTCAGCCAAGTTGTGGCCCGGCAGGCGATGACAGTCCCTATGGCGTTGAATATGTCGAGTCCTGGGTAACGTATGAGGATCGCCTGTCGGGAAAGTTGGTCGAGTCTTTGCACTTGAGGTGGGACGACAGCTATGAGGGATCTTATGCGCGTGTAGACGTGGCGACACACCCGGGAGGCACAGTATCAGGGCATACCTCTAAGTTGGTGTTGCCTGACGAAACCTTGGTCCTGCAGTTTGAACCCGAACCGACTTACCGCCTTGAAGCGGTTGAGAGCTCGTGCGGGGGTAGCCTGAGTGGCAACACCTTTAGCCTCAGCAGTGTCGACAGCGACTGCCGGATAGAGCCTCGATTTGAATCGGTGCTGGCCCCGGAGGAGAGGTTGGAAGTCCTGCTCGAGGAACCCGGTGCGAGTGCGGTTTATTCGGGCATTGGCAATCTCAGGGGTTGGTCAGTGGCAACCGCTGGTATTGAGCGCATCGAGATCTGGATAGACGGGGTCTATGCTTTTGATGCGCCCTACGGTGGCACTCGGGGTGACGTGGGTAATATTTTTCCGGAAATTCCGGGCGCGGGAGATTCGGGTTTTTCGCTGGCTTGGAATTACAACAATATGGCGCTCGGTGATCACACAATTACCGCGCGTGCGATTAATAACAATGGCGATGTCTCTGAGAGCAGTTCGCGCTTTACGGTCACCCGATTTCACAAGCCATTCATACAGCCGAGCGACGTCGTCGATTTATCAGCGGCACAATGCTCTGTATTTGACACGCAGATTCAGCTCGGCGACGCGGTGATAGATGGGCAGATCTACGACATCCTTTTGGACTGGCGCACGGCCGCGCAAGATTTTCAAATCATCGAGATACGTTAACCTGACACCATTGATCGCTAATTAAGCCCGCTGAGAAATTCACCCCACGCCAATACGAGGCGCCACAGTTAAAAACAACAAGCGTCGCATTACGGTTTCATTAGCAAGCGACGGTCTCATGCGGATGTTGGTCACCACATAGAGAGGTTGATATGAAGCTTTACACCGTCCCACTCGCCCCCAACCCGATGCGGGTCACACTGTATCTTGCCGAGCGAAAGGCGCTTGGGGTCGATATTCCTGTGGAGCGGGTCACGGTAAACACGCTCAAAGGTCAGCATCGAGAGGCGGCACATCTCGCCAGAAACCCATTCGGGACGCTGCCCGTGCTGGAGCTACCGTCCGGGCGTTTTATCACCGAGTCGCTGAGCATTATCGACTACTTTGAGTCAGCCTTCCCCGAGGGCGCGCTGTTGTCGACCGACCCCGAAGCCAGTGCGTTGTCGCGCAATATTGAGCGCACGCTGGAAATGCGCATTACCTTTGATCTGGCGTGGTGGGTGCATGCCACGAAGTCACCTCTGAGTTATGAGGCAGATCCCCAGAAGGCGCAAGAGCTCGCGACGCGGATGCAGCCAGGTCTTAACTATGCGAATCAGCTGCTGAGCGATGGCCGTACTTTCTTCACTGGTGAAGTCCCCAGCATTGCGGACTGTACGCTTGCGGCGTTTTTGCAATTCATGCGTTACACGGGCGAGTGTTTATTGGCGGATCGCAAGCACCTTCGGCAATGGGATGAGCGTTATCGGACGCGGCCGGAGATCGCCGATTGCTTCATGCTATAACCGACGGCGTATGAGCGCAGCTCCCCGCGCCGTTACATTGAATCGGTAGGTAAGACTGAGGCGCCATGATCTGTGGTGCTCACACAAAACAATTTTCTTTGCCGTAATCGAAAGCGACGACTTGACGCCATCCCTCACCCGTAAACGGTCGGGTGCCATGCCAAAAATAACTGGGGAATAAGACCAGACGCCCCACCTCGGGTCGCACGCGAGCTAAGGGCGCTAAGGGGTCCTTGGTCTTGAATGGCGGTTCGCCCAGTACAAGATGACCCGCGTCATGGTCGCCGTCGATGGCATCAGGGACTTCGATGTAGCAGGTGCCGCTGTACCACCCTTTGGCATGCACATGGGACCGATGAAAGGTGCCGGTTTGTGCCCGAATGGCCCAACTGGCATGCATGAAGGGGGTTCTTGGGCGGAAGAGCTTCAGTGGGTGCGCGTCGCTCAGCTGGTCGAGCGGCTCACTGTTAAAAAATGAGTTGGCTGCGCGATCAATGATTGATTTCAGTTGCCGTAGCGCCGGTTGCTGCGTCTGCGTTAACAGATTGCCGGGAGTCTGGATGCCCGATTGTACGGACTGCAGCGGAGGCGCGACTTGCATGGAGTGGTGATGGCCCACCGCTTCTGCGACCTCTCGCCAAAAGTCGTCGCTCACGTCGGCTGCACCGCCAATGGCAGGGAGTGAGACTGTAGTCAGTAATGTGTCGGGATCGACCAAGGCGCTGTAGCGCGCATCCTCAAGGCAGCGCAGGCCTGTGACCAGCAGTGCAATGAAGTACTGGTCGCCTGGTGCTGAGCGGCACAACCACTGTGCTGTCTCTAGCGCGTTGGCATAGTGGCCGAGTGCAAATTGGGCTTCACAGATACACTCCTCGCTGTCTTGTTGCGGGTCGGTTCTGTGTCTCAGCACCTCCTCGTAGTCACCCTTGCCCAGTAACCAGCGCATCGTCGCCCAGCGCCAATGATGATCCTGAGAAAACGTGTTGGCATAGTCCTCGGCCAACGCTTGTGCATCGCCGAGGGCTCCTGCTTCGAGCAAGCGCCCCATGAGTTCGCGGAAAACTTCTGGGGAGGGACTGTACGCCCATCGCGACGTCAAATATTTTAAGGGGTCGGGGTTGCCGGATTCCGTAAGGAAGTCTGTGGCATGGCGCAACCAGGGGAGGCTGGCGTCGGTTGCGGGGGTGGTGTCGATGATCCCCAAGGCCGCTGATGTTTGCCCACTATGTATGAGCGTTTGTAGTAGCGTTTCCCGGGCTCCAGGTGCGTCGTCATCGGCTGCCAGTATCTCTCGCAGGATCTGTTCCGCCTCGCTGAATTGGCCTTGATGTAGCTGTAGTCGCGCAATGCGGTAGCGCGCGGCCTTTTGCAGAGTGGGTGATGACGCAACTGATGCAAACAGCTTTGCGGCGTCAGAATATTTTTCTTGGGCAGCTAAGCATCGCCCATTCAGCAGTGTCGCTTGAGCCGCAAGTGTGGCGTTGGGATCCTTTGCCGTTCTCTCGGCAACGCGGCCGGCAGCGGCGACGTCGCCACACCGGTAAAGACCCAGGGCTGCGGAATATTGAATACGACTATCGTCAATTTCGAGTAGCTGCTGGTAAAGCGCTGTTGCTTGATGATGGCGACCGATCGCGGCAAAGATATCGGCACGCAGTAACAGTGCCGGAGGGTTCGTATGGCCGTTCTCGTCGAGGCGCTTGAGCGCCGCCAGCGCGTCACTCTGACGACCCACCGCGCGATAACAAAAAGCGGCTTGTAAGAGACAGTTGGGGTCCGCCTCCTGCGCGATCGATTCGTCAAACAGCGCACAAGCTTCTTCAATTTGACCTTGCTTGGCGGCATCGAGCGCTTTTTGGGAGCTAGGAAGCATGCTTGGGCGTCAAGGTTATGATGTTAAGCAACAGTCTGACAGAGGCACGCCCTCCTGTCGCGATCGGCAGAACATTGGGCATGGCGACACAGAGTCAGACTCTTGCTCCGTGACCAGTGCCAGTGTTACCAGGCTGCGTTCCCATCAAATGCCAAGTGCTAGGAACAATGCATCACGCTTCTTTGGCGATGTATTGCTCCGTGGTGATCTCGGTGAATGGCAGCTGCTCGTTGCTGAGCTGTTGATGCAAGTTTGCCCGTTTGGCGCGCACGATTTCGCGGTTCTGGTCGCGGACCGGGCCGAATCCGCGGAGCTGTTTTGGCAATTCCGCCAGTGCCAGAGCGGTCGCGTAGTGAGCTTCGTCAAGGTGTTCTATTAGCAGCATCAGGTCAGACCGGTATAGCGCGAGGTCGGACAGCGAATTGCGCCGATCCCGAGTCCACGCGAACAGATCCAGCGGTGTATTGCGGAGTTTGCGGAGTGCACTAAGCACGTTGAACAGGGGCATAACCCACGCACCGTAGGTTTGTTTGGCGATCCGACCTTGGGGAGTCCTAGGCTTGCTGATCACCGGTGGCGCCAAATGGAACTGCAGTTGATAGCCCGGCTCAAAGTGCGCATCCAGTTGAGCCTTAAAAGCGCCGCTTGAATACAGGTGTGCGACTTCATACTCATCTTTGATGGCCATTAATCGATAGAGTTGCTCCGCCGCGCGGTGAGTTACTGAGCCTTGTTCCTCCGCGATCGGGTCAGCGGCACGCACTGTTGCAATGTCTGCGCGATAGCGCTCTGCGAAGTTGGCGGACTGATAATCGACCAAGCGGGAGGCGCGATCCTCAATCAGTGCATTCAGATCAAAAGCAGCTGGGTCTCCCGAAACCGCCTCAATTGGATCCGTTGGCAGCATGCTCAGCACTTTGTCTGGCCATACTGCGTAGCGTCGGCCGAGCAGGAACGCCTGCTGGTTCCCCTCGACGGCTACACCGTTGAGAGCGATCGCGGCCTCAAGCGCCTCTGCGCTGACGGGTACTTTGCCATGCTGAAAGGCGACACCGAGGAGAAACAAATTGACATACAGCGTGTCGCCGAGCAGCGCCTCGGCGATGTGGCTGGCATCGACAAACATGACGCTGTCTTTGCCGGTTTGACTCTGAATATAGGCGCGCATATCAGTCGTGGGTAACTTTGCATCGGGGTCATGTAGGAAAGCCGCGGTGGGTTGCTCGGCGTCATTTACAATGGCAGTCGTGCGATCTTCTGAGGTTTTCCCCATGGTGTCGTAACCGGTGGTCACCACCAGGTCGCAACCAATGAGCAGGTCCGCCTCTCCCGCAGGAACTCGCACCGCTTTGATGCTGTCCTGATCCTGGGCGACTCGCACATGGCTCACCACCGCGCCAAATTTCTGTGCCAGCCCCGTTTGGTTGAGTGTGGCGCAGCCTTTGCCTTCGATATGCGCGGCCATGGCGATGAGTGCGGTCACGGTCAATACGCCGGTACCGCCAACCCCCGCCACGACGGTATTCCAGGGTTGCTTCAGGGCCAGTGGTGGCACTGCGGGCAGGGGATCAAAAACGGCTTGCTCGCTCGAGCTGCCCGCCGGTTTTCTGAGCTCTGCGTTCAGCACTGATACAAAGCTCGGGCAGAAGCCTTTGACGCAGCTGTAGTCCAGATTGCAGGCATGTTGGTTGATCTGCCGCTTGCGCCCCAGTGCCGTATTTTTGGGCATGATCGACAGGCAGTTGGATTGCACACCGCAGTCGCCGCAGCCCTCACACACCGCCTCGTTGATCATGATCCTGCGCGCAATATTCGTGGCCGCGGTTTTCTTTCGCTTGCGTCTTTTCTCGGCGGCACAGGGCTGTTGATAAATCAGTACTGAGCATCCTTTGTATTCGCGAAGCGATTTTTGGAGCTCGTCAAGTTCATCGCGGTGGTGCAGGCTATATCCCTCGACATCACTAAACTGTTGTCGAAATACCTCTGGGTGGTCGGATACCAAGGCGATCCGTCTGACGCCCTCGCCACTCAATTGGCGAATCAAATGATCGATAGTCAGTGCGCCATCAATCGGCTGCCCACCGGTCATTGCGACGGCTTCGTTAAAAAGAATCTTATAGGTGATGGGGTTGCCTGCAGCGACTGCAGCGCGGATGGCCAGGATGCCGGAGTGGAAATACGTGCCGTCACCGAGGTTCTGAAACACGTGACTCGTATCGGTAAAAGGCGCCTGTCCAATCCAAGTTGCGCCTTCTCCGCCCATCTGCGTAAAGGTATGGGTGTCTCGGTCCTGCATCCACGTGGCCATGTAGTGGCAGCCAATACCACCCATAGCGTGGCTGCCCTCTGGGACTCTGGTGGAGGTGTTGTGTGGGCAGCCCGAGCAAAAGTGTGGCATGCGCACTGGCTGACTGTTGACATTGGCGAGGGCGCGTTCTTTTTTCTCAATCCAAGCGACGCGTGATTCGAGTTCCGGGCTGGTAAAGAAACGCTGTAGCCGACGAGCAATGGCCAGCGCCACCATCGCGGGCGTCAGCTCGCCGGTATTGGGCACCAGGTCGGCGCCGCGTTCGTCGAACTCGCCTACCACACGAGGTCTTGCCGCAACCGGATAGTTGTACAACTGGGAGGTCAACTGGTCTTCGATGATGGAGCGCTTTTCTTCGACAACCAGTATTTCCTCAAGGCCCTCGGCGAATTGATGCGTGCTTTCAGGTTCAAGTGGCCACGGCATGCCAACTTTAAATACACGCAGGCCAATGGCGGCGGCTAACTGGGCACCGATGCCCATGTCATCCAGCGCCTGCATTACATCCAGGTAAGCCTTGCCGGAGGTAATGATGCCCAGTCGCGGCTGTGGGCTGTCCAATACAATGCGATTCAGCTGGTTGACGCGCGCGAATTCGCGCGCCGCATAGATTTTAAACTTGTTGAGGCGCTTTTCCTGGTCGAGCGGGTTGTCGGGCCAGCGCGCATGTACGCCGTCCTCAGGCAGCAAAAAGCTATCGGGAATCACGATGCTCACGCGCGTCGGGTCGATATCAGCCGAAATCGCAGAATCCATATTTTCGGTGATGGCCTTGAGCCCCACCCAGCAGCCGCAGTAGCGCGACAATTCCCAGCCATAAATGCCGAGATCGAGAACTTCTTGAACATTTGCCGGCGCCAGTACCGGTATCGAGGCGCCCATGAACATGTGCTCGGATTGATGTGGAAGGGTTGATGACTTGCAGGCGTGGTCGTCACCCGCCACAGCAAGTACCCCGCCATGCCGGCTGGTGCCAAACGCATTGGCATGTTTGAACACATCCATGCTGCGGTCGACGCCGGGGCCCTTTCCGTACCACATTCCAAAGACGCCATCGTAGCGAGCGCCGGGGAAGAGCTGAGTTTGTTGACTGCCCCATACCGCCGTCGCAGCCAAATCTTCGTTGACCCCGGGTTGAAAATGAATGTGGTGTCGGTCGAGGTGGGATTTGGCTTTCCACATGGCCTGGTCCACGCCGCCCAGCGGGCTACCGCGGTAACCGGAAACAAAACCGGCTGTATGAAGTCCTTTGGCGGCATCACGCTGATGCTGGAGCATGGGCAGGCGCACCAGCGCCTCGATGCCCGTCATGTAGGCGCGAGTCTGATCCAGTGCATATTTGTCGTCGAGTGATACCCGGCGGAGTAAGGGTGGCGCGGCGTGGCCCATTGCACCCTCCAAGAGGTGCCGAGATGAACAAATATTGTGCGACGTCGGCGCAGAAAAACTTATGCTTTCGTTGGGCTTCCGGAGGCGATAATGAAATAATATGCCCTTTAAAGACTAATAATTGGAATATTTATTCATGAACTTGCATCCAGTTGATTTAAAGATCCTCGCCGCGCTGCAGCGCGATGCCAATATCTCGACCTCTGATCTTGCGGACCAAGTGCACTTATCCCAGTCCCCCTGCTGGCGCCGCGTCAATAAGCTTGAGGAGGCCGGGCTGATTACGGGTCGCGTGGCGCTACTGAATCGCGCGAAGCTGGGGTTGGGTGTGGTGGTATTTGCTACGGTTAATTTAAATCAGGTCGGCAAACAAAATTTGCTGGCGTTTGAAGAGAGCGTGGAGGGCCACCCCGAGGTGGTGGAGTGTTACACGATGACAGGCATTTGGGATTACATGCTGAAGATCGTTTGCCGCGATATTCGTCATTACGAAGATTTTGTGAGGAATACCCTGTCCTCCTCGGATTTGATCCGTGAGTTGCACTCGCATATCGCCGTGACAGAAATCAAGAACACGACGGAGCTACCGCTGCAGGCGCATGAATATTCTTAAGAAATATAACCATATTCCATTATGCTATTTTTGTAAGATGAAAGGGTGTTTTTTTGCGATGGTCTGGTACTCTTTGCCCGGACAAACAAGAGGGTCAGGGGAAAGTGTCCCTGCCCGACAACTAAGAGTCAGTGAATGAGGAAGCCCATGAATACGATTCGTACCACATCTATTCTCGCCGTAGCGGTATCGATGGCCATTTCGGCACAGGTACATGCGCAGCGATCGACAACGTCGCAAATCGAGGAGGTGGTTGTCACCGCTCAGAAGCGCGAAGAAAACATGCAGGACGTCGCCATCTCCATGTCGGCGATGGATGCCAACACCATTGAGAAGACTTTTTCGCGGACGATTGATGAAATCACCGGTATGTCCCCTAACTTGGTGATTAACCCGATATTGGGTAACGGTACTGTTGGTGTCTCTATTCGCGGCATGCAACATGCAGAGGTCGAAAAGAGTTTCGACCCGGCCGTTGCGATCTACCAAGACGGTGTTTACCTCGCGACCACCACCGGCGCACTGCTCAATATTTGGGACGCCGAGCGCGTGGAAGTCCTTCGTGGTCCTCAGGGCACCTTGTTTGGTCGCAACACTATTGGTGGCCTAGTGCACGTCATCCGCTCCAAGCCCACGGGTGAGTTCGGCGGTAAGATCGTGGGAACCTTCGCCGAGGACAGCCAGACAGATGTCAAGGGCATGATCAATCTGCCTGAGTTCGCTGGCTTCTCGGTCAAGCTGTCTGCCACCAGCATTAAGGGGGGTGAGTACATCGATAACCCCAGCCGTGGCACCACCGATGGCGAAAATGACCTCACGACTTTCGCTGCGGATATTCTGTGGGCGCCAACGGATAACTTTGACCTACGACTGATTTATGACCGTATCGACGACGAGACGCCGACACGTCCCGTGGTCGCGCTAACGGCTCCTGGCGAAGCCTTTGGCGCGTTTTGCGGTGATAACTGCGCCGTCGGCAAAACGTCTGACGCTCTTTACACAACGTTTACCACTCAGGAGCAATATGCAGCGCTGCGCACTGACTCTTACACAGTGCATGCCAACTGGCAGTTTGCTGAGGACCACAAACTGGCGTTGATATTCGGCGACCGGCAGACTGACGAGTTGGCGCGACAAGAATTTGATGGCGTCGCTGCGGATCTTTTCTGGACAGATCGTCCGACAGAAGAAAATCAGACCAGCTACGAACTGCGGTTGGAGTCCGATTGGAGTGACAGTTTGCGCTCCACCGTCGGCGTCTTCTTCTGGGATGGCGACTACACGCTGCAGCAGAACACCGGTCTCTTCAATATTTTAAACCCTCTGGTTCCCGGCATTTCCGATGGGCAGCCCAAGAGCGTGCTAAATCTGACGACTTCGCCGCTTTACCACCAGGAGGTCGAATCGACGGCGGTATTCGGTCAGGTGGATTGGGATATCACTGATCGGCTGATGTTAAGCCTCGGCGGCCGCTGGATCGACGAAGAGAAAGAGGCCTGTATGACCGTGGCCGGCTACTCGTCAAACGTGATGGATCAACTGATGGGTGTTCCCAAGCGTAGCGTTGATTACGTTGATACCGCGGGTTACGAGAAAACCTTGGAAACGCATCCGGCTTTTCCGGCGGGTTCCAGCGTCGCTGGCTCTTGGGGCGTGAACTGCCCAAGCTGGGCCGCTTCGGTTTACGACCCCACGTTCGATGGCAGCGCGTCATGGGATGACTTTACGCCGCGAGTCGGAGTGCAGTATTCCTTTGACAACGGCATGGCGTACGTCACTTACTCAGAAGGCTTCCGCTCGGGTGGTTTCAATGGCCGCGCCACTGCGCCAGGTAATACCGGCCCTTACGATCCCGAGTCAGTGAAGAGCTGGGAAGCAGGCGCCAAATTCACTTTGGCCGACAATCGCTTCCAGGTGAATCTGGCGGCATTCACGGTTAAGTACGACGACAAGCAGGAAGACATCGTGAAGCCGGGTGAGGATGGTCAGGCGACATTGACTATCGTACAGAACGCTTCGAGTGCGACGATGGACGGCCTTGAAATGGACTTTACCTGGGTCATCACAGAGGGCCTCTCGCTGCGCGGTAATGTTGGCTTGCTCGACGCGTCCTACGATGACTTCCTCGCTTCGAGCGCAACCGGCATGGTGGACCTCAGCTCGGTCGCTCTGCGCCGCGCGCCTGATATGACTGCGGGCTTGGGTCTGTTGTTTGAACGCCAGATGACCGAGGGTCACTGGTTCGTCGCAACCCTGAACTATACCTGGAAGGATGATTACTACATTTCCGCCAGTGCAAATGGGGGCGACAAGACCATTTCACCGGCCCAAGGTGGTGCTGGCTACGTCGACAACCCCTCGTTAGTCGATTCGTTTGGCTTGCTTGATGCTTCCATTAACTGGGAGACCGAGAACTGGACAATCTCCCTGTTCGGCAAGAACCTCACCGATGAAACCTACCTGATGTCGTTCCTCGATGTGGGTGGTAACAACGTCGCGTCCGGACCTGGCAACACGACGCCGGTCTACTCGCCTGGCCTTTGGTCATTTGGCACACCGAATCGTCCGCGTTACTTCGGCGCAGAGGTACAGTTCAAGTTTTAAACTCACTATTTACTGAGCTTCATCTAGGGCGCCCAAGGGCGCCCTTTTTCTTGTCCCGTTTCAGGGGTAAGGTGTTCCAAAATTATCTGTTTGCTAAGGAGGCGCATCAATGACGATGGTATGGGTAGATCTAAAACCCGGCCCAGGTGGCTGCCAGCCCATCTTGGATTTTCTCAGCGAGATTTTGCCCGACACCCGAGCCTTTGACGGCTGTCAGGGCCTAAAGGTCTATAAAGAGGGCGATGGTGAGGCGCTGGTATTTATCGAATATTGGGACAGTGCCGAGCACTATCAGCGCTATTTGGCTTGGCGAACGGAGTCGGGTGTATTGAACAAGTTGGTCGATATGCTTGCAGAGCCACCGGTGATCCGTATTGCCGAGGATACGGGCGTCTAAAGCCAGCTTCTCGAGAATACGGGAGCGACGTTAGGAGACGAACCCGTAGAGTACGCCGGCGATTTTTCTCAGCTGGATCTCTTCGGCTCCTTCGGTAATGCGGTAGCGGCGGTGATGCCGGTAGATGTGCTCGAACGGTTTGTGTCGAGAATATCCCAGTCCGCCATGAAACTGCATGGCGGTATCTGCGGCGTTGCACACTAGCCTGTTGGCACGGTAATTACACATCGACACTTTGTCGGTCAGCTTTTTAGCGACGTCCACCTTATCCATCTGATCCATTTGCGCCGCAGTTTTGTAAATCAGTAGTCGCAGCATTTCAGCCTCAGTTTGCAGCTCTACCAAAGGGAATTGAATGCCTTGGTTGGAGGACAGAGGCTTACCAAAGGGCGCGCGCTCTTTCGTGTATTTGAAGGTTTCGTCGAGGCAGTACTGCGCTGCCCCTAAAGAAGAGGCCGCTTGGCGAATGCGGCTCTCGTGAACAAAGTGCATGGCAATTTTCAGGCCCTGATCCACATCACCCAACACATCGTCATCGGGGACAAAAACCTCGGACAGCGTGCAACGGGGATGGTCCGTCGGCATGTTGAGCGTCCAAAGATAATCACCGATTTTGAAACCCGGTGCATTCGTGGGCACAACGAAGCAACCGATACCCGCCGGGCTACCATCTGCGCCCGAATGCCTCGCGAAGACCAAAACGTGACTGGCTTTGTGAAGACCCGTGGTCCACATCTTTTCGCCGGTCAGTGTCCAACCGCTGACTCCGTCGCGCGTGACTTTTTCAGCGCGCGTCTCCATCCACGTCGCATCAGATCCGTGCGCCGCCTCGGTAAGCCCGAAACACCAGCCCATTTCACCTTGTAGCAGGGGCTCCATCCATCTCGATTGCTGCGCGGCAGTGCTAAAGTCCCTCAGCATCAGCGGTGTCATGAGATTGCCCACGATCGAGCTTTCATTTTGCAGATCGTTATGTAATCCGAGGCCCTTCTGCGCTAGATATTCCCGAATGCGGGCCATCGCAAGATTGGAGCCGTTCTGGCCCCCGAACGCTTCGGGTAACGCGTAACGAAAATGACCGGCGGCATCGGCGCGGCGACGCATCTCCATCAGCAGTTCTTCCCACTCCTCCCGCGGTAAACCGCCGCGGTCCCAATCCGTGCGAGCGTGCTCACGGCGGTGGTCAAAAAAACGCTGGTTATCGTCCTGAGCCTCAAGGGGTTTGATTTCGCGCTCGATAAAGTCATCCAGAATCAGCAAGTAGTCTTCTATCTCGCGCGGAATGTCGAAGAGAAAATGCTGACTCATAAAACGCTCCCACATAGCAGATGATTAATTAGCGCCCGGGTCGTCTGAAATGGGCGATGAATAAGTCTGATGTTAAAAGCCCCCTGCAACGCGGGGAAACCCTTTTAAGCCCCTTGCCAGCGCGCTTCAGCGACGGCGCGACTGGCGTATTTCGGATTGTTGATCGCCGTTACCAAAAGTTGCCTTGCCTTGAGGTAATCAAACACAGCGCTATCGGGCGCTAATTCCCGGCTCGCGAGTGCGCGCGACAGTTGCTGGGCGATGCTCTCGTCGGCTTTCGCAGGCGGCAGCCACCTGATCGCTGCCTCTTGATCTAGGGCCTGCAATGCCGGGCCGAGCGCCTGTTCGCGCTGCACAATGCCCAGCACGTTGGCGGCAACGCGGGCGTTGAAGCGGTCGCGTCCCTCGAGATGATGCGCGGCGCTCTCAACCAGAAAGGCTTTGACGGCACTCAAGAGTAAGTCTGCCGATATCTCTGCTGAAGCGGAGGCTTCTTCGGGTGTCATCCGTTCTCCCATTCATCAATTAATAGCAACATGTCCAGTTCGGCTTCGGATCGTCTCCGAGCCACTGCGGCGCGCTCGACATCACCTTGACCGCTCTGCCACAACGCCCCCATGGTTTGGCAAACCAAACCCCAGCTCAGCGCGGCAAAGATTTCCCAGTAGCGAATCGTATTGAGGTCCGGGCTCCAGCCCGCGATCGATTCATAGCCGGCGATTAACTCTGCGTAGTGCCCGAACCCCCCCACGGGCTTCTCCAGCTGACCAAATCGCCATACGTTGGCGCAGAGGTAGCCAAGATCCTCGCCGGGAGGAC
Source organism: uncultured Alteromonadaceae bacterium (assembly GCA_964420615.1). Taxonomy (GTDB): domain Bacteria; phylum Pseudomonadota; class Gammaproteobacteria; order Pseudomonadales; family Halieaceae; genus Luminiphilus. The sequence continues at coordinate 8,787 of CAYQUE010000018.1, read as the reverse complement.
CCTGATGAGTCAGCTCCCAGTCGAGTACGCCCGCGAGGCCTGCTTTGTTGACCAGCAGATTGCCCGTTCGGAAGTCACCGTGCAGCAACACATGAGGAGTTTCCTCGGGTGCGTGATCGATCAGCCAATTGAGCCCGAATTGCAGTGCGGGAGAGATGTCGCCAAATGCGTGAAGTCGGGTTTGCGCGGCCTCGAAGCGGCGCGCCAGGGTCGTCGGGCCAATGGTACCTGGCAGATTGCCGCAGTCGATCGCATGAATCCGAGCGAGTGCCTCGCCACATTGAAAGGCCAGACGGTCACGCGCCGTTGCGAATGAAGCCTCTGTGAGCCATCGCTGCGGAATGCTCTCCCCGGGTATGAACGCCATAACGAAGGCTTCACCGATGGGGTGATGCTCATCAAATACACCGTAAATAGCCGGCACAGGGACGGCAGTCTGACTGGCAAGCTGTATCACCGCGGCTTCGTCAACTAATGACAAGCCGAGAATATTGCCTTCGAGGCTTGCCACCGATCCCGCCGAAAACGGTCGTCGGCGGAGGATCAAGGGAGTCTCACCCCACGCCAGTCGCCAGGTTTCGTTATTAGCGCCCCCGGAGAGTCGTTCCAGTCCCGACACGCCGCTACCCCCAATCTTGTCCGCGAGTAACGGGGCTAGTGCCGTGGTCAGGTGTTGCGAGAGTTCGTTGGGGTGCATGGTTTCAATCGAACGTGAAGTTAAGGTGGGCCCGGGATCGCCGCACTACCCCCGCTCGATATTAAAAGTAAGGCCCGCGTGAGCTTCCAGGCGCTCAATCAATGCTGAGCCGAGTGCCGCTGCGGGTGTCCAGAGTCCGCCGCTGGCAAGCTCAGGGTTTTTCAACAAGCACATCGCCGCTTCGGCAAGCATTTTCGAGGTCGAACCATACCCCGGGTCGCGATCACCCTGAACGCTGCTAATGATGAGATCGCCATCGCTGCTGATGCCCGCAAAAATCGCGTCATAGTTGCCGTTTTCGCGCTCCTCCTTGGTAGGGCCGTCACCGGGTTGTAGCTCGCTTTTGGCCACAGAATCATCCTTCGCAACGAATTCAGCGGTCGCCTTGCCTTGGTCGCCATCGCCGGTCAGCAGCATCTCGTCGTAGCGAAAATCGGTGCCGTAGCGATGACCCAGCAAGAAGTTAGAGCGGTGAATATTCTTGGTATTGATCGGCGCCATGATGAAAGGCGCGCTCCAGCTACTGAGCTCTTCATCGTATTGTGGCGCAGCGCCTGCAGGCTGTTCTGGGCCGGTAAAGCCTTCGGTGAGGGCGAAAGGATTAGTCAAAACCTGAATAATCTCTGGGTTGTTCGCGACCGAGGCCATAGTGGCACGCATTGAGGCAATGGTGCCGCCTGAGAAGCCGCCGTTCATCGCGCGGACACGTCCTTTCACGGTAGCCACTGGGTTGCCGGTTTTTGCAATGGCATGCTCTTGTAACGTGAAGACTCCCAGATCAAAGGGAATTGAATCAAAGCCGCAGCTGTGAACGATGCGGGCGCCCGAAACCTTAGCCGCATCTGAGTAGCGAGCAATGGTCCCGTGCATCCAGTTCGGCTCGCCGGTCAGATCCACGTAGTCTGTGCCGTGCTCCGCGCACTGTTTAACCAACTCATCTCCGTACAGCTGGTAGGGGCCCACCGTTGTAATGACCACTTTGCAAGCAGTGACCATTTGCTGCACGGAGTCGGCATCAGCGACATTCACCTCGAGCAACGCGACGTCTTCGCTAATGCCCATTTCCTTGCGAACCGTCGCCAGCTTGTCCAGAGAGCGGCCAGCCATTGCCCAGCTGAGATCGTCGCTGCTGTACTCTTTCGCGAGGTACTCTGCTACCAGCCGGCCGGTATAGCCGGATGCGCCAAAAACGACAATGTCATAGGGTTTATCGGGGGACATAAACTGAGGGCCTCAAGAGTCATTGGTAAGCGGGTCAGCAAGAGTACCGCGACGAGACCGGTTTTTGGGTAAATATTGACCCATTCGATCAGGATCTTCTCCGCTCGCCAACTTAACTCTGTTGGTTTCAGAAGGTCAGGCAGTGCGCCACCGTTATGCCGTAGAGGAAAGGCGTAAGCGGTATGATGCAGTCATGAGTGCTGAGGTAACGACGCGGGAAGCGATCAATAATTTGCTTGCGGCGATTGAGTCCCGCGATTTGCGAGCCGTGCGCCAAGCGCTGCATCCTGCCGCACGCTGGCAGAATGTGCCGCATCCCGCCAGCGAGGGCCGCGATGCGGTGATCCGGCTTTTGGGTGGCATTTTGACGTGGTCCGATAGCGTGCGCTGGGATGTGCATCGCTTCTTTGTCTCGGGTACTTCTGCGAGTGTCGAGCGCCTCGATCGATTCTGGCTTCGGGGCAACGAATATGCCGTAGCCTGCCATGGCGTATTTTCGGTTGATGCCGATACCGGCTTGGTGATTTCCGTGCGGGACTATGTGGATTTAGGCGAATGGCGGGGGCGGGTGAACCCGGTACTCGCCGCCTTGGCGGCGCGGTCTCCTGTGGAAGTGGTGTCGAGCCATGTGGCAGCGATCCGCTCAGGAGTGCCGCTGGCGATGGCCTCTCATTATGCGGTGGACGCCGAGATCGATTGCCCCGAAGGCGTGCTCGTGGGGTGGGATGCAATCGCGAATTACTGCGAGTCACTGGTGTTGCAGATGGACGTCAGTGGGATCATCTGGGGTGCCGTTGAATTATCAGGCCCAGAAATGGTGACGGTGGATTGGCGTTTTGAGTCTGACACCCAGCCGAATCGATCGGGCTGCGATCAGTATGAGATCCGAGAGGGCAGAATCGTGCTGCATACCCGTTCTATCGATTGCGGATAGACCGCTCCACCAACTCCTACTTGCCGGCCAGCACCGTGCCTCCCGCACATGAACATCGTAATCGCCTTTTCCGACATAAACACGGGCAGACTATTTCACTTAGGTAGATCGGTTTTAAAGGGCGCAAGGAGCACTTGGAGAAGACTGCCACTCTCGTGGTCTCGCCAACCCAAGCCCAGCTCGGCATCAGCGTCTTGAGTAGTTGAAGTGCGTTGAAATGTCCTGAATAAGTAATCGAACCAGGGCGAGATCGCCCCATAATTACTGTCGGTGAATGTTCGGCAGCTGAAGTGGTGCGTCCTATGGAATTTTGGTGTAACGATCCAGTTGCTGAGTAAGTGCTCCAGCTTTTCTGGAAGCCGAATATTAGTGTGGCTGAATATGGTCACTGATAGATCAAAGGCTCGGTAAATCAGGAGAACCGTTGCCGGCGCACCCAGAACAAATACGAAGAGAGTCATGGGTATTGCGCCGATGCACGCTTCAAATGGGTGATTTCGAAAGGCAGTCGTTACATCGACCTCGGGGTCAGCGTGGTGAATGCAGTGAAACCGCCAGAATAACGGGATTTTATGGCTGAGCCAGTGGACGCCATAACGGCAAAATTCGATTCCCAGAAAGGTCCAGAACAGTTGTATGCCAAAAGGACTCGTTTCGATCAGGCCGTGCCACTCCGGCGGAATTCCCGCACGCTCCAGTGCTACCAATCCCCACAAGGCGAGTGCTGTGACGCAAAAGTAAGAAAACGAGTAAGACAACAATGCCAACGCGCCATTGTGAAGCCATCGCTTTGTTAGCCTGTTAGGCGCGCGAAAAGGGAAACGAGCCTCTGCAATTACTGCAAGAGTCAACGCCAGAAAAGCAACAGCAGTCGAGTCGAAATCGGTGGCGAGATCAATCACAGATAGGGCTCAAAAGTTGACTGCGGTAATGCTTTCTCTTTGTGTCGATACGTTTTGTGCCGAGGTGTCTTGGGTAGGCCTCATCAAGCGGCTTGTTTATTCCAGCAAATCAGCGGTACATATGGCATGCATTCTTAGGCACAAACTGCCACGCGCTTTATTTCTTGATGCGGTATGCGATTGCCGCGACCAACGCAGCCAAAATAGCCAAAGCCCAAGGGCCCATGACCGGCGCGGCAACAGGTGTAGGAGCAACAGCTCCCGCCCATACAGTCATTGCAGTGGTATACAAGCCTAAGCCTATTAATAGATTTTTCACGCTGCTTTTCATCATGATAATCTCCTTGTGAACTCTCTCCGAGTCTTTAACGACAGATAGGATGCCCTTGCCCTATTAATACGCTACCCCTCCTGATTCAAAATGACAAATGTGCCGAATCGCATTACTGGGAGTCAGCCCACTCATTCATGGTTTCCTTGAGGATATCCAGGGGCATCGCGCCATTCATCAGCACCGCCTCGTGAAACTCCCGCAGGCTAAAGCGTTCGCCCAGCGTGGTCTCAGCCTCTTTACGCATATCCAATAGCGCCAATTGGCCGGTTTTATAGGCCGTCGCTTGGCCCGGCCAAACGACATACCGCTCAATCTCACGCGTGACCTCTTCATCGGTCATGCCCGTTTTGGCAATCATGTACTCGATAGCTTGTTCCCGACTCCAGCGTTTGGCGTGCATCCCGGTGTCAACGACGAGCCGGACTGCGCGAAACATCTCGGCTTGCAGTCGGCCGAGGTCACCCAGCGGGTCGTCGTCGTAGAGGCCCATGTCGGTTTTGGCAATCCTCTCGGAGTACAGCGCCCAGCCCTCCGAGAATGCGTTGAAGGGGGAGAGTCTCCTGAGTAGCGGCACTCCCTCGATGAGCTGTGAGGTCGAAATCTGAAAATGATGCCCCGGCGAACCTTCGTGAATCATCAGCGTCGGTAAAGTCCAGCGTGGATTGTCCGCGGTGTTTTTTTGGTTAATGTAGAACCGCCCAGGGCGGGATCCGTCCAGCGCCGGACCGTTATAGTAGCCACCGGGAGAAGAGTCCTGTGAGTACTCAGGCACTCGAACGATCTCCAGCGGTTGGGGCGGGATCGTGATGAAATAATCAGCGGCAATGGCCATGACCTTCTGATCGAAAGCCTCGAGGTAAGCGATCATCTCGGCGCGACCCGCATCGGTATTGGGGAATTGATGTGCGGGGTCTTCCATCACCACCCGAACGCGCTCCGCAAAAGATCCGCCGGCGACACCCTGACTATCCAGAATATCGAGCATTTCTCCCTCGATGCGATCTACTTCAGCCAGTCCTGTGGCATGGATCTCCTCGGGAGAGTATTGGGTTGTGGTATTGGATCTTAAGTTAGCCGCATAGATGGCTTCCCCTTGTGGGAGGCGCCACACGCCGGCGTCATGGCTCGCCTCGGGCAGCATGGATTCAAATAGCGCAATCATTGCCTCATAGCCGGGAATGACCTCGGTCTCGACCAGCGCTGTGGCATTAGCGATGAAAGCGGCGGCCTCGCTTTTCTCAATGTCATCGAGGTCTTCCAGCTTGGGGCCCAGTGTGGTGACCAAGGGATTCTCGCCAGCGCCCCCGTCTATAAACTTGCGCATGCCGGTTAGGGCCTTCTCGATCACGAAGTCCGGTGGAATGACGCCGTTCGCACGGTCATCCACCACGCGTTCACGCGTCTCACGAAGCACTCTGCCAAACTCAGCGAGTCGCGACAGATAGCGCTTGACGCTCTTTTCGTTCTTGATGACGTGAGTGTCGGTCAGGAACTGCGGAAGATTAATGGTGACGCCCGAGATTTGGTTGACGCGGTAGCCGCTGTAGCGGAGCTCCGCTTGTCGCAGCAGATCATCGAAAAACCAGGCGGCGATTTTCCACGTCAGTAGCTCTTGCCCCTCTAGGCCCTCGGGGCCGTAATCGTCCAATCCTGCCCGCGCCTGGCGGAGCTTTTCAATGCCGCGCTCTTCTTCAGCTTGTGTGTAGTCCGCCAGCTTACCGCTATGAAAATCCAGAGGCGTATTATCAATAGCGCCCAGGTAAGTCAGTAGCTCGGGTGAATCGATCGCCAGTTGGAAAGTGACTTTATTGATGTAGTTATTGACGCCGACCGGTGTAAACCAGAACCACATCGATGCTGACACCAGCCCTATTACTAGGAGTCCCGCAAAGGCCAACAGCCCTCTTTTCAGCCACCTCATCACTCGCACTGCCTTGTCGTTGTTGAAGGGGAGAGTTTACGCTAATTGCTTCTCTAGCAATTCGCATTGCATTGGCGCTTTTCCCGGAAAAAACCGCTAGTGGTTAGCACCTGCGAGCCACCCACCGGTGCCGTCGACCGTCTCAATGTTGAGCTGTCCGGCGAGTCCCGCGGTACGATGCACGCTGATTTCTGTGTATTCCGGAAGTTGGATCATCTCCATCATGGCAGACCGGGACGGGTACATGGCGACGGCCACCTCATCCCAGAGCGATTCGACCTCCCCCAACATAAGCCGAGATACCGCGCCCGAGAAGCCGATCTGCCCGCCCACGCGGGTGATGAGCTGTGCGACCGCTTCGCCATAGAGCCCGTAAGCCTCGCGCCCGGTGAGTACACTCTCGCGGCCATCTTGGTACTGGGCGTGCTCGTGAAACTTCAAAAGGTTGATCATGAAGATTGGCGCTTTGGCGTCGGGCTCAAAAAACGCTTTGATCTGAGCCTCGGTGGGCGTGACGGCGTTGTGCACTTCCATAATGACCTCCTAAGTATGTGGTTGCGACGGCGTGGGGGTGCCAGCCGCAGGTGGATCGCTGCAACGGCTCACTCGCCCCTACGCGCGGCGTTTTGTCGAAGTTGTCAGTAAAGCGCCAGCGTGGCAAGGCGACCCAATGGCGCTTGATGGAGTCTACCGACGCCCCAGCCAGACTGATCTCCACTGACCGCATCCCCGCCTCGATCTGCTGGCATTGACGGCCATGGCTTATTATGACATAAAAACTGCCAATTGTTTGTTGGCGCGCGATGAGAGGGCAATAAATCCCATGAAGGTACTCCGCACCCCCGATGCCTGTTTCGAGATGATCCCCGATTATCCTTTTGAGCCGCATTACACCGAGATTGCTACCGGCGGGAGTCAAACATTACGGATTCATCATATCGATGAGGGCGATCGCCACGCGCCCGTGGTGTTACTCATGCATGGTCAGCCCAGCTGGAGTTATCTCTATCGCAAGATGGTGCCGCTGCTGGTCCAGCAGGGTTTTCGCGTTATCGCTCCGGATCTACCGGGCTACGGCAAATCCGACAAACCGGCGGCGAGAGAAGACTACAGTTATCAGCGCCAAGTCGATTGGCTGGGCGCTTGGCTCGTCGCCAATGACTTAAGTGAGGTGACGGTCTTCGGTCAGGACTGGGGTGGTCTCATCGGGCTGCGACTGGTGGTTGACCATCCGGAACGATTCTCGCGAGTGGTGATTGGCAACACGGGTCTGCCGATCAATTTACAGCCCAACCCCGATCTTGTCGCTAAGATCGCACGGTTTAGATCTGACGGCCGGCGGCTGAGCTTGCCTGCGATGTCGAAGGTTCTCTCGCGCCTGCCGCGAGCTGGCTCGGAAGACCCTGATGCGTTCCCCATGGGATTCGCATATTGGCAGAAATTCTGCTGGGAAACGGCGGATATGCCCGCCGGGTTTCTGATGGAGATGATGATTTCGCCCGCGGCGACCTGGCGCGTTGTGCCCCGGGTATTGCTGCATCATTACCTCGCCACGTCACTCCCCCCGCTGACCCCGCTGGGGCGCGCCTACGAGGCGCCATTCCCGGCCCCCGAATATAAAATGGGGCCCCGTGCCATGCCGAGTCAGGTCCCGACCTTGCCAACGGATCCGTCAGTGGACGCACAGGCTGGCGCCTGGGCGTTTTTTGAGCGCTTCGACAAACCGTTTCTCTGCCTGTTTACCGCGGACGACCCGGTAACACGAGGGCTGGAGAAAACCTTCATTGGCCGCGTGCCGGGCACTCGAGGGCTGAATCATCAAGTCTTTGAGCGCGGCGGCCACTTTTTGCAGGAGCGATGCCATCGCGAGTTAAGTGATGCCATATCAGCATTGATTCGAGCGACCTCGTGAGCGATGCGCTACCTGAATGAATTCAATTATCGCTTTCGGGGTCATGCGGTTCGCCATTAGATAGCCCCCTGTTTTGGGCAGCGCGCCTAAGGCGCGAGACTAGTCAATCACTTTGACTCCTCGTAGCGGGTCGTCGCCGGTCAGCAAGTTGTAAAGCTCCTCGGCGAGACGACCACTGTCGCGGATGCAGGTTTCCCAATAATGGATGCGTGCAGCAGGCGTCAGTGACCGAAAGTCGCGGCGGTCCGGTATTTTCCCGAAGGGTAGCTGTGCGAGGAACGCCTTGCTCGGATACATCAGCACCAAATTGCTGGGGTGTGAGCGGCTGCGATGCCGCCATGGCAGTGCTTTGTCAAACCATCCGGGTATGAGCTGGCGGCGGAAGTGCGGATAGAGAATTAACCCGTCATTGCTACCGCATTCGTTGAGGCTGAAGTGGTAGTCGATGATACCGCCATCCCAAAAAGGCCCGTCACCTGCGCCGGGGATATGCGGCTCGTGGCGCATGAGAAAGGGAATCGCGCCGCTGGCCTTGAGTGCTGATACTAGATTGCTCTCGTTGAGTGCGACGCGCGCGGTGTTAAATCCCTGCGCGAATGGCACGGTTGTCAATGCAGAGTGTGCAAATACGACACGCTGAAAAAATAACGCGAGGTTGAAGCGATGGATAGCGTTGCCAAGACCTGCAGCACCCAAGCCCGCCAGAAGCGGCAGGCCGCCGCGCGCGCGTGCGACGCCCCGTGCGCGCGCAGTGACGATCGCGTTGTGCAGTCGTGGATGATCTATCAAATGCTGCTGGCCGCGCGTATCTAGGACTTCGCGCAGCATCGTCTCTGCGACTTGGCTTACTTCCTGTGCGGAGGGCC
>CAYQUE010000017.1:33569-40795 GCA_964420615.1 uncultured Alteromonadaceae bacterium | reverse complement strand
CTTACCTGCGTCATAGTCAAACTCTCTGTTTGGGTTAACCTTCCGCCCTCGCCTGCGACTCCAACCGGTACAACCGGCACCCGGGTCCGCATCAGTGACAGGGCGTGTTATTTGCCAAAATGGCGTCGTTGGGAATTCCCAGCGGCGCGCTTTATACCATAGAGACAGCGCGAGTGAAAGCGAGTCACCACGGGGCCCCAGAGTCGGTTACACTCTGCGACCCGGCCTGCAGCAGATATCGACCGTTTACCCGAAAATGAGTGCTGTTACTCCAAAAACCGAATCCGATCTGGAAGGCATGCGCGAGGCAGGCCGACTCGCTGCAGAAGTGCTCGAGATGATTGCACCCCGAGTGGAAGCGGGTATGACTACAGGCGACATCGACCGGATTTGCCACGACCATATTGTGCATGTCCAGAAAGCGATCCCGGCGCCTTTAAATTACAAAGGCTTCCCAAAATCCATCTGTACATCGGTCAACGAGGTGATTTGTCACGGCATTCCGTCGGACGCGAAGAAACTGCGCAACGGCGACATCATCAATATTGACGTCACCGTTATCAAAGACGGGTGGCACGGTGATACCAGCATCATGCTTGGCATTGGTGAGGTCGCACCGCACGCTGACCGCTTGATGCGGATCACGCAGGAATGCCTTTACAAGGCGTTGGCTTTAGTCAAACCGGGCGCGACGCTGGGAGATATTGGACACGTGATTCAGGAGCACGCTGAATCGCACTACTACTCGGTTGTTCGCGAGTATTGCGGGCACGGAATCGGCAAAGTTTTTCATGAGGAGCCCCAGGTACTGCATTACGGCAAGCCCGGTACAGGCTTGCGGCTGGAACCGGGCATGACCTTCACGGTGGAACCCATGATCAACGCCGGGAAACGCTATACCAAGCTCAACACCCGCGATGGATGGACCGTCACCACCCGTGATGGTCGCCTGTCGGCCCAATGGGAGCATACTATCGCCGTCACGGACTCGGGCTGCGAAGTTCTGACCCGACGACGTGATGAACAACTCCCCCTCTGAAAACACGCTGAATTTAGACATCAGGCCTCTCTCGCACTTTCTTGCTGAGGGAGGATCAACTGCGCTCGCGGCACGCCAATATCTTCGCGATGCCAAGACCTCATTAGGGCAGGCTTTCCGGCCTGGTTTACCGGTCTCGCCACTGCTGCGCGGAGCGAGTGCTACGGTCGACTCCGTACTGGTTCACCTGTGGACAGAATACGTGGGTGACCTTCCAGAGACCGCGCTAATTGCCGTCGGAGGGTACGGGCGCGGCGAGCTATTCCCCCAGTCAGATATCGACATTCTGGTTCTGACACGAGCAACCCCGAATCCGGAGACGACCGCCCAGTTGGAGAAATTTGTCACCAGCCTTTGGGATATCGGACTGCAGATTGGTCATAGCGTTAGGACTCTTGCCGAGTGCGAAACGCTGGCGCGGGAGGATTTGACGGTCGTCACCACGATGATGGAATCGCGCCACCTTGCGGGCGACACCACGCTGGAGACCGCGCTCAAAGTGGCCACCCATACCGACCGGATGTGGCCGCCCAATGCCTTTATTCGCGGCAAATTGGGCGAGCAGCAGAACCGACATGATAAGTACAGCAACACCGAATACGCCCTCGAACCCAATATCAAGAGCTCGCCCGGCGGGCTGAGGGATTTGCAGGTTATTGAGTGGATCACGCTGAGGTGCTTTGACGTCGGGGTGGAGCATGTAGACGCGCCTGATTTCCTGAGTCAGACAGAGCGCGATCAGCTGTCCAACGGTAAGGAGTTTCTCAGCCAAGTACGTTTCGCACTGCACACCATGAGTGGTCGCGCCGAAGACCGCTTGTTGTTCGACCATCAGAAAAAGCTCGCCGCGCTGTGGGATATGGAAGATGGCGACAAGCTGGCGGTTGAACAGTTCATGCAGGTCTACTACCGCTGGATGCAGACGCTGAGCCAATTGAACGAACTGTTGATTGAGGTATTTGAGCATCGTCTCGCGGAAACACCCGATGCAGCAATCCGGGTGATAGACAAGGACTTTGAGGTCAGCGACAGCCGGATTCGAGCGCGGCGCGACAGTGTCTTCACCGACAATCCCAGCAATTTATTACGGTTATTTGTGCTAGTAGGCAATGACCCGCTGGTCGACAGAATTGAACCCAACACCCAACGGTTGCTGCGGCGTGACGCCTATCTCATTGATGATCAATTTCGTGATTCACTGACTAACCGGCGACTCTTCCTCGAGGTGCTCGGCGTGCCCCACAACATGACCAAGCAGCTGCGCCGAATGTCACGCCATGGGGTGCTAGGACGCTATTTACCCGCCTTCGGCAGCATCATTGGCCAGATGCAGTTCGATCTGTTTCACGCCTATACGGTCGACGCACACACAACTGAGGTGATTGCCAATACCCGCCGCTTCATGCGCGCGGATTACACCGATCGCTTCCCGGTTTCGACCCGTATTGCGCGCCGACTGCGCGATCCGCGCTTGCTCTATATCGCCGCTCTGTTTCATGACATCGGTAAAGGCAGAGGTGGCGATCACTCAGAGCTGGGCGCAGTTGACGCCGAGCAGTTCTGCCGCGATCACGAGATATCTGAGTCTGACACCGCGCTCATCGTTTGGTTAGTTCAGAACCACCTGCTCATGAGTCACATTGCGCAACGGCGCGACATCTCCGACCCCGAGGAGATCCAGCGATTCGCCGAGATTGTTGGCACGCAAGAGCGGTTGGATTATCTGTATACGCTGACGGTGGCTGATATTGCGGGCACCAACCCGGAACTCTGGAACGCGTGGCGCTCTTCGCTGATGCGACAGCTGTATACCGAGACCCGACGCGCACTGATTCGCGGGCTTGAAAATCCCCTCGCGCGCGAGGAAGTGATCAAAACTACCAAATCAGCGGCGACAGAAGCCCTAGAGTATCGCGGCTTTCTCGCAGAGGAACTGCGCGGTATATGGTCTACCCGAGGCGACGACTACTTCCTGCGCGAGCGCGCGGAGGATATCGCCTGGCACACCGAGGCAATTGCTGACCATAATCTCGACCATGGCGCGCTGGTGCTGGTGCGTCAGGCCAGCGAGTCGCCCATTGGCAACGCCACCCAGATTTTTGTGCATACCCGGGATGAGCCCAACACCTTTGCGCGCATCTGCGCCGCGCTCGAGACGCTTGACCTGAGCATCCACGATGCGCGCATCTACAGTGACACCGACGGCAGCACGCTCGACACCTTTTATGTGCTGAAAAGTGATGGTGCCTCGCTGGACACCCACCCGGACACGTTTGACGAGATTCAGGCAGTGATCAAACGGAGTCTCAGCCAGCTGACATTAAAGCCGACAACCCGGCATACGCCGAGAACCGTTCGGGCTTTTACCATCCCGACCACGGTGCACTTTTCTCAGGATGAATCGGGGGGCTTCACCATACTGGAAATCAGTACCGCTGATCGACCCGGCCTGCTTGCACGATTAGGTTCGGTGCTGTCGCGCTTTGAGGTGTCAATCTTTGGGGCAAAAATCCAAACGCTGGGCGAGCGCGTTGAAGACATCTTTTTTCTCGCCGACAGCCGCGGCGCACCCCTGGGTGAACAACAGCTGATCGAGGATCTGAAACAGGAACTCCTGAATGAGCTCGAGGCGGGGGCGGAATCTCAGCTGACGCAGACGGAGCGCGCCATTTGAACTCTGGTTTGAACAGTCTGCACCCCTACCCCTTTGAAAAACTCGCGCAACTTTTCGCAGGTATCGAGCCCCGCGACGGTCTCTCCATACCGCTCACGATTGGCGAGCCGCAGCACCCCCCGCCGCCAGAGGTGATCGAACTGCTGGCTCGAGAAGCACACCAGATCGGGAAGTACCCCGCCACTGCGGGCCTGCCCGAATTACGCGCGGCCATCGCGCGCTGGCTTGAGCAACGCTTTGGGTTGGTCGCGGTCGATGCCGAGCGCCAGGTATTACCTCTCAATGGCACGCGGGAGGGATTATTTGCCATCGCTCAGGCAGTAGTGACGCCGGGACGCTCGGATGCGGTTATCAGCCCAAATCCGTTCTATCAAATCTACGAGGGTGCGGCCCTCCTTTCGGGCACCACCCCGGTATTTCTGGACTGCACGGCCGAGACCGGATTCCTGCCCGACTTTTCCTCAGTCACCGTTGAGCAATGGCAAGCCTGCCAACTGATTTACATCTGCACTCCGGGCAACCCCGCGGGCGCAGTGATGGCAAGCGCGCAACTACAACAGCTGATTGCGCTTGCCGAGGAACACGATTTTGTTATCGCCAGCGACGAGTGTTATAGCGAGATCTACCCGGACGACAACATGCCACCTCCCGGTTTACTGCAGGCGGCAGCGGCAATGGGCAACACAGATTTCCGCCGTTGTCTTTGTTTTCACAGTTTGTCCAAGCGCTCCAGCTTGCCGGGGCTGCGCTCTGGATTTGTTGCCGGAGACAGCGACTGGATCGAACGGTTCCGCCGCTATCGCACTTATCACGGCTGCGCGATGCCCGTGCATCACCAGCTCGCCAGTGCGTGGGCCTGGTCAGATGAAACTCATGTCAAAGCAAACCGCGCCCTGTATCGAGACAAATTCGCCGCGGTGACACCCATCCTCGCAGACGTTATGCAGACGCCCGAACCCGACGCCGGCTTTTACTTGTGGCCCGGAACGCCGATCAATGATGAAGAGTTTGCGCAAATTTTGTTAGAGCGCGCTGGGGTGAGCGTACTGCCCGGGCGCTACCTCGCTCGTGACCACAAGGGGATCAACCCGGGCGCCCATCGCATTCGGTTGGCATTGGTGGCTGAACTGGCACACTGTGTCGAGGCGGCCGAGCGCATCGCCCGTTGCCTGCGCGAGGGTTGGTAGATGGTTGCCAGCAAAAATATGAGCAAAGCCGAACGCATTGCTTATATCGATGCCCGCCTTAAGGCGCTTTATCCGAAGACACCGGTACCCCTCGATCATACCGACCCCTACACTTTGCTCATCGCCGTGCTGCTGAGCGCCCAGTGCACTGACGAACGCGTTAATCAGGTGACGCCTGCACTCTTTAACAAAGCGTCGACACCCACACAAATGGTCTTGCTGTCCGTCGAGGAGATACGCGCCATCATCCGCCCCTGTGGCCTATCGCCACAGAAGTCCAAGGCGATCCACCGATTGAGCGAGATACTGCTCGATCAATATGAAGGGCAAGTACCTCGGGATATGGCTGCACTCGAAAAATTACCCGGTGTCGGGCATAAAACGGCCAGCGTCGTCATGGCACAGGCATTCGGCATGCCCACTTTTCCTGTCGATACCCATATTCATCGGCTCGCTCAACGCTGGGGCCTCAGTCGCGGTCGCAGCGTTGTCGAGACCGAGCGTGACCTGAAACGCGCCTTTGCAAAAGCGCGCTGGAATGCCTTGCACCTGCAGATCATCTTTTACGGCCGAGAACACTGCACCGCGCGGGGGTGCGACGGACGCGTCTGCGAGATCTGCCGCACCTGTTATCCCGAGCGAAAGCACCCAAAACAGTGCCATAAAGCGTGACCCAATCGGCGGATCCACCGCATTTCTGCTACCCTGCGCGGCCGCGGCTGCCCGGTGGCGCCCGCACCAGTGAAGGAAGTCCGGATATCAGTCCGGCATGAGGGCGCGATGAATACCGCTATCATTTACGGCATCCCCAATTGCGACACAGTGCGTAAAGCCCGCAAGTGGCTAGAACACCACCACGTCGCCTATGACTTTGTAGATCTGCGCGAACAGACTCCCTCGCGGGCGCGTATCTCAACCTGGCTCAAAACGCTCGGCGCGGACACATTGATCAATCGACGCAGCACGACGTTCAAGCAGTTATCGTCCGACGCGAAAACCCTTCTTGAAGGTGATGATCCCGTCGCTGTGTTACTCGAACACCCCACGTTAATTAAACGGCCAGTGCTGGAATACGATGGCCGACTTGTGGTGGGGTTCACAGCAGACGAATACACCACGCGTTGGCCCGGCTGAGGATTAAGGATGGCTTCGATGTATGCTTTTGGTTTGGGCATTCGCTCTGAGAACGCGCAGGGCGCGTGTCTCGACACCTACTACCCTGCGCCGATTCACGCGGTGCCCGATGCCGTTGCCGACGTGCTCAAAGGCGTATCGGGCCGACTCGATAGCGCGCAACTGCTCGAGCTCGCCGCCGCACTGCAAGAACTCGGCGAAGAACGCCTCGCGACCATTGCGCGTCAGCTGACCGAAACGCAGCGACCCATCGTCGCAGTTTCCCTGTCGGACAATACGGCCCCGAGTTCGGTAGAAGAGGCTTACCTTAAACTGCATCTACTCTCGCACAGGCTGGTTAAACCCCATGAAACGGATCTGACAGGCCTATTCGGCTTGTTACCTAACGTCGCGTGGACAGACAAGGGTCCGGTTGACCTTGCCGAACTGGGGCAACGGCAACTCGACGCCCGCTTGCGTGGGGAGGTGCTGGAAGTCTCGAGCGTCGACAAGTTTCCCAAAATGACCAACTACGTGGTGCCCGAGGGCGTGCGCATCGCTCACACCGCACGCGTGCGCCTCGGCGCCTATCTGGGCGCGGGCACCACGGTCATGCACGAGGGCTTCATTAATTTTAATGCCGGCACCGAAGGGCCCGGCATGATCGAAGGCCGTATTTCCGCTGGCGTCTTTGTGGGCGCTGGCTCTGACCTCGGCGGGGGTTGTTCCACCATGGGAACACTTTCCGGAGGTGGCAACATGGTCATCTCGGTGGGGAAGGAATGCCTGATTGGCGCAAATGCCGGCCTCGGTATTCCTCTGGGAGATCGCTGCACCATCGAGGCGGGGTTGTTTGTGACGGCGGGAACCAAAGTCACCGTACTCGACGAGTCCTCAGAGGTGGTGGAGGTGGTGTCCGCGCGCAGTCTAGCCGGGCGCTCAGACCTCCTGTTCCGTCGACACTCCAGTACCGGGACCGTGCAGTGCCTAACCAACAAGAGTGCGGTAGAACTCAACGAGATGCTACATGCCAACAATTGATTCCGATGATGCGACGCTCGCGCTGACCCGCGAGCTCATCGCGTGCCCTTCGGTGACGCCTGACGATGCCGGTTGCCAGCAGATCATGATGGCGCGCCTCGAAAAGCTGGGCTTCACCGTGGAATCACTGCGCTTTGATGACGTCGATAATTTTTGGGCTGTTCGTGGCGAC
>CAYQUE010000017.1:0-33469 GCA_964420615.1 uncultured Alteromonadaceae bacterium | reverse complement strand
CGTGGAATCACTGCGCTTTGATGACGTCGATAATTTTTGGGCTGTTCGTGGCGACAACGGGCCCCTGCTGGTGTTCGCCGGGCACACCGATGTGGTACCCCCAGGAGACGAGTCGGGGTGGGATACTGACCCTTTCGCAGCAACAGAGATCGATGGCGATCTGATCGGGCGCGGCGCGGCAGATATGAAAGCGGCCCTCGCGGCAATGGTGGTGGCCTGCGAAACCTTTATTGCACAACACCCCAATCATCGGGGACGCATCGGCTTCCTGATTACCTCCGACGAGGAGGGTCCCGCGCGCAACGGCACGGTGAAGGTGATCGAGGCGCTCAGCGAACGGGGTGAAATTATCGACTGGTGTGTGGTCGGCGAACCTTCGAGCACGCTCGCGCTAGGCGATTGGGTCAAAAACGGTCGTCGCGGCTCCCTGAACGCCACGCTCACTGTATTCGGCAAACAAGGACATATCGCTTACCCCCACCTGGCCGAGAATCCGATTCATCGCGCACTGTCCGCGTTGGACGCATTGGCGCAGGAGCGTTGGGACGAGGGGAACGCGTTTTTCGAGCCCACGTCACTGCAGATCTCTACCGTGACCGCAGGCAGAGGGGTAACCAACGTCATTCCCGGCAAGATGGACGTTCTGTTTAACGTTCGCTTCAGTACTGAGCACACCGCAGAAACCATCCAACATCGCTGTGAAGAAATCCTTCAGGAACACGGACTCTCCTATGAGATGAGCTGGTCACTGAGCGGCGAGCCCTTCCTGACAGAGCCTGGGGCGTTACTTCAGGCGGTGTCCGACAGCATTGAAGCCGCTACGGGGAATGCACCCGGCATATCAACCGGGGGCGGCACTTCAGATGGTCGGTTTATCGCACCCACGGGGGCACAGGTAGTGGAAGTGGGCCACGTCAATGAGACGATTCACCAAATCAACGAGCGCGTCGCGATCGCCGATGTCCCCGTCTTGACACAGATCTACCTCGGCATCATGGAGCGCTTGTTAGCCTCTGCCTGAGCGCACTCACTGGTCGTTTATGAGTGGCGGCTTCCACGCTTGCTGACTCACGATCATCAGAGACAGGCCGCGCTCCTGAAAATTGGCCGCTTCTTCACTCACATAGCGTGTCACGAAGGCCGATAGCGCCGCACCCGCCGGCGTCTTCGACGGTTCACCTGAAGTCAAAAGCGTCATACCTGCGGCACCGCCTTCTGACAACGCAGTGCGCGCGCCCCGGACGAGGGTGATCACCGCCGAGACCACGCTGTTGGCATGTGCCAGCACCTCGTCTAAAGGCGGTGAACCATTCAGTGCGTTATCCCATTCGGGCAATACGAGGACAATATGTTCAAGCGGTGCGCGCTGGCGCAACAGGTCAGAGACATACCCGAGACCGACGGTGGTATCGACGCCAACGTCGTGCCATTCAGGCGGGTGGGCTCTGGCCTCCGCCGCCGCGAGCCCCGCCGCTATCGCCTGCCGTAAAGACTCACCATGGGACGACCGGCCACAGAGGGTCGTCCCCGGGCTGACCATCACGGAAGCAAGGTCCAGCCGCAGCAGCGAGTCGACTCCCACCCACAGTTGCCCTGCAGACATTACACTCCCTCCGACCGCGCTGAACGCACGAAGACGTCGTAGCGAACGGAACGCCCCGAGAGCGAGTGAGATGGCGTCTCGCGGCCCAACAGTGGCGCCCGCAACGGCCGCTTGACGACAATCCGCTCGACCGGTTGCCGCCATGCCCATTGCCATAACCCGGCGCCCTGGTCGTGAGACAAACTGACGGCCTGCAGCGCTTGCGCTTCTTTCTTCACTGCCGCCAGCTTCTTGCGTTCAGGAAACATCGGGTCGAGATAGATCACGCTCGCCGGCGGCACAGATTGATTCTCGCTGTTACCGGCAATCAGCCGCATGCGCGCAGCGGCCTCGCGAACCGAATCATGACGACTGACGCTGGCGCTGGCCAGCGCCCGCTGAAGCAACCACTGAAGAACAGGCGCTTGCTCGCAAAGAGTCACGTGGCAACCGAGATCCGCCAACACAAAGGCGTCACGGCCCAAGCCTCCCGTGGCGTCAAAAACCGCCGGACACTTGCCCGCTTTGACACCGACCGCGCGACCGAGCAACTCATTCTGCCCGCCTCGCCGCCGATGCAGCATCGCGCCTGAGTCGAACTGGATCGTCACCTTGGTACCCGACAGGTCCAACCAGGCTTCTGTCTCGGAAACAACCAATTGCAATCCTTGTGTCTCGCCCAAGTCGGCGAACGGCAATGACAGCGCCACCGCCACCGATCTAGCCTCGGCGAGCGCACCGGACGACGCAGCCGCAACACTCACCGCAGGAACTGATGGGACACTTGCTGGATTTGGATTTTTAGCCATCATGAAACCATGGTCAAAGATGCCTTGATTGGCAAGGATCATTCCTGTCACAGTTAATTATATGGATCCTTCAAGTACCGCTTTTCACTCCGGCGCCTCCCGCTGCGACACCTCACGCTGCCGCGGCCTGTTGCTTGCCAACGTCATGCTATACGCGCTGGCGGGATGCGAAAGTTTGAAGTCGTACGATGTCACCTTCAATGAGGTCACGGTATATGAACCGGCCGCAGTGTATCGGGTTGCCGACATCGAGGACATTGCGCTGCATCAGTGCCTCGAGCAAACGCTGATTGACGGCGCCATCACCGATCCCACCGCGCTGAGTGCATTGAATTGCAGCGACGCTGGAATCACTTCGCTCGCTGGGCTGGAGCAATTCTCTGGCCTGACGACGCTGAAGCTCAGCGGCAACCAGATTCGTAACCTCTTGGTGCTGGAGCGATTGGCGCAGCTTCGGCAACTGTGGCTGGACCGCAATGATGTCGTGGATCCGGTGCCAGTACTGCGCTTACCGGCGCTGCAACAATTGGATCTCACCGAAAATCCCCGACTCCAGTGCCCTAACCCGACGCAGATGCCCACGGGCGTCAGCGTCAGCTTACCCGAGCAGTGTCTGGCCTCATGACCTACTGGATGCTCCGCGCCATAGCGATGTTGCCGCTACCCGTCAAATACGGGCTGTCGTCGATAGCCGCGGTATTGCTGCAACACGTTTTTCGCTACCGAGCGAAGGTAATCGATGCGAACCTCCGCAACGCATTTCCAACTCAGGATGCGAAGTGGCGCAAGCAAATAGCCGGTCGCTTTTACCGGCAATTCACTGATGTGACCATGGAGATACTCCATGCGTCGCGGATGTCACTGGATGATTTCAAAGCGCGTGTGTCGGTAGAGGGGATCGACGAACTCGATCGAATGACCCATAACCGCAGCCGATCGGTCATCGTGCTAACGATCCACCTCGGCAACTGGGAGTGGATGATGCACGCCGCCAACGCGCACGGCGATATTCCGATTGATCCGGTGTACCGCCTGTTGCATAACGCCGGCTCAGATCGCTTCGCTTATGAGGTACGCAGCCGGTTTGGTGGCGAGCCGATCCTGATGGAGAAAGTGGCGCGCAATGTGCTCAAACACCGACGTCGCTTCAGGGCGCTGGTGTTGGTGGCGGATCAATCTCCTGGCGAGCGCGATAACGTGTACTGGACGACTTGGCTCAACCAACCCACCGCGTTCTTTACCGGCCCGGCGACCATTGCCCAACTCACCGAATTTCCCGTGATGTTCGCCCGCTGCCAGCGTAACTCCAGAGGGCGTTACCACCTGACACTGATACCGATTGTGGAGGCCCCGGGAGACAAAACGCCCGAAGAAATTATTGAAGCCTATATTCGCGCGGCAGAGCAGACAATTCGCGAAGAACCCGAGAGTTTTCTGTGGTCCAACCGGCGCTGGAAGCACCGACCCCCCGCTCAGGAGACCTGACGACGCTCGGGCACCCCGACACCAGTGTCATCTAGTGGCACCCAATCAAAACCGGTTTCCTGCGTCGCATGAATGACCCTGCACTGTTTGAGTTCGGGCCAATCACGCAGGACTTCATCTGCCAACTCCGGTCGATTATTTTGCTGGCTCATGTGCGCTACGAATAGCGTTTTAAGCCGCGTCGTGTCAGCGCTATCAAGGAACTGGCGCGCTTGAGCATTGGCGAGATGGCCAAAGTCGCCGCCAACGCGGGCCTTGACCGACGCGGGATACGGCCCCTTCGCCAATAAGCGCGGGTCGTGATTAAACTCCAGCACCAGCGCGTCGCAATCCGAGAACGTCTGGATCACGTGCGGTGTGATGCTGCCCAGATCGGTCAAAATGCCCAACTTCTGCTCGCCATGATGCAAGCAAAATTGTACGGGCTCGCGCGCATCGTGGGGCACGGGCTCAGCCTGTACCTGAATGTCTCCAATAGCGAAGGCATCACCGCCACGGATAATCACGCGCCGCGTCAACGCCGCCAATTTGTCGTTGCTCGCTGTACCCGCGGTCAGAAACACCGGCACACCGTAGGCATTGGCTAGCGCTGCGACCCCGCGGCAGTGATCGCCATGCTCGTGAGTCACCAGCACGGCATCGATGTTTGATAGGGAGATGCCCCGCGCAGCGGCGCGAGCCTCGAGTTCTTTCTTTGGCAAACCACAGTCGACGAGAATGAGAGTCTCGCCCGTGTCCACCAGCGTCGCGTTTCCCTTGCTGCCACTGCCAAGGGACGCAATCCGCATCAAGTGATATTGCCTCGTAGCAGCGTCAGCAGCGCCTGTTGTTCCCGGCGATCTGCCTCTTCGCCATTGGGTCCGTGCAGAGTGATCAATACGAAATCGTCGCCCACGGCATTCAGATGGATTTGATACCGATGCCCGGCTAAGGGATGCTCATCCTCACCGCCCCACAGCCAGTCGAACCAACCGCTGTCCTCCTCTTCTTGAGGCCCGACAAAAGTCACGTACAAAATTCCTTGGCTGCGATCGCGGTCATCGATCGCAAAGTCGGCGTCTTCGGTCCCTTTCACTACAGAGGCCCAGGCTCGATCAAAGGGCAACTCTAGAATGATTCGCGTACCGCGCTCGTTATCTTCCAGAGTGATACGTCCCGAGTCGCTCATTGCCCGATCTGCCATCATCGAAATCGGCGTCGATTCGGCACTATTAGCCAGATATTGCGCAACGTCCTGAAGCATCTTTTGCTCCAGCTCGGCATCATCAGACTCGGGTGGCCAGGTCACGTCCTCTACGCCACGATCTTGCTGCAACACGTGTAATTCTGCGGTATTTCGCTGCACGCCTGTATCCACCCGGAAACGAAAGCGCACCGCTAACTCGCGGTCCTCGAGCTTGAACCACTGGGTGTCGATTAACCCAGCTTCCGCGTCTACTGCGGCGACACCGATGCCACTGGTGGTCAGGAATCCCCGGACCTGCGGCCAGAGCTGACCGGGCGCGACGTTGACCAATGCCCATCGCTCCCCGGAGAGACTCTGAATACGCACAGCATCCGCCTGCTTGTTTGCCGTGAGTGGCGTCGGTCTGGGCGTCTCGAACTGGGTGGCCAGCATGGGGCTGGCAGCCACTGGCGGGACGGGATAGTCAGGCTGTATCGCCTCGGTCGATAAATCAGGCGGCACATCGATAGGCGGCAATTCGGCAGCGCTCTGGTAACGATTACGATTGTCAGGGAACAAGCCCTCTTCTCCGAACAGCCAGCTACACCCGGAGAGCGTTATCGACAGCAATACCAAAACTCCAATCCGCTTCACGCGTAATATGCCTCCAGCGCCTGCTGCAATATCCCCTGGTGTTGCTCGGACAACGGCGTCAATGGCAGCCTGATGCCACCATCGATCATACCGCGCTGCGCCATGGCCCACTTTACCGGAATGGGATTCGATTCAATGAACAATAGCCGGTTCAACGCATTCAAACGTTGATCGATGGCTTCTGCAGCCTGCCACTCACCGGCCAGCGCCAGATTACACATGGCCGCCATATCCGCCGCTGCAACATTGGCCGTCACCGACACATTGCCCTTTGCGCCGAGACGCATGAGCTCAAGTGCGGTCTCATCATCACCGGAAAATACGGCAAACCCCTCAGGCACGGCATGAATCAGGTCAGCGCCGCGTGTCAGGTCGCCCGTGGCATCCTTAATGGCGACGATGTTATCTATATGGCTCAGCTTTACCACGGTTTCGTTGAGCAAATCACAGCCCGTGCGCCCTGGCACGTTGTAAAGAATGATCGGCAGATTAACGGAGCGCGCGACCGCCTGAAAATGCTCAAAAAGCCCGTGTTGCGTCGGCTTGTTGTAGTACGGCGTTACCGACAACGAATAGTCGGCGCCTGCTTCTGCTGCCGAGACAGTGAGCTCGATCGCCTCATGAGTCGAGTTGCCACCCGTCCCGGCAATTACCGGAATGCGCCCGCCCGCCTGTTCCACTGCAAACCGAATCACTTCGCAGTGTTCAGGCACCGTTAAAGTGGGGCTCTCACCGGTGGTCCCCACCACCCCCAGTGCCGCCGTGCCGGACTCAATGTGATACTCAATGAGCCGCGCCAGCGCCGGCCAGTCAATACTGCCGTCGGCCTGCATGGGTGTTACCAACGCGACGATGCTTCCGGTTATCATCGATTTACTCCGGGAGGGGGCCAGTGCGGCGGGGGCCGCCGATACGATGCCGCAATTATCCATGCCAGACCGACTTTCACAACTGTTCAATATTGCTCGACCCATCCGTATGCCGGTTGCATTCGGGGTCCTTTGGTGTTTGTGGGCCTCGATCATCTGGTCGCTCAGTGCTTCGGCCCAAAGTCCCGATTTCGAGCGACAAATCGAGCCACTGACCACCATCGATAAACAATTCATGGCTGAGCAGAGGGCCCGGGTTGAGCAGCTCGCTAATCGGCTAGGGCGCAATCTCACCGGCAATGCCGATCGCGATATCGACACTCTGCAGCGCATTATTGATGATCGCTTAATCCAGGCCGACGACACCCTCACACAGCAGGCACTGGGGATTGTGCTCGGCGATTTATTCAGCCAGAGGCTCGACATGGACTGGGTCGTCTATCGCGACCCAAAGGGGCGTTCCAGAGCGCTCCGATACCGAGACACCGATATTTATTTATTCCCGGTCACGATGATCTCACGGCGTCAGGCGGCGGGCAGCCTCCGACCCATCAAACCCCTGTATGATGAGGCCGTCCGCGAAACGCTGCTGCGCATTCCCGGCGGCAAGTGGTTCATCTGAACCCAGATGGCCCAGTATTGATTAGCTTCAGAGCGCGTTGTCCGTGGACAGTGGCTGATAGCTGAAAATACCGGCGCTATCCGCGGTCGTGCGATGCAACGGACCCTGCAGAGTCAGGTCACCGCTCTCATAGGCAATATCACCGTGGTAAAGAAATACCATTTGCGCCGCTTGGCGCACCACATTAGGGAAAAATTGCGGCGCCTCACGTGCGGTCACCGCACCCGATAAATCTGACGCGGACGCCAGGGAGGCAATATCGTATAGCGAGACCAATGTCGGTGGCGTTAGCGCAAGTTCGCCCTGCTGATGTGCCTGAATCGCCAGCCCTGGCTGACTCCACTGATACTCGGTCATTTCCTGCCCATCGACCTCCACGGGCGTGCCGGGCGGCACTTCTGCCAGGAAAAACCAGGTTGAGAACCGACGCTTCACCACCAACGGCGTGAGCCAATGTGAAAACGTCTGCAATGCCGCCGCATCCACGGCCACACCGGCTTCCTCTGCAAGTTCCCTTGCCGCCGCTGTTCGCGCTCGCTCCAATGCACTGTCGCCCGGATCGTCGGGCTCCACCTTGCCGCCCGGGAACACCCACAGCCCGGGCATGTGTCGCAGCGCCTCACTGCGTCGCAATAAGAGCACTTCAGGGCCCGACGCAGACTCGCGCACGATGATCGACGTCGCCGCGGGCTGCGCAGCGGCGACCTCATCAGAGAAGTGCAGCACCACTTCAGGGCACCGCGGCACACGTGAGACAGTGCGCGTATAAGTTCAATGGGTCGCGCAACGCCGACAACCCTTGAACCACCGGCTTGAACGAGGCGACAAGAGATTCAAACCACCCCCCTCGCGGCAATACCTTTGCGTTAAGCGACCGTGAGAGCTCCTCAAGCAAGATGCTTTCAAAGGACGGCGGAACACGGGTACGGCCGGTCCGCCACGCGTCTACGCCCGCCAGAGACGCCGCCGCCGAGATCGCTTGATCGAGAGAGCCGAGCGAATCTACCAAACCGATGTCAGCGGCGTCCTTACCGATCCACACAATTCCCTCTGCGATCTCCCGGACAGCCTCGGGCGTCATCTCGCGCCCCGCTGCCACCAACTCGACAAAATCATCATAAGCACCATTGGCGAGCGCCTGCAGAATCTTCGACATTTCGGGCGTCACACCCCGGCTGAAACTCACCGAGTCCGCAAGCGGCGTGGTACCCGTACCGTCAACCGTGATGCCAATGTAGTCGTAGATCCCCTCGATGGTAGGGAATGCAGAAAAAGCGCCGATGCTGCCCGTCAACGTGGTCGGCAAGGCCCAGATTTCGTCCGCCTCTGCGGCGATCCAATAACCCCCTGAGGCCGCGACCGTGCCCATGGAGACAACCACGGGAATATCCGCGTCACGAACCTCCGCTAACTTGCGGCGAATCACATCCGAGGCAAACACGCTCCCGCCGGGGGAATTGACTCGCAACACGAGCGCGGCGAGGTCTTCAGCCTCTAGCGCACTCTCGATATACCCCACGATGGTATCGCTACCCGCCATGCCTTCCTCACTTTCTCCGGGCACCAGCGTTCCCTCTACTGGCACAATCGCGATGAGCGGCAGCCCCTCCTCGGCCATTTGTCGCTGCGCTTTTGCGTCGTCCAGGTAGCGCCCAAAATCAATCATTTGCGCTTCACCCTCGTCATCGGTCACACCGACCCACTCGATTAACGCTGCCTCCATCGCCTCCGTGTCGGCGAGGGCATCGACCCAACCGCCAGCGATCATGGTTTCGGCCAGATCATTGCCCGACGCTGCGAGCTGATCCGAGAAAGCGCTCACAAACTGATCGACCGCACCCTCGGGCAATCCTCGGCCAGATTCCGCCAAGTCCGTATAGGCAGACCAGAGTCCGTTTAGCCAGCGCGAGACAACCGCCTGCTCCGTTGCGGACATATCGTCGCGCAGGTAAGGCTCAACCGCCGATTTATTCTCGCCGACCCGAAAGACATGCATGGTGACCCGCACTTTTTCGAGAAAGCTGCGCAGGTAAGCGCGATAGACCGAAAAGCCCTCTAAAAACATGCCTCCCTCGGGATGCAGTAGCACCTGATCCGCCTGTGCGGCGACGAGATATTGCGCCTGCGTAAAGTAATCGCCGACGGCGATGACCGGCTTCTCCGCCGCCTTGAACGTCGCAATCGCTTCGCTGATTTCCAGTGTCTGACTGGTCGAGGGTCCGGCCAGATTTTCGAGGTTCAGCACCAGCGCGGTAATGCGATCATCAGTGGCCGCCCACTCGATCGCGCGCACGAGATCATGCAGGACAATCGACTGTGTATCGTCCTGACTGAATAACGTAGTGAAGGCATCCACTGGCGCTGTGTCCTCTACCAGCACACCGGAGGGGGCAATGAGCAACGCTGCTTTCTCGGGCAGAGGCTCAGGCGTCGACTCACTCACTCCCAGCCCGAACGCCAGCAGAAAAACACCGAGAAAAAACAACGGTACGAGCACCGAAATAGCGCGGCTGATGCCACTGAGTACTCGCCACACGGCTTTGAAGAAACGCGTCATCGATCAAACCTCCTTGTCTAAAGCCACCGCAGACAGCATGCCCGCACTTAAGCCACCCGGCGCCGCTCGCGCCCTCGATAGCGGATATACAACATACAGCTGACGAACTGGGTTACCACCAAGCTCAAGCCTGCGACTGAAAGGCGATCGGCCTGATACGCAAACGTCGCCTCGACCGCAGAGATAAAATAAAAGAGCAGAATGAGTTCGTACCAAATCAGCGCTCTCAGGTTGTCTCTGAAAACCGCCCAGATGAAAAACACCAGTGGAAAGCAACGCAGCCCCATGAGCGTCCAGGTGCCGGAGAAGCGCTCTACATCTGCGCCCTGCTGCACAACGAAACCCGCCCAGCTCAGCCACGTTACCCACCACAATATCCGGGTCAGCGGGCCTCTCTCTGTCTGAGCCGTTTTCATCCCGCTATCACCCCGCGGCGCGCGCTCTGAGTGCCCACTCGGCAACTCGCTTGCCCAGCGCCTGGCAAATGGCAGATTCATTGGCATCCAGAGGACGATCGCCCGCGTCGGTAGACCAGTGGCTCGCACCATAGGGGGTACCACCCGCCTCGGTGGCTCGCAAGCCGGGTACCGAATAGGGCACCCCAACCATGACCATTCCGTGATGGATCAGTGGCACCATCATGCTCAACAGCATCGCCTCTTGCCCACCGTGGAGCGAGCTGGCGGAGGTGAACACACCGGCGGGGCGATCAATCAGCGCACCCTGCAGCCACAGCGCGCTGCTCTCGTCCAGAAACTGCTTCATTGGTGCGGCCATGCTGCCGAAATAGCTGGGGCTACCCAGAATCAGTCCGGCGCAGTGTCTGAGATCCTCCTGAGAGGCGGTGAGAGGCGCGTCCTCGCGTTCAGCCACTGGTTCGGCAGAAGCTGACACTGTCCTCAGCCGCGCTTCGATACCTGCAACCCGCTCGATACCCCGCGCTACCTGCCTCGCCATCTGCGCCGTCGCGCCATTTCGACTGTAGTACACCACCAGAATGTACGGCTCTTCACTCATTGAATGCTCATCGCTCATCGCTCGACGCCGCGCTGGGCCGCGAGGTAAAGTTACACGCCATGCCGCGCTTGGAAGACCCATGGTAACGCATCCGACAGTCCACGATGTGACAACCCGATTACGATATTTACTGACCCGGATTATCGACGATCGCCTGAATGCCAACGCGGCAGCGCTGACCTTTGTCACGCTATTTGCGTTGGTGCCACTGCTCACCGTGACGCTGTCTATTGCCTCGGCGTTGCCCGCCGCGGGCGATATCGAGGGGCGGCTCAGTTCGTTTCTACTGCAGTTCCTGCTCCCGGACAGCTCTACCCAGGTCGTCGATTACCTCTCTGACTTCATCTCACAGACCCGTTCGCTGACGGCGTTTGGCGTCGCCATTCTGCTGGTCACCTCAATCCTGATGTTGCGCAACGTCGAAAAAGCGCTCAACGACATCTGGCGCAATCGCGCGAGCCGCAAACCGCTACAGAGCTTCCTGCTGTATTGGGCGGTACTGAGCCTGGGCCCTGCGGCCATCGGCCTCGGATTGGGTGTGAGAGCCTACCTGTTCGCAGCCACCCACGACTGGGGCGGGCTGCATGCGTTTGGCCTGGGACCCTTACTGATCGGATTACTGCCGTTTGCGATCAGCACGATCGGCCTGACCTGTCTGTATGCCGTTGTCCCCAATTGCCAGGTCCCCTTGCGCCACGCGCTCGTTGGCGGCGTGTTTGCCGCCGTAACCTTTACCATCGCCCGCAAACTGTTTACCGCGATTATGGCGAAGTCTAGCTACAGCCTCGTGTACGGCGCATTTGCAGCGGTGCCGCTTTTCTTAATGTGGATCTACGTGACCTGGATCATCGTTTTACTGGGCGCACTGCTCGCTCACAGCCTGTCGGCATATCAAACTACCGAGCAGGCTCAAACGCCCAAGATGATGAAGGCACTCGATATCCTCTATTTGCTCTGGCGCGCCCAGCAACATGGACGCGGCCTCTCGGAACTCGAAATCCTCGGTGCCAACGACTTGCTCCACGGCGGCATCGACGCCGATAGCTGGCGCGGCATCCGCGATACGCTGACCACGGCGCAAGTGGTCAAGCGACTAGATCGTGGCCACTATTTGCTCAGTCGCGACCTGCATGATCTCAGCCTCGCCGATCTGGCCGATATTTTGCGCGCGGAGCCCGATTATCACCTCAACGGCCTGTCACTCCCCTGGCAGCAATCTGCCTCGCAGCTCTTACAGAGCAGTCGCGATCAAGAAGCCTCGCTACTGGCGACCTCTTTGGCAGATTTGTTCGCGGCGAAGGCTTGATATGCAGCGCCAAGGGTCTTGGGCGCTATGTGCTCTGATACTGAGCATCGCCAGCTGCTCGGTGGATAACGCCGCCCTGCCCGCCGCAGGCCAGTGGCGCGTCGTCAATTACTGGGCGATCTGGTGCACCCCTTGCCGCGAGGAAATCCCCGAGCTCAATGCGCTGGATCGAGAAACGCCGCTGGTCGTACTCGCGGTCAATTATGACGGCGTCACCGGTGAGCAGCTGCAGACTCAAGCGGCGACGCTGGGTATTGCCTTTGGGCAACTAGAGACTGACCCGGGACCTGCCCTAGGGGTGCCCCGACCGCGCGTACTGCCGACCACGCTCCTCGTCGACCCGCAGGGCCACGTTACCGATACTCTCGTCGGACCACAGACTCGTGAGGGTTTACTCTCGCTCTGGGAAAGCCGCCGCTGAAGCCTGCGCCATTATCTATTCGTCCTGAGCACTCAGGTGTGAATTGAGCCCATGAATGAATCCATCAGGATGGATGCTGCTCACCCGACCGACTCAATGTTTACGGTCGCGCGAGCAAACCCCGCCTTGGCAAAACCCGCCCGATTCCGCGCAAAAAAAAGCCGGCTGGAAGCCAGCCGGCAATGAAGGAGCCACTCAAAACGGGGAGAGTCACATCAATTAGACCCTTGCTGCTCAGACGTTTCCCTTGCAGTGCCCCCGTAGACACCACCATCTCAACAACTGTCTCTATGACAGGGGGTTTCGGGGATAGTTCCCCATAGGATCACTTTTTTTATCATCGGGGCTGGGAACCCGCGTTTAGGCCGCGCGCCAGCAGGCTGAGCTGGCTTGTCCGGCGCCAGAGGAAACAAATATCTCCAACTCGACCAGCTCGCCCAGCCCTTCCTCGGAGATGACGCAATCCAGCAAATAATGGGCCAGCGCCTCAACGGTCACGTTGGTAATCGGAAGCACCAACGTCTCCTCGACGGGAAACCGCAGGGTTTTACCCGCGAAGCTCGCGTGATACTCACCGTCGTGCTCTTCGACCGACAAATAGGGTGATTTTCCCGGCAGCAGCAGGTATTCATCGTGCGCATCACAGATTTTTTGCAGACAGCGCTTATAGACGTTGTAATCGGCTGAAAACCCATTGTCTCCCATTGCTGCAACAATCCGCGCTGATACACCGTAGTTGTGGCCATGTAATCTTTCCCGCTCGCTCGCAGAGAATATGGTGAAGTGGGCAGCGGAGAATTTATGTGCCTGCTTGTCGATATGCAGGGTTGCCAGCTCGGTCATGGGTGGTATCCGGAGTGATCGTGGGGCGCCACTGGCGCGTACAGGGTATGGTGTGTGATGCGGCTGCGTTCGGCAAGAGCCGGCTTCCACCCTCTGCACGAGCAAAGCTCCCCGTGACCACAGCGGAGCCCTGAAGTACCCTTTGCCAATGCCACAGCCTCAGGAGCAAACATGAACCCACTAGCCATTCTGACCGGCGCAAGCTCCGGGATTGGCGCGGCGGCGGCGGAGCAGTTCGTTGGCCGGGGCTTCACTGTCATCAATCTATCGCGCCGGGACTGCCCGGTTGAGGGTGTCCAGAATCTGACCACCGACCTTGCAGATGCCAACTCACTCAACCAAGCCAGCGCTAGCCTGCTCGAGCGGCTGTCCCTTCATGCGGGCGCCCCAGTATGTCTGGTCCACAACGCCTCACTCATGCTCAAAGACCGTTGCGACACGACCGAAGATGAAGATTTGTTGCGCGCGTTATCGGTCAACGTGATGGGGATTAACACCTTGAATCGGAGGCTACTGCCCGAGCTTGGCCGCGGATCCAGCGTGCTGTACGTGGGCTCTACGCTGTCCGAAAAGGCCGTCGCCGGAGCCTATAGCTACATCGTGAGTAAACACGCGCAGCTCGGCATGATGCGCGCAACGTGTCAGGATCTGATGGGACGTGGTATCCACACCGCACTGATATGCCCGGGCTTCACCGACACGTCGATGCTCAGGCAGCATGTCGGTAACGATGAGGCTGTGCTGGAAAGCCTGGGCGGCATGAACAGCTTCGGCCGACTTGTGCAACCGAGTGAAATTGCGGATCTCCTTGTCTGGGCGCATCACCATCCCGCCATTAACGGCTCGGTAATGCATGCCAACCTCGGCCAGTTGGAGCACTGAATTGACCCAGGTATCCACCATCGTTACTGAGCGGCGAGAACGCACGTTTCTGGTGCTCGCGGGGATTTTTCTATCTGCCATGACCCTGCTCAATGTGGTCGGCATTACGCGTTTTATTCAGCTAGGCCCGCTGGCCCTGGCAGTGGGGGTATTACCCTACCCCCTGACCTTCCTTTGCACTGATCTAATCAGCGAACTCTATGGCCGCGGGCGCGCAAACTTTTTGGTAAGCGTGGGGCTGGGAATCAATTTTCTCATTCTAGGCGTCCTGACCATCGGAGCGATGGCGCCCTCAGTCCCCGCAGAGGTCATGCCGCCTTGGCAAACGCTGCAACTGGCGGCGCCCGTGGCGCTTCCCAACGGCGCGGTGGTCGATACTGAAATCGGCCTGTTCCAATTGATTTACGCGACGACCTCCGGCGCGGTGTTCGCGTCGATGATGGCTTACATTGCCGCCCAGTACTGCGACGTGCAGCTTTACCACTTCTGGAAAAAGCTCACCCGAGGCAAGCACCTGTGGCTGCGGAACAACTTCAGCACGCTACTGAGTCAGTTGGTGGACTCCGTCATGGTGATTACCGTGACATTCGGCGCGGCTTTTATTGCGGGCGAAATGGCCGTTGCAACCTTGCTGACTCTGGTTGGCAGCAACTATGCCTTCAAAGCCATCTGCGCGCTGCTGGATACGATTCCGCTGTATCTGGCTGTGCATTGGCTACGGAAATACCTCGAACTGGCGCCCGGGGAATACGCTACTCAGCTTCCGCCCGATTAAGCAATCCGGAATCCCTGACGAACGGAATCGTGACCGCGCGACTCGCGGCCAAACTCAGCTGATCGAGCTGCTCCACAAAGGTGATCACCGCGCGCGGGTTTCGGGCGAGGCGCAACATTGCGTAATTCACCACCTCATCATTGAGGTGCATTCCCGCCGCCCCGGCCCGAAGCCGCAATAGCGCTGCGATGTGCTCCTCGGAGAATCGCGGCAACTGGAAAACCGGCAGGCTGCTGAGACGAGATTGAAGATCCGGTAACAGTTGCGCCAAATGTTTGGGAGCGCGTTGCGCGCTCATCAACAAGCAGACGCCGGCTTCCTGACATCGATTAAACGCTGCGAACAATCCCTCATGCCATACAGGCTCGGATTCCACGGCATCGACATCATCGATCGCTACCAGCGGTGTTCCCTCGATCCCCGCCAACACCTGATCGGGGGGGAATACTCGTAAGTCATTGAGCGGGATATAGCGCGCTTCCTGATTCAGCGCCTCGCAGCAGGCCTGCAGTGCGTGGCTTTTACCTACGCCCCCACCCCCGCACAAAAAAGCACTCTGGATCTTGTCAGCGCTTCCCGATAGCCACTGCTCCATCGCGTCGGTTTCGGGTCGACGCAACCAGTTAGCCCAGGTGGCGAAGTCTTCCCGCCGGATCGGCAGCGGGATCTGTGGGGCCTGAGAGATCATCGTCTGGAGATACTCACGCGGAATTCACAAATCCTGCCAGAGCAGCGTCACGGTGTCGTCACGGCCATCAGCGTCACTGACCCAGGTTAAATTTTTGTTACCCGCAGTCAGGCGCGCCAGCGTCTGCAAATCGCCAATTCCGAAGAGCTCGAGAGTGAGTACATCGCCATCTACCGCGAGCGGGCGAACCCGCTCAAGCGTTTGAATCCGCCCAATAGCGGCGGTCACCGCCTCATAGTCCGCCAAGCTCACAACATTGCCGATGCGAATTTGTAACGAGGCAGACGCCGCCGCGTTGGACAGCGATACCGCGAATTGCTGGCGCATCTCCGCCATCGCCAGCTCTAAGCCTGGTTCAATCGCCGCTGCCACCGTCGGAGCCTGCAGGGAAGTCGAACGTTCAATCGAGGCGTCACGGTAAATCCACTCGGCAATAAAGCGACCCCCGCTCAGTGGCACAAGGCGCCCGAGCAATAAGTGTTCAATACCATAGCGGGCGGACGCTTCAATGACGGGTCCAAAGTCTCGCTGCCACAAGGTATCGGGAGAGACCAGTAAGGCATCGGGCAAATCATAGAGCGGACGGCGCAGATTGACACCCAGCGCATCGAACCCAGACTCCAGTGCCCGCCAGATCATCTCTTCACTGGAGCCATTACCAAAGCGGCGTCCTTCGACGTCATCAACGACCAGCCAAAGGAGCACCGGCGGACGATCATCAGCCCACACCGTTCCGTCCGCGGAGCGAATCAGATTATCGAGTGCGATTTTATCGATGTGCGCCACAAACCGATTTCGGTTGTCGACCCGTTCGAACTGGTACAGCGAGAGTTGCGCGCGCGCAGCAGCCAGAGCAGCTGCAACGGTAGGATGTTCCAGCAGGCGGCGATCTCCAGAGCGGCTGAGTAACGCGCTTTCCAACGCCGCGCGTGCGGCGAGGTCAATGCTGTTTTCACTGCGATCGTCCACGTCAATGCGGACAACCCATTCTGCGGCTTGTGCCGCCGCAGGGCCTACATCCGCGCACCATAGCGCGAGACCCAGCAGCACGCCGCACAGCGGGTGACTCATCCAAGTAGCGCGCACATCCTGGGCGCTTGTTTTTCTCGATCTGTTACGTGTCATGCACACCGCGTTACCCGATGTCCGTCCTGAATCTCGCTCACCACCGCCAGCAACCCGCTCGTTACTGCCCGGGGACGACCCCGCCCGTGGAGGCGGTCACCGCGACAAAGACGCACATTATCTACCAAAGCTGAGACTCGTGCTTTCCTGCAGCTGGCTTGCACATTACTATCTCGGTGTCCCCAAAGCCGCCAATCCGCCGAGTGATTCGAATGAGCCAAGACAAGCCTGCGCAGCCCTCTCTCACCTACCGTGATGCCGGGGTGGATATCGACGCAGGTAATGCCCTGGTCGAGCGCATCAAATCGGTCAGCAAAGCAACGCAACGCCCGGAGGTGCTGGGCGGCCTAGGCGGCTTTGGCGCCCTCTGCGCCATCCCGAGTGGTTATCAGGAGCCCATTCTGGTCTCGGGAACCGACGGCGTAGGCACCAAATTGCGTCTGGCGATGGATCTCGGCATTCACGACACCATCGGGATCGACCTGGTGGCCATGTGCACCAACGACATTGCTGTCGTCGGCGCCGAACCCCTGTTTTTTCTCGACTACTACGCCACGGGAAAGCTCAACGTCGATATTGCCGCCGCAGTGGTAGCGGGTATTGGCAAGGGCTGTGAAATGGCCGGAGCGGCGCTGGTCGGCGGCGAAACCGCAGAAATGCCCGGCATGTACGAAGGGGAAGACTATGACCTCGCGGGC
The DNA here is from genome assembly GCA_964420615.1 of uncultured Alteromonadaceae bacterium. GTDB lineage: Bacteria > Pseudomonadota > Gammaproteobacteria > Pseudomonadales > Halieaceae > Luminiphilus. The sequence goes on along the minus strand of CAYQUE010000017.1, from coordinate 15,971 downwards.
TTCTGCGTCGGCGTCGTCGAGCGCGCTCAGATCATTGATGGTAGTCAGGTGCAAGCGGGGGACCGCCTGTTGGCGCTTCCCTCGAGCGGTCCGCATTCCAACGGCTATAGCCTGATTCGCAAGGTACTCTCGCATACGGGCGCTCAGGTGGAAGACCGCTGCGGCGATACCACCCTGGCGCAAGCACTACTCGCCCCCACGACCATCTACAACCGCCCGCTGCTGGCGGTGCAACGTCAGGTTGCGATCAATGCGATGGCACATATTACCGGGGGTGGCATTCTGGAAAACTTGCCCCGTGTCCTACCCGAGGGGCTCGGCGCGATCGTTCACCGCGATAGCTGGCAGCTACCGCCCGTGTTCCAATGGCTGCAGGCGGGCGGCAACATCACCGAGCAGGAGATGATGAGAACCTTTAACTGTGGCGTCGGCATGATTCTGGTCGTCTCACCGCAGCACGCATCAACCACGCTATCCCTTCTGGCCGATCACGGCATATCGGCCTGGGACCTCGGTGTCATCACGGATCAATCCTCCGGAGTCAGGCTGGAGCAAGGGTAGCGCCGTGACCATGCGCATCGCGGTATTGCTATCCGGTCGAGGCTCGAACTTTGCATCACTGCTGGCAGCCGCCGACCGCGGTGACCTTGGCGCCAATATCGGGCTGGTAATCAGTAATCGTCCGGGCGCAGGCGGCATTGATATCGCCCGCGAGGCTGGGATTGATACCGCCTTGATTGATCATCAGGCCTATCACACGCGAGCGGCGTTTGACCGGGATCTGGCGGGTGCAATCGACCACGTCAACCCCGACCTTGTGGTGCTCGCGGGTTTCATGCGTATTCTTACCCCGGAGTTTGTCGACCGCTTCACCGGACGTTTGATGAACATCCACCCCTCTCTGCTACCGCTGTACCCCGGACTCCACACACACCAGCGGGCGTTGGACAGCGGGGACCGCCATGCGGGCGCGACGGTTCACTACGTGACCAGCGAGCTGGATGGTGGCCCGGCCATTGTGCAGGCCAAGGTGGCCATCCGGGCGGACGATTCCGCAGAGACTCTGGCCTCCCGGGTGCTCGAAATTGAGCACCAGATCTACCCCGCGGCCGTGAATTGGCATGTGACTGGTCGGCTCACCTTCAAAGAAGGTATCCTGCACAAGGACGGTGAGCCGTTACCCCCATCAGGCCACCTCTGGGAGGCAACATGAGCCAAATAGCGCGCCTGGGTCTTGGCGCTCTGCTCAGTCTTTTGGCAACGACGGGTCAAGGCAATGACGCCCCGCTCTCGCCCTACGAGGCGACGTATCGCACTAAAGTAGCGGGCTTCACTGTGGAGCTAAAGCGCACCCTCACCGAATCTGCGGCGGGTTATCATCTCAATCAGTCAGCGAAAAAGGGTTTTCTGGTCAAGCTGAGCGAGGACTCGGACTTCACGGTCAATGACGATCAGATTGTCGGTGAGCACTTCGTGTATCAATTAAGTGGCATCAGTAATCGACGCCGCGAAGTGATATTCGACGCTGACGCAGGGCTCATTCGCAGCCTGCGCAAAAAGCAGTGGACTGAGCACCCGTGGTCGCCCGACGTGCTGGATCGACTCAGCCAGCAAGAGCAAATGCGCTTGTTACTGCTGCGCGCCGACCAACCGCCGGCGCGGATATCGCTATCGATTGTGGATGGACCGAAGATCAAGTTAAAACACTTTGATCTGGTCGAGATCGGAACCCTCAATACGGCCCTGGGTGAACTACAAACCGCACATTATCGGCTGCAATATGATGATCCCAATGAGCGTAGCTCGGATACTTGGTTAGCGGTGGAGCACAGCTTTTTAATGGTGCGAACAGAGCATGTCGAGCGCGGCGACAAGACCGTGATAGAGCTCGTCGACGCGTCAATCGGAGGCACACCCCTTACCCCCTGAAGCGGGCGCGCTGCAGCTCATCGGCACTGAACACCCATCGCTATTATCAGGCTCGGGGCAGGGTTACGCCTCGCTGTCCTTGATACTTGCCGCCGCGATCAGCGTAGCTGGTCTCGCAGACCTCGTCAGACTCAAAGAACAACATCTGCGCCACGCCCTCGTTCGCATAAATCTTGGCTGGCAACGTCGTGGTGTTTGAGAATTCGAGGGTTACGTGGCCCTCCCATTCGGGTTCCAGAGGCGTCACGTTCACGATAATGCCGCAGCGGGCGTAGGTTGATTTTCCCAGACAGATCGTGAGCACATTGCGCGGAATGCGGAAATACTCAACCGTGCACGCCAACGCGAAGGAGTTTGGAGGGATGACACAAACGTCGCCTTCCACATGTACAAAGCTGTCCTCATCAAAATGCTTGGGGTCGACCGTGGCCGAGTGAATATTAGTAAACACCTTGAACTCGCGGGAGCAGCGCACATCGTAGCCGTAACTCGACGTACCATAGGAGATCAAGCGTCGGTCACCCTCTGTGCGGACCTGATCGGGCGCAAACGGTTCGATCATGCCCTCCTGCTCGGCCATTCTCCGGATCCATCGGTCTGATTTGATGCTCAAAACATGCTCCTTCTGCCACTCATTACCCGTTGTTCTTCAGTCACCCATGCTGATTGCGGGCCCCTCGGGCGCCTCATATTGCTCCAACATGGCCATTAATTGCTGGCCCATTTCGAGATAAATCGCTGCCACGGGGCCTTCGGGCTCAGCCACTACCACCGGCACTCCCTGATCCGAACACTCACGAATCACTCGGGTCAGGGGAATCTGTCCCAACAGCGGGACATCGTAAGCATCTGCAAGGTCCCGTCCCCCTGCTTCGCCAAACAAGGGATCGACGTGGCCACAGGCGCTACAGACATGCGCCGCCATGTTCTCAATCATGCCAAACACCGGGACTTCCACCTTTTGAAACATCTCGATGCCCTTGCGCGCATCCAACAACGCAATGTCTTGCGGCGTGGTCACAATGACCGCACCCGACAATGTTGATCGCTGCGCTAGCGTCAGCTGGATGTCGCCCGTACCGGGGGGCATATCGATGAGTAAAATGTCGAGGTCACCCCATAGGGTTTTCTCCAGCAACTGGCTCATCGCAGAACTGGCCATCGGGCCCCGCCACACCATGGGTGTTTTTGGGGAACTCAAATAACCCATGGACATGGTCTGGAGACCATGTGCCTCGACCGGCAATAGAAATGCGCCATCTTGCTGATCCGGTACCGTGCTTTCCGGGACACCCAGCATGTGCTGCTGACTGGGGCCATAAATATCAGCATCCAGGAGCCCTACCGCCAGCCCCTGCCGCTTTAGCGCCGCCGCCAGATTGGTCGTTACCGTCGACTTACCCACGCCGCCCTTGCCGGAGGCGATCGCTACCACGTGGCGGGGAGATGACACCAGAAAAACCCTCTTTAAGACAGGACGCGAGAGTATACCCCCTGCACATACGCATCCGATCACTCCCACACAGCGAAAACAGCCAAAATCCGTTAGACTGCGCGCCTTCCAACACCCGACAGAGGGTTTCATGAGCGCTCCCCAGCGAAAAATATTGGTGACCTCGGCATTGCCCTATGCCAACGCACCTTTGCATCTGGGGCATATGCTCGAGCAAACCCAAACCGATATCTGGGTGAGATTTCAGCGCTCGCGCGGTCACGCCTGCCGCTACGTGTGTGCAGATGATGCGCACGGCACCGCGATCATGCTGTCCGCAGAGGCGGCGGGCCGATCACCCGAAGCGCATATCGCGGCTATTCAAGCCAATCACGAGCGCGATTCCGCGGGTTTTTTAATTTCCTTTGACCAGTATCACTCGACCCATTCACCGGAAAACCAGCGCTGGTCAGAGACGATCTTCACCCGTTTGGAACAGGCGGGGCATATTGCGGTGCGCGAGATCACGCAGGCCTACGATCCCGAGAAGGGGTTGTTTCTTGCGGACCGATTTATCAAAGGCACCTGCCCCAAGTGCAAGGCGCCGGACCAATACGGTGACAATTGCGAGGCTTGTGGCGCGACCTATTCGCCGGCCGATCTGATTGATCCGGTATCGGCGCTTTCCGGTGCAGCGCCTGTCGATAAAGTCTCCAGCCACCTTTTTTTCCAGCTGGGGCACTTTGAGGCATTACTGACCGCATGGATCTCTAGCGGCCAGCTACAACCACCCATTGCCAACAAACTGAGAGAGTGGCTTGACGCCGGTCTACAGGACTGGGACATCAGCCGTGACGCCCCCTACTTCGGCTTCGAAATTCCCGGGTATCCCGACAAATATTTTTATGTGTGGCTCGATGCGCCCATTGGTTATATCGCCAGCCACGAGGTCCTGTGCCGCGAGCAGGGCGATGATTTTGATGCCTATTGGATGCCAGGCGGCGATACCGAGCTTTATCATTTCATCGGCAAGGACATTGTCAATTTCCATGGGCTCTTCTGGCCTGCAATGCTGGACAGCGCGGGACTCCGACAACCCACAGCCGTTTATGCGCACGGGTTTCTGACGGTCAACGGCGTCAAGATGTCGAAGAGCCGCGGCACTTTTATTCTCGCGGAAACCTACCTCCAACACCTCGACCCGGAATTTATCCGCTACTACTTCGCCGCGAAATTGTCAGCCGGCGTAGACGATATCGACTTGAATCTGGAAGATTTTGTGCAGCGCGTTAACGCCGACCTCATTGGTAAGGTGGTCAACATCGCCAGCCGCTGCGCGGGTTTTCTACGCAAGGGGTTCGACAATCAGATGAGCGCCACCTGTGCCGAGCCGGCACTGGTGCAGTCGTTTATCGATGCCGGCGAGGACATTGCTGCGCTTTATGAGTGGCGAGAATTTAATCGCGCTATGCGTGAAGTGATTGCACTGGCGGATCGCGCCAACCAGTATATTGACGACAAAAAACCTTGGGTCATGGCGAAAGACGAGAACCAGTCAGCCGAGGTGCAGGCCGTATGTTCTGTCGGGATCAACTTGTTCCGCGCACTGGCGACTTACTTGAAACCCGTGCTTCCCGCAATGGCGTCCAAGGCAGAAGCATTCTTGCAAACGTCTCTGGACTGGACCGCGCTCGATCGCCCCCTAGAAGCCCATCAGCTAGCCCCCTTCGAGCCCCTGCTGCAACGAGTCGATGCCGAAGTCGTAGCCGCCATGGTTGAGGCGAGCAAAAGCGGCGCCTAACGCGGCGCGCAGGACTTCAATGTCGTCAAGATCGAAGGCGTCGCGAGGAAATACTTCCTGCCAGACACCTGATATATTGCCTACTATTGCGGTTTTGAGTCGATACGTGTTCGCCGCAGGGGGATGAGATGCTGGGTGATATCGCGCTGCTGTTGGTGGGTGCGGTCTTGGTCAATAATTTTGTGCTGGTACAGTTTCTTGGACTCTGTCCCTTCATGGGCGTGTCCAACAAACTTGAGACCGCAATGGGCATGTCCGTCGCCACCACTTTTGTCCTCACCTTGGCATCGGTGTGCAGCTATCTTACATACAACTATTTGCTGATCCCCCTCGATCTCGCCTATCTGAGAACCATCAGTTTCATTCTGGTTATCGCCGTCGTGGTGCAATTTACCGAGATGGTCGTGCGCAAGACCAGCCCGTTACTGCATCGGGTACTGGGTGTCTTTTTGCCCCTCATTACCACCAATTGCGCCGTCCTTGGCGTTGCCCTCCTCAACATCAATCAAGCCCATAACTTTATCGAGTCGCTGTTCTATGGGCTGGGAGCGGCACTGGGATTTTCTCTGGTGCTGGTGCTGTTTGCGGCCATGCGCGAGCGGCTCGCCGTCGCTGATGTGCCGGAGCCTTTTCAAGGAGCCGCCATTGGCATGATTACTGCCGGGCTGGCCTCGCTTGCATTTATGGGATTTGCGGGGCTGATTTGATGCCTGCGCTACTTGCAGATCAGCCGCTACTCGGCGCACTGCTCGCATTGCTCTGCCTCGGCGCGGTATTTGGTGCGTTACTGGGCTACGCCGCGGTGCGCTTCCGAGTCGAAGGCAACCCGATTAGTGAGCAAATTAACGCATTGCTGCCCCAGACCCAGTGTGGACAGTGTGGGTACCCCGGCTGTCGCCCCTACTCGGAGGCTATTGCCGAGGGCGACGCCATCAACAAATGTCCGCCGGGCGGTGAAGAGACGATTCAGGCGCTGGCCGATTTGCTGGATGTCGAACCACAACCACTCGACGCGGAACACGGCGTTGAGAAAGAACCCGTGGTGGCCTGGATTCGCGAGGACGAATGCATTGGTTGCACCAAATGCATTCAGGCCTGTCCGGTCGACGCAATTTTGGGTGCCGCTAAAGTCATGCACACCGTCATCGCTGACGAGTGCACGGGCTGCGATCTCTGTATTGAACCCTGCCCAGTCGACTGCATCGACCTCATCCCCCGGAAACAAGGTATCGGCTACTGGCATTGGCCACTACCTGCTGATCGTGCGCCGCGTTTCGATGTTATTGCCAGCGACGCGCACCGGCAGGACGCGGCATGAGAGCCATCCACGATATTCACGGTGGCATCCACCCTCCCGACCGGAAGTCGCTATCTAGACCCGGTGAACTCCGCGACGCGGCGATTCCCCGGACATTGATGTTACCCGTTAGGCAGCATTTGGGAGTGCCCGCAAAAGCGGTCGTTGCGGTTGGTGAGTCGGTGCTGGGGGGACAGTTGATGGCCGAGGCGCAAGGCGCGATGAGCGTGCCTGTGCACGCGCCAACTTCTGGCAGAGTTATCGATGTCGCACCCTACCCCCTTGCCCATGCCTCTGGACTCCAAGATATTTGTATCGTGCTCGAAACCGATGGCAAGGATGAGTGGCGGCTAATGAGCGGCGTTACTAACTGGCGGGAACTCTCCCCCGAAGCACTGATCGAGCGCATTCGCGATGCCGGCATTGCAGGGATGGGCGGCGCAGGGTTTCCCACCGCGGTCAAACTCAACCCGGGCCCGGCTCGTCCCATCGAAACACTGCTCGTCAACGGCACAGAGTGCGAGCCTTATATCACTGCCGACGATACGCTCATGCAGTGTCAGGCAGCAGCGCTCATTGAAGGCGCGCAGATTTTGGCGCACGTGGTCGGCGCGGGTCATATTTTGATTGGCATCGAGGACAACAAGCCCGAAGCGATCGCGCGCGTTGAGGCCGCAGCCTTGGAAGCAGGTGCGAACATAGAGGTAGCGACCTTCCCCACCAAATACCCCTCGGGCGGCGAAAAGCAGATCATTGAGATCCTGACGGGACAGCAGGTCCCCTCCGGCGGGATACCCGCCGACATCGGACTGGTATGCGTGAACCCCGGGACCGCCGTCGCAGCGCGACAAGCCATCTGCGAAGGCAGGCCGTTAACTCATCGCATCGTGACGCTCACGGGAGAGGCCTTGGCGCGACCGGGCAACGTTATGGCGTGTCTGGGAACACCGATCGAGGATTTATTGGTCGAGGCTGGACTGACGCTGGGCGCCGAGCAACGCATTATTCACGGGGGACCGATGATGGGCTTTGCCGTATCGGATCTCAGCGCTCCGATTACCAAAATCACCAACTGCTTGCTGGCGCCCACTTTGTCCGAACTGCCGTTACCGGGCCCCGCCAAACCCTGTATTCGTTGCGGTCATTGCGCTGAGGCGTGCCCGGCTTCGCTATTGCCACAACAGCTTTACTGGTATGCGCGCGCGAAAGACCAAGAGCAACTGACCGAGCATCGGTTGTTTGACTGCATCGAATGCGGCGCCTGCGCCTATGTCTGCCCCAGCCAGATTCCGTTGGTGCAGTACTACCGCGCAGCCAAGGGGCAAATTCGCGACAGCGAACAAGAAAGAAAGCGGTCTGATAATTCCCGCGACCGCTTCGAGGCGCGTCAGGCGAGACTCGATGCGGAGCATGCGGCGCGGGAGGCCAAACGCGCTGCGCGCAAAGCGGCGGCAGAAAGTAAAGCGGATGAGGAAGGTGCCGACCCGATTCAGGCGGCCATCGAGCGTGCCAAGGCGCGCAAAGCAGAGCAGGATAAGACCCCATGAGTCTGATCCGGGTCACCTCGCCCCATGCGTCCGGGCAGCACCAAGTCTCCGCGGTCATGCGTGACGTCTTGCTGGCAACACTCCCCGGCGTTGCCGTTATGACCTACTTCTTTGGACCCGGCACGCTAGCCAATATTATCTTTGGCGGCGCACTGGCCGTGGGGTGTGAGTATGCAGTGACGGCGCTGCGCGGCCGCGACCCCCGCGCTGCCGTGAGTGACCTGAGCGTGCTGGTCACCTCGACACTGCTGTGTATTGCCCTACCCCCCTATGCTCCCTGGTGGCTGATTGTGATCGGGGTGCTGACAGCCGTGCTACTTGGCAAACAGGTTTTCGGCGGACTCGGTTATAACCCGTTTAATCCCGCCATGGTGGGCTACGTGGTATTGCTGATTTCCTTCCCGGTGCAAATGAGTCACTGGGCGCCACCCCGTGGACTTGGCGACGTCCCGGGACTCGTCGAGACCTGGCAGCACCTGTTTGCACCCGGTGGCATTGATGCGGTAACGGCAGCCACGCCTTTGGACCTACTGCGGCAAAATACAGGTTTGCTGTTTGACGATTTGCTGACGGAGCGTGCGGAACTCTCGGGATGGGCGGGCGTTGGCTGGTTTGAAGTCAACCTGGCGTTTCTCGCCGGAGGTGCTTGGCTTTTGTACCGGCGCATCTTCACCTGGCATGCACCCATTGCGATGCTGGTGGCGCTGAGCCTCAGTGCACTGATGGGGTATGACGGCGGCAGCTCCGAGAGTGGCGGTAGCGCACTGTTTCATCTGTTTAGCGGCGCGACGATGTTTGCAGCCTTCTTTATCATTACTGACCCAGTAAGCTCGGCGGTTTCCAATCGCGGCCGCTTGATTTTTGGCGCCCTGATTGGGCTTCTGGTTTATTTAATCCGCGTGCTCGGTAATTACCCGGACGCCGTCGCCTTTGCGGTGCTGATCTTGAATTTTTGCGCGCCCTTTATTGATCACTATACCCAACCGACGGTGTATGGCACGCGGAGCAGAGATCCATGAAGGGGCTCGCGTCAATTGGCATTAGCGGCACGGTATTGGCTGCCTTTGCCGCCATCACCTCATTGTCTATTGGTTGGACCTACCTGCGCACTGAAGCGCAGATTGAGCAGGAAGTGCGTCGCGCGGAAGCGAGACAGTTGCTGGAAATCTTCCCAGCCGAAACACACGATAACGATATCGTCGACGATACGTTTTCAGTTGCCGCAGACACGCCATTGCTCGGCATTCGCGAGACCCGCGAGGGCTATCGCGTGCGTCGGGGTGAGAACGTCATCGGCGTTATATTGCCAGTCACTGCGCGAGACGGGTACAGCGGTGACATTCGAGCGCTGGTGGGTATTCGCAACGACGGGACCGTTGCCGGTGTTCGCGTGGTGGCGCATCGCGAAACACCCGGCTTGGGTGACAAAGTCGACCGGCGAAAGTCGCAATGGATATTGGGCTTTGAGAATCGCAGCTTGGCCGACCCACCACCACCATCGTGGGCAGTAAAAAAAGAGGGCGGCGTTTTCGACCAATTCACCGGCGCGACAGTCACGCCTCGCGCGGTGATCCTCGCTACACGCCGGGCGTTGGAGTACGCTGCCTCCAACAACGATGTTCTTTTTGAAATACCGGCGGATGCCTCATGAGTCACGTGTCTTTCAGTCAACTCACGCTCAACGGCCTGTGGAAAAACAATCCCGCCCTGGTGCAGTTACTCGGTCTGTGCCCGCTTCTTGCGGTAACGGCTTCTACGGTGAATGCGCTCGGGCTCGCAGCCGCCACTCTGTTTGTTTTGGTTGTCTCAAATACCGCGGTTTCGCTGATCCGCAGTCTGGTATCTGACACCATTCGACTGCCGGTATTTGTGATGATTATTGCCGCCGCCGTTACGGTGACCGAGCTACTCATGCAGGCCTACAGCTACGAGCTTTATCAGATACTCGGAATATTCCTGCCGTTGATTACAACCAACTGCATCATCCTCGGCCGCGCAGATGCCTTTGCCCGAAAAAACCCGCTGCCGACCGCACTCTATGATGGCTTCATTATGGGAATCGGCTTTGGCGCGGTATTGGTGATCCTGGGAGCGATCCGGGAACTCATCGGCACGGGAACACTGTTTGCCGATATGCAGCTGCTCTTTGGAGCGGGCGCAGAGCACTGGCGATGGACAGTGTTTTCCATTGATTACCCGCTGTTGGTTGCAATTCTGCCGCCAGGAGCGTTCTTGGTGACCGGATGTTTGATCGCACTGAAAAACCAGATTGATACGACCTTGGATCGGCGCGCCCGGGCGCAGATCGAGGAGCCCATTGCGGGCAGCAAACGTGTACGGGTGACCGGCACGATCTCCTGAGCAAGGCGCTATTCAGTTACGGCCACTGCTTGCTCGTCTGAAATCGCGTCACCTGCAACCAACGTCCCCAGAATTTCATCCACCGCGGCGTCATCCATCCCAGCGTCTTCCTTGTCGCAAACGTAAGTAATGTAAAGCAACACAGGATCGTGGCTCAGGTACCACTCTCTAACGACGGCATCATCCTCCTCAAAGCCGCCGGTAACCCCAGAAAAACTGCCGAAACTGGCATCAGACCATAGGGTGACCTCGGGTGATTCCTCCGCCGCTAACTGATCAGGCATGCTAGCGGCTCCCGCGTCGGGCTCCCGCACCAGGGTGGTGAGCGCGAGCTCGCCGATGTCGTCCTGATCGAAGATGCGAATCACGTCATCGTCCTGCTCCGCAGACCACTCAGGCGGCAACATCAGGCACCAGTATTCGGTCTCGACAATATTCATTGCGACGCGTCTCTCGATGACAAAGCCAATGACATGAGGATCGCATCCTCGCGGCCCGAAGACGAAGGGTAATATTTACGTCGCCGACCGGTCATCACGAACCCGTGCGCGCCATAAAGCTGCCGCGCTGGGACATTCGATTCGCGCACCTCGAGGTCGACTCGACTGATCTTCTCTGCCGCGAGCGTATGCAGCGTCTCTCTGAGTAAGTGGTTTGCGTATCCTCGTCGTCTGCACGCCCGAAGGATGCGGAGATCTATCAGCTCCGCCCCTGGGGCAACGCACTGATACCAAATCGCTCCCACGGGGGTATCGCGATCACACAGTGACCAAGCGCGGCATTGGGGCTTTTTGAGCAAACCCGCGAGAAACGTCAGCGTTGGACCCTGAGCGCTGTTGTCCGCTGCGGGTTCGTAGAGTGCTTGAAGCGCCGTTTCGTCACCTACCCGAAGCTGGGTTATGGCAAAGCTCGGATCAGATACCAAGGCGCAAGGGCTTCAAAACTGACCATGCCTGCCGCTTTAGCGCAGGCTCGCGCAACATATCAAGACTGGAGGGCAGCCCATGGGTTTGCAATGAGAGTGCGGGCATGCCGTCGACCGGGCCCAGATAAATGACGTGTTGTGAATCGTGGTCTGTCACCAATCGCTGCATAAATCCGGACAGCATGTCCTGAAACCCACCGGCCTGAAGTGCTGCACTATTCTCGGCCGGCGGCCAGTCGAACTGTTGGTGGCGGGACGACACGCTAGCACCCCGTATTGCGCGCGCCATCGCCGCGATCAGCTGCAATTGCTCCTGCCTTAACAGCTGATCTTCCAGCGTCTCCACCCACACAATGTCTGCGGTCGTCACCACCAGCACCGATACGCGGGTCGCCACCGCAACTGACGTCACAGCGAGAGGCGCCGCCGATACCTCGCTCGTGAGAACCGCGGCCTGCTGAGACTCGGGTTGTGCATCTCCACTCTCACGGATCAACGCGCGCAATTGGTCCGCGGCCATGTCGCCCGAATCCCCCGATATCTGGGTGAGCACTTGATCAGCATTGAGCGGCGTCAATAATCGGGCGGCCGGACGGGCGCCTACGGGATCCTGACGGCTCACCAGCGGCGTAATGCCCAGGTGCGCTAGTAAAGCTCGTCGCGCGCACTCAGCCTGCCACTGGGCCTGTGAGGCGCTCTCCATTTTTTCAGACTCAGTCATCGCTACATTATGTCACTGATGGGTGTCTCAACCGAACCATCGCCATCCCCAACGATTAAAAAATCGCGTAGCGCTCACCACGAACCACATCACGTGACGCATACCTTTGCGCGACGCGCCGCCTCCATGATGAACAATATGAATGTCGCGATGCTCGAGCACACCACCCCATTTGGCTAATTTGAGCGAGAGGTCGTAATCTTCAAAGTACAGGAAAAACCGCTCGTCGAAGCCACCCACGCGATCCAGCCATTCCCGGCGGATCCACATACAGCAGCCCGAGGCCAGGGTAATCTCCCTGAGCGCGTCTAACGACGGGTCTTGCCTGAGTTCGTAGCGCGCGAGACTGTGAGGAAAGCGATGTCGCAACCAATTCGGCGCGAACCCCCGCAGAGCCAATACCGCGACTGACGGGTAGCCTTTGGCCAGATACTCGGGAGTACCCGCCTCGCTGAACCCTCGCGGGGCAAGTAGCGCAATGTCCTTGCGGGATTCCAGCGTCGCGAGCGCCAGGGCAATCGCGTCCTCAGCAAGTTCGACGTCAGGATTCAGCACCAAATGATAGGGGCTCTCAACCTCGCAGAGCGCTCGGTTCTGGCCGGCGCCATAACCCTTATTGGCTGGCGCCGCGACAAAAGCGAGCTGGAGGGTTTCACGAAGAGCAAAAGCGTCGCACAGTGCCCGGCAGTCGCGCTGGTAGTTTTCGACTCCACTGTGGTCGACTAAAACCAGCGGCACATTTGCCAATCGGGCTCTCCTCAGGGCTACATCAATAGACTCTATTAGCGCCCTCAGCTGCGCAAGCGGGCTGTGATACAGCACCACGCTGATAGCGAGCACTGAGGCAGAATGCGGTTCTGAGTCGGGCATGCGAGGAGAATAGCAGTGTCGTCTTTGTCTGGATATGCGCGCTCCTCGAGCCCCCAAAGTCTTTAGAGTGGCAGTAATACACAGGCTTTATTAGCCTCGCGTGATATCTTTTGCTGGTTGTTTTAACTCAATAGCAAAAATAGGGTTAGACGGGTTGCTTTCAGCCTCGGTCAATTAAATGGATTTTGGAGAATAACGATGATCAAAGGGTGGATCAGGAAGATGAACCGTTTGGCAACCTTTGCAGCGACCGCTGCACTTGTTACCGCGTGTGGCGGCGGCGGTGGCACCGAAGACAATGGCACCGGTTTTGTGCCGGCGGCCCCACCCGAGGGTGCGAAGATCAACATCACCCTCACCGATCTTCAGGGGCGCGAAACCACCGAAATAACTCCTCTGAGCAGTGGTGTTTTTCGCATAAAAGTCTCGTCCCCCGGCGGAGACGCATTGACCCAGAAATTGGTAACCGCCCAGACGACCATAGGCCGCCTTGTCCCTGAGAGTGGAACTGCGCTCACTGATGGCGACGGCATCGCAATTCTCTACGTTGAAGTAGATGGCGTTGATGGCGCGGGAACCCTGACAGCTAGCGTGACACATGATGACGTCGAGACTGACGGCTCCCTGAGCTTTTCAGTTACCACAAAGGTACCAGCGGCGCAGCGAAAGCTAGGCTTCATTGATAACTCTGGATCTTTCGTAGAGGGAACGATTAAAGTTTCTCCCTCTGGTCAGATATCAGCCGGCGGCACAGCGGCACTCACTTTGGTGGTGGTGGATGAGAATCTAGAGGCGGTAACTACTCAAGAAAGTCTGTCGTTTACGAGTAATTGTTTATTTGGCGACTTGGCGACATTGGACCCCCCCAGCCCGGTTACGTTGGGCTCCACGATTACGGTGAACTTCACAGCTAACGGGTGCGAAGGAGAGGAAAAGGTCACTGCCAGGCTGTTATCCTCTGGAGCCGAGGCAACAGGTGTGATTAGCATCGCACCCATACGGGGTGAGGTCATAAGCTTCAACTCTGAGCGCACCACAACCAAGATTATTGGAATCCGGGGCACGGGATCGGCTTCTGACTTGACAGAAGCGGCGAACATATTCTTCAACGTTACAGACAGCCTCATGAACCCAGTAGTCGGGGCGCGCGTGAATTTCTCGTTACTACAGGGAGTGGGGAACTCTGCCCTTTCTTGCCAAGGGCTTAATTACTGTGAATTCGCGAATGCCGAAGACGAGGCCGCCGGTCGGTCAACGCGCTACACCGCTGTATCGGGTGTGGATGGCGTCGTCTCAACTCGGATACTTTCTGGATCCGTGGCAAGCCCCATTCAAGTACTCGCCTATGTTGACCTCAACGACAATGGCGAACGAGACTCTGATGAACCGAGCACCGTTTCAAAAACTTTAGTGGTCACGACGGGCGTAGCAGATCAGAATTCAATCTCCCTGGCAGCGACGCACTACATTCCTTATGGTGGGTCACACGCGTCTGATACAGCGACATGCGGCGCAGCTTATTCCGGTGGTCTCGCGGAGGATGGCCTCTGCTCAAGAGTACAAGCAAGACTTGCAGATAAATTCAATAATCCGGTTCCAGACGGGACAGCGGTTACCTTTACCACTGAGTACGGGCGAGTGGTAGGTAGTTGCCTCACTGTCGACGGCGATTGCGCAGTAATATGGAACAGCCAGAACCCGAGAGCATCTGCGACTGTTGCAAAGTACTCGGCGCCTATCACTATCAATGAGAATCTCGACGCTTCGACACCCAACCGTTACGACTGTCCCTCTCACAGCGTCAACCACGGGCCATGTCCAGACGATATTGGTGACCCCTCAATCAACCCGCCCGGTGCCCCCCGTGGAGGAAGAAGCACCATTACGGCCATAGTAAACGGCGAGGAAAGTTTTGTAGACAGCAATGGCAATGGCTTCTACGACGAAGGAGAGCGGTGGACTAATCTGACCGAGGCGTTTACTGACCATAATGAGGATGGCCTATATACCCCAGCCCAACGAGAGAACTGCGTTGACCCCGCAAGTGCAGACGATATCTGCTTGGCAGGCCTCGAAGAATTTTATTTTGACTTCAACAATAATGGCGTGTTTGACCTTAATGACTCGCCAGGAGCGCCGGCGGGCTCCTCATTGCCTGATGGCCTATATAACGGCGTACTATGCAGAGAGGTCGACGCGGCTGTTGGCATTTGTTCACGGGACCTTCTCCACCTTTCTTCGTCAGTTCAAGTAATTCTGAGCCCTTCTGTCGACGGATTTGGTTTTCTGGTCATTAATAACTTTAAGCGGGAGGTGACCGGCGCCTTGAAAGGCGGCAGTTCCTATACTCTTTATGTATCCGACTACTTCAACAATCCGCCACCGCCGAATTCCATAATCAGCGTCAAGGGATCTGGAGGCTGCGCAGTAATTAACGAAGAAGTGAGACTGCCGTACCCCGGCTCGAGTCGAGCAGGAGCATGGGCGCACACCTTTGGAGTCGCGACGGATATCGCCTCGGAAGAGTCAGCGGCTGACCCAGACATGGTCGAGATCAAACTCACGTTACCCGACGGAAACTATCTCTACCAAATACTCGACTGCGATGTAGAAAGACCCGACGAAATATGTGCTGATGGCACACCAGTGTTCTCGCCCAATACTTGCCCGCCATAGACAATAACGGACGGACTCCAACGATGCACACTGAAGCCTCAACTAGCCTCCAATAAGACACCGAATAGTTACTGAGAAGCACAGGGGTTTTGGCCGTTTGAGGATTTACCGCAAACTTGGATGTTGAATTCTCTTAATTGGGTAAAGCTGCGCGCAATACCACGATGCTGAATTTGCGTAGCGGCCGGACACCTCTGCGGGCCTGGCTCTTCTGGGGCTAGGTTGCAAAAACTTGTGGAGATAGCGCGCCTCAGAGCACCCCTAGTTTTTTTACGCAAATCGCAGGAGTCAATAAACTCTCGTCCAGAACTCGCCCGCAGGTCAAAAAAAAGGCCACCCGTTGGGTGACCCTTTTGATTTAGAAGCCTGGCGATGACCTACTCTCACATGGGGAGACCCCACACTACCATCG
>CAYQUE010000016.1:41162-42339 GCA_964420615.1 uncultured Alteromonadaceae bacterium | reverse complement strand
TTTATTTTGAGGGCGGCGCCTGGGAGCAGATCAAGACCCACATGGCCGACTTCTATAACGCCACCGTCGCTAGTATTCCGATGGGGCGCATGGGGAGCAACTACGAAGTCGCAGACACGGTAGCTTTCCTGGCAAGCCCGCGTTCTGCCTTCACGACCGGCGCGAACGTCGTCGTTGACGGCGGCTTCACCAAGCGCGTGCAGTTTTAGGGAATCCCCGGGCGCCCGATCGCTGTCGGTGCGCCCGTCTCATACCAGGGTTCTCGGGGCTAGATCAGTCTGTTTCTGTAATCAGCCGATCCAATTCCCTAATTGTCGCAATCAACGAAGCAGTGGGTATCGGCTTCTTATCAAGCGTTTCCTCTGCCATAGGTGCGATTGAGCATCGATCGGGCAGTGGCGAACCGCTATCCAGCAATTCGTAAAGTGTCGGTATAAAGATAAATTGCAGCCATTCCTCCAGTTCGAGCTTATCCATGGCAAACGGCTGTTCTGATTGCAGTGCATCGATAGAGGGGGTCTCAGCAGACCAGAGATTTGCTTGACGCAGGCCCGCCTCCAGATCGATCAACTGCTCCGCGATGGCACTGCGTTCTGAATCAAGCATCATCGCTGTCGCACCTCAATATCTCTTCGCCTCAGCCCTTAAGATCAAATGTAAACGCAGGTAGCGTATTGAGTATGGCTTTACCATAGCGCCGCGTTAATACGCGTCTATCCAGCAGGCTTATGCGGCCCTCGTCATCTTCGGTTCTCTGCAACCGACCACTCGCTTGCACGAGCTTTTGAGCGGCATCGGGGACACTGATCTCCATAAACGGATCGCGACCCTGCGCCTGAAGCAATTCCGAGTGCGCCGCCGCAATCGGATCGTCTGGCACTGCGAAAGGCAGCTTGGCAATCACGACATGGCTACAGTAATTGCCGGGCAAATCGATGCCTTCGAAAAAACTGGCGAGCCCGAAAATGGCAGATGGCAGACGTTGGTCAATATTGTTTCGGTGCGTCTCTAACAACTGGCTTTTGCTCATGTGATCTTGCACCAGAATCTGATGCCGGAGAGTCCCACGTACCCCTTCAAGTACCGTCTCCATCTGCCGCCGCGAGGTGAACAAAAGCAAGGCGCCCTCGTTATGCTCGATGAGCTCTGGGATCAGGCGAATCAACTCGTCGGTATG